>NZ_CP011503.1:325827-651655 GCF_001028665.1 Burkholderia pyrrocinia
GCCGGTGCTGGTTGCCGATACAACCGTCACGATCGACGGCGCGATCCTCGGCAAGCCCGCGGACGCCGACGACGCACTCACGATGCTGACGCGCCTCGCGGGCCGCGAACACGCGGTGCTGACCGCCGTCGCCGTGATCGATGCCGGCGGCGAACTGCTGCCGCCCGCGCTGTCGCGCTCGTCGGTGCGCTTCGCGGCGGCATCGCGCGACGCATACGCGCGCTACGTCGAAACGGGCGAGCCGTTCGGCAAGGCCGGCGCGTACGCGATCCAGGGGCGCGCGGCCGAATTCATCGAGCGGATCGACGGTTCCCATTCGGGTATCATGGGTCTGCCCCTTTTTGAGACCGCGGCGCTGTTGCGCGCCGCGCGTGTCGCCTTCTGAGCCCGCCATGAACGAAGAAATCCTGATCAACCTCACGCCGCAGGAAACGCGGGTCGCACTCGTCCAGCAAGGCGCGGTGCAGGAGCTTCACGTCGAGCGCACGCTGTCGCGCGGGCGGGTCGGCAACATCTATCTCGGCAAGGTCGTGCGCGTGCTGCCCGGCATGCAGTCGGCGTTCATCGACATCGGCCTCGAGCGCGCGGCATTCCTGCACGTCGCCGACATCTGGCATCCGCGCCTCGCCGGCGAGTCGCAATCGAACACGCCGCACCAGCCGATCGAGAAGACCGTGTTCGAAGGCCAGACGCTGATGGTCCAGGTGATCAAGGATCCGATCGGCACGAAGGGCGCGCGGCTGTCGACGCAGGTCAGCATCGCGGGCCGCACGCTCGTCTACCTGCCGCAGGAGCCGCATATCGGCATCTCGCAGAAGATCGAGAGCGAGGCCGAGCGCGAGGCCGTGCGCGCGCGCCTGACGGCCGTGATCCCGCCGGACGAGAAAGGCGGCTACATCGTGCGCACGATCGCCGAGGATGCGACCTCCGACGAACTGGCCGGCGACGTCACGTACCTGCGCAAGACGTGGGCGACGATCGTAGGGCTTGCGCAGCGGCTGCCGGCGACGAGCCTGCTGTACCAGGATCTCGATCTCGCGCAGCGCGTGCTGCGCGATTTCGCGAACGACGACACGACGCGCATCCAGGTCGATTCGCGCGAGACGTACCAGCGCCTCTCCGAATTCGCGTCCGAGTTCACGCCGGCCGTGAGCCCGAAGCTGCACCACTACACGGGCGAGCGGCCGCTGTTCGACCTGTACAACATCGAGACGGAGATCCAGCGTGCGCTGTCGCGCCGCGTCGACCTGAAGTCGGGCGGTTACCTGATGATCGACCAGACCGAAGCGATGACGACGATCGACGTGAACACCGGCGGCTACGTCGGCGCACGCAACTTCGACGACACGATCTTCAAGACCAACCTCGAGGCCGCGCACACGATCGCGCGGCAACTGCGGCTGCGCAACCTCGGCGGGATCATCATCATCGACTTCATCGACATGGAGAACGCCGAGCATCGCGACGCGGTGCTGTCCGAGCTGAAGAAGGCGCTGTCGCGCGACCGCACGCGCGTGACGGTCAATACCTTCTCGCAGCTCGGGCTCGTCGAGATGACGCGCAAGCGCACGCGCGAATCGCTCGCGCACGTGCTGTGCGAGCCGTGCCCGACCTGCCAGGGCAAGGGCCAGGTGAAGACGTCGCGCACCGTGTGCTACGACATCCTGCGCGAGATCCTGCGCGAATCGCGGCAGTTCAACCCGCGCGAATTCCGCGTGATCGCCGCGCAGCAGGTAATCGACCTGTTCCTCGACGAGGAGTCGCAGCATCTCGCGATGCTGATCGACTTCATCGGCAAGCCGGTGTCGCTGCAGGTCGAATCGAACCTGAGCCAGGAGCAGTACGATATCGTGCTGATGTAAGGTTCCGCCCATCCGCCGCCGGCATCGCCGCGCGGCGCTTCGATGCGGCGCCCGGGCCGCTCGCGCATCCCGCGCCAGCGCCCGCCGCCGCCCTTTCATTTACCCTTTTCGTATTCATCACGCACCATGAGCCAAGGCCACAACCGCCGCCAGCGCAAGAAACTCCACATCGGCGAATTCCAGGAACTCGCGTTCAACGCGACCGCGCATTACCGCAACGAGATGACCGACCTCGAACGCGGCGAACTGATCGACGCGTTCATCGACTTCGTCGAAGCGAACGGGCTGCTGACCGTTGCGTCCGCGGACGAAGGTATCGGCGCGTACGTGATCTCCGGCGCGCCGCGCGGCACGACGACCGACGCCGATCGCGAGATCGTGCGCGGCTGGCTGGCCGCACGGCCGGAACTGACCGACGTCAAGGTCAGCGAATTCACCGACGCGTGGTATCCGGACGCCTGACTTTCCGGCTTCGCCCTGCATCGGGCAGCGCCCGCGCCGGCCCGCCATGACGGCGGGCCGGGCCGGCGCCTGCGTGCACCGCCTCCTCTCCCGCTCTCCCTCCCTTCCCCGTCGCCCGACACCCGCGCGACCGGCACCGACTCACGCGATTCGCGCCGCGTCGACCGTGATTACCCCGATTCCGGCAGTGAATCGGACGTTTACTTCAATTTAACGATCGTTAAAGGACGTCTCACACCGGCGGACCTACTCTGATCGCCAGGAATCCGGTGTTTTCCGGCGCGATCGGCAAGCAATACGAAAGAATGCAAACCGCCCGCCCGACAGGTGTTCCGGCTTCCGGTACAGGCGAAAAGGCGACACGGCGACAGGTCGATCAGGGAGACAACCAACGATGCGCCGACCGCTTCCCCACCGTAGCGACGACACGTCGGCGCACGCGAAGGCCGCCTGACCCAACCCTTCAATCGATACGAGGACGACATGAACACGCCGAACACCCATCGAGCAGGACTCCGAATGATCATGGTCGCGGCGGGCGTTGCGGCGCTGATGTCGCTGTCCGCGTGCGGCGGCTCCGGCTCGCTGAGCCAGGGCACCGGCGGCGGATCGGGTTCGGGCAATACGACGGCCGCGACCGGCGGCACGAGCACGGGCAACGGCACGGGCAACGGCTCCGGCAGCGGGTCGGGGAGCGGCTCGACCGTCGGCGGCACCGGCAGCGGCTCCGGCGGCACCTCGGGCACCGGCACCTCGGCCAATGCGCTCGGCCAGACGATCGATACGTCGAGCAATATCGTGACGGCCGCGGGCGGCGCCGTATCCGGCGTCGGCACGGCGATCGCCGGCCAGTCGCTGCCGGGCACGAACGCGGCGACCACACAGGGGCTCGGCACCGTCGTGCAGGACGCCGGCGCGGCCGTCACGACGCTCGGCAACGGCGTCGGGTCCGGGCTCGGCCAGCTCGGCGCGTCGTCGAATCCGGTCGGCACGACGGTCGCGAGCACGGGCGGCGTGGCCACGAACCTCGGCAACGCGGTCGCCGCGACGGGCGGCGTCGTGTCGAGTCTCGGCGCCAGCGGGTCGGCGCTGGCACCGCTCGCGCCCGTCACGTCGCCCGTCGGCGGCGCGATCACGACGCTCGGCAATACGATCGCGGGCGGCGGCGCGACGCTCGGCACGCAGTTGTCGACCGGCCCCGTCGCGCAGGTCACGGGCGCCGCCAGCTCGGCGATCACGCCGATCACGTCGACGGTCGGGTCGGTCACGCAGACCGTCGCGTCGAGCACGCCGCTCGGCGCGCCGCTCACGAACCTCGTGACGACGATCGGCAACGGCGTCGCGAACGCCGGCACGACGATCGCGAAAACCGGCGGCAATCCGGTGACGACCGGCGTCGGCAACGTCGTGACGGCGACCGGCAACACGGTAGCGACCGCGGGCACGACGCTGCTCGGCGGTGGCGGCGCCGCGACGAATCCGCTCGCGCCGGTCACGGGGCTCCTGTCGACGGGCGCGCTCGGTGGCGCGACGGGCGGCAGCAACCCGGCTGGCGCGCTCACGTCGGCGGTCGGCACCGTGACGGGAGCAGTGTCGGGTGCGGCCGGCGGCTCGCCCGTCGCGGGGTTGACGGGCAGCACCGGCGCAATCTCGAAGACGGGCGGCGGCGTGCTCGCGCCCGTGACGACGACGCTCGGCGCGCTGGTCAAATAAGCCGCCGGCTCGCGCGGCGCCCGCATCGTCGTCGACGGTCGGGCGCCTCAGCCTCAGCCTCAGCCTCAGCCTCAGCCTCAGCCTCAGCCTCAGCCTCAGCCTCAGCCTCAGCCTCAGCCTCAGCCGCAGCCTCAACCTCAACCTCAACCTCAACCTCGGCCTCGGCCTCGGCCTCAGCCGCATCGTCAACCGTCATTCGGCATCCCCGGCCCCGCCTCCGATCCCTTCCTTTTCCCGACAGTCCGCCTCCAATCGGCCATCGAAATCGGTCCTGAAAGCAAGACACGTTAAACTCTCACCTCGCGTGGTGCGCCGCCCGCACCCGCCATCCATCGCCAGCCGCGTGCCCTCGGGCCGCCCCCGACCCATGGAGTGAGTGTCAATGAGCGGCGGACTTCCGTTTCCCGCATCCCGCAAGTCGTTTCCGTCGTCGACGGTCTTCCCGATTCTCGCCGCCGCCGTGCTGCTGTCCGGCTGCGGGCTGCTGCCGGTCCAGAATCCGCCCGCGCCGATCAGCGAGGCGCTCGTCGAACCCGTCGAGGAAACCGCCGGCGAGCCGCTGACGATGCCGCCCGTGCCGGCGCCGACGCAGCCGGAAGAACCGGAAGCGCCGAAGAAGCCGCATCGCGAGGTGACGCGCCCGAAGCCCGTGCAGCGCCCGGAAACGCCTACGCCGCCGCCCCCGCCGCCCGCGCCGCTCGTCGCGACGCGCGTGCTCGACCGCACCCAGATCCATGCGCTGCTCGACAGCGAAGTCGCGCGCCGCAACGGCAAGGTGATCGGCCGCGCGGTCGACATGGTCACCGACGCGAGCGGCAAGCCGCACGAGATGATCGTCAACCTGCAGGGCTTCATGGGCGTCGGCGACCGCAAGGTCATCTTCCCGTGGAACGTGTTCCGCTTCACGCCGGGCGGCAAACAGGAGCCGATCGTGCTCGACGTGCCGTCGGGTGACCTGCCACCGGCCGCGCGGCCGAAGGCCGTGCCGCTGTCGGGCTCCGCCGCGGCGTCGCCCGCGACGCGGCTGCCGATGCTCGACAGCGATGTCGAGCGCCCGAACGGCACGAAGATCGGCCGCATCGTCGACGTGCTGATCGACCGCGCCGCGCAACCGCAGGCCGTCGTGCTCGACCTCGGCGGGCTCGTCAATACCGACCGCCGCTCGATCGCCGCGAACTGGGCCGCGCTGCGCTTCGTCACGCGCGACAAGGCGCTGCATCCGCAACTCGACCTGAACGACGCGCAGATCAAGGCGTCGCCGCCCTACGCGGCCGACAAGCCGATCGTCGCGGTCTCGCCGCCCCCTGCCGCCCCCGTGCCGGCTTCGTCTGCGAGTGCCACCCGATGACGATCAAGCATTCCGTCAGCGTACGCAGTCTCCGGTCCCTCGACTGGCTCAACTTCTTCGTTGCAAACGTTCAAACAGGGTTCGGTCCGTTCATCGCGTCCTACCTCGCGTCGCACAAGTGGACGCAGGGCGAGATCGGCATGGTGCTGTCGATCGGCACGATCAGCGCGATGGTCAGCCAGGTGCCGGGCGGCGCGGCCGTCGATGCGCTGAAGAACAAGAAGGGCGCGGCCGCGTGGGCGATCGCGGCCATCATCCTGTCCGCGGTGCTGCTCGCGTCGAGCCCGACGATCGTGCCGGTGATCGCCGCCGAGGTGTTCCACGGTTTCGCGAGCTGCATGCTCGTGCCGGCGATGGCCGCGATCTCGTTCTCGCTCGTCGGCCGCGCGGACCTCGGCGACCGGCTCGGCCGCAACGCACGCTGGGCATCGATCGGCAGCGCGGTCGCAGCGGGCCTGATGGGGCTCACCGGCGAATACTTCTCCGCGCGCGCGGTGTTCTGGCTGACCGCGGTGCTGGCGCTGCCCGCGCTGTTCGCGCTCGCGATGATCCAGCCGACGCACGAGGTGATCCCGCAATCGTCGAAGCCCGACGATCACGGCACTCACGACGAAGCCGGCGAACGCGAAACGCTGCTCGAACTGCTGCGCGACCGCCGGATGCTGATCTTCGCGGCGTGCGTCGTGCTGTTCCACCTGTCGAACGCGGCGATGCTCAACCTCGCGGCCGGCGAAGTCACGGCCGGGATGGGCGAGAACGTGCAGCTCGTGATCGCCGCGTGCATCATCGTGCCGCAGGCGATCGTCGCGATGCTGTCGCCATGGGTCGGCCGCTCCGCGCAACGCTGGGGGCGCCGGCCGATCCTGCTGCTCGGCTTCTCCGCGCTGCCGGTGCGCGCGCTGCTGTTCGCCGGCGTGAGCAGCCCGTACCTGCTCGTGCCGGTACAGATGCTCGACGGCATCAGCGCCGCCGTGTTCGGCGTGATGCTGCCGCTGATCGCGGCCGACGTCGCGGGCGGCAAGGGCCGCTATAACCTGTGTATCGGGCTGTTCGGGCTCGCGGCCGGGATCGGCGCGACGCTCAGCACGGCCGCGGCCGGCTACGTCGCCGATCACTTCGGCAACGCGGTCAGCTTCTTCGGGCTCGCGGGCGCGGGTGCGCTCGCGGTGCTGCTGGTCTGGCTCGTGATGCCCGAAACGCGCGTCGAGAACGGCGACGCAGCGGCCGACGAGCCGGCCGCCGCGTCGCCCAAACAGGCGCACTGAGCGCAGCGCGCCGCCGTTACCCGCTTCTTGGCCGACTCACGATGGATACGATCAGGACACTCAACGAAGCCCGCCAGCAGATCCAGCAGTCGATCTTCGATCTGTTCAAGGGGCTGACCTTCAGCGAGCGTTTCGTGCAAGGCGTGCTGATGGCCATCCAGGCCGTCTGCGGCGCGTGCCTCGCGTACACGATCGGGCGTGCGCTGCACACCGAGCAGGCCGTGTGGGCGGCGGTCACCGCGATCGCCGTCACGCAGCACAACTACTCGGACACGATGTCGCTGTCCCGCGACCAGTTCATCGGCGCGATGATCGGCGGCGTGCTCGGCTTCGCGGGCGCCGCGCTCGGCGGCGATCGCCTCGTCGCCTATGCGCTCGCGGTCGCGCTCACGATCGTCTGCTGCTGGTGCCTGAACGTCGGCAGCGCGGCACGGCTCGGCGGCGTGACCGCGACGATCGTGCTGCTGTTTCCGGGCAACGGCCCGCTGTGGGACATTCCGCTGATGCGGCTCGGCGAGGTGACGCTCGGTACCGTGTGTGCGCTGGGCGTGTGCTGGGCGATGTCGAGAATCGAGCGGCGCTGGTTCCGCCGCGCGGCGGCAAAGTGACGCGGTTGCCGGGCGCGCGCCCGGCAACAGGATAAACGGCGGGAAACGTTACTGGCCGATCTGCAGCACGATGCCCGAGCCGATCTGCACGAGCAGGTGATCGCCGCCCACGCCGACCCACTGATAACCGCGCGGCGGCGGGCTCAGATGGTAGCCGCGCCAGTCGTCGATCACGTACTGGCGGTCGCGGAATTCGTCGGGCAACCGGTCGCCCTTGTGCCAGTCGCGGCGCGGCTGGTCAGCCCAGCGCGGCGGCACGTCGTCCTCGCGGTGCATCGCCTGGCCGGGCGGCATGTGTTTCGGGCCGTGGCCGCGGTGCATGCCGTGACCACCGTGGTTATCGTGCTTGTCGTAGTTGTCGTGATCCTGCGCCATCGCGGCCGGCGCGGCGCAACCTGCCGCGATCAGCGCGGCCAGCATCATGCTGTGCATCTTCTTCATCGTGCCTTCCCTCCGTGTTGTCACGTGGTGCGAAACGACTGGGCCCGCCCGATGAAGACTAGCACACCGGTCTGACGCGAACGGAACGTGCGTCAAGCCGCCTGCTGCTGGTACTGGATCCGGTGCAGGTGCGCGTAGAGGCCGCCGTGGCGCAGCAGTTCGTCGTGGCTGCCCTCTTCGACGATCTTGCCGGCCTCGAGCACGAGGATGCGGTCCGCGCGCTCGATCGTCGACAGCCGGTGCGCGATCACGAGCGTCGTGCGACCTTCCATCAGCCGTTCGAGCGCGGCCTGCACGTGGCGCTCCGATTCCGAATCGAGCGCCGACGTCGCTTCGTCGAGGATCAGGATCGGCGCGTCCTTGTAGATCGCGCGCGCGATCGCGAGCCGCTGGCGCTGGCCGCCGGACAGCCGCATCCCGTTGCCGCCGACGAGCGTGTCGAGCCCGTCGGGCATCGCGGCGACCGCATCGGCGAGGTTCGCGGCCTCGAGCGCGGCCTGCACGCGCGCGCGGTCGGGCGTCTGCCCGTATGCGACGTTCGCGGCGATCGTGTCGTTGAACAGCACGACGTCCTGGCTGACCATCGCCATCTGCCCGCGCAGCGCGTGGAGGTCGTAGTCGGAAACCGCCACGCCGTCGACCATGATCGCGCCGTCCGTCGGGTCGAAGAAGCGCGGCAGCAGGTTCACGAGCGTCGTCTTGCCGCTGCCGGACGGGCCCGCGAGCGCGATCATTTCACCCGGCGCGACCTTGAACGAGATGCGGTCGAGCGTCGGCCGCTCGGTCGCGCCATAGTCGAACGACACGTTGCGGAACTCGATTTCGCCGCGCGCATGCGGCAGCGGCCGCCCGCCGCCCTGCGGCTCGGCCGGCTCGTCGATCAGCCCGAAGATCAGTTCGGCGGCCGTCATCCCGCGCTGCAGCGGCTGGTTGACGTCGATCAGGTGCTTGAGCGGCGAGATCACCAGCAGCATCGACGTGACGAACGCGACGAAGCCGCCGACCGTCGTCTGGTCGTTGGTCGACTGCACGACCGCGATCGTGATCACGACCGCGAGCGCGATCGACGCAAGGAACTGCGTGAGCGGCTGGGCGAGACCGCCCGAGATCGTCATCCGCATCGCATAGCCGCGCAGGCGCTTGCTCATCGCGGTGAAGCGGTCCATCTCGTACGCTTCGCCGTTGTGCACCTTGACGACCTTGTAGCCGCCGACCGTCTCCTCGACGATGTACGACAGCTCGTTGGTCAGCGTCTGGTGCTCGCGGTTCAGGCGGCGCAGGCGGCGGTTGATCTTGCTGACGAGCCAGCCGATGCCGGGCAGGATCACCGCGACGATCAGCGTGAGCCGCCAGTTCAGGTAGAACAGGTAGCCGAGCAGGAAGATGACCGTCAGCGAATCGCGCACGAGCGTCACCATCACGCCCGTCAGCACCGACAGGATCTGGTTGACCTCGAACACGATCGCATTGATCACCGTGCTCGCGGTTTCGCGCTGGAAGAACGACGCGCCCGTGTGGAGCATCCGCTGGAACATCTCGAGCCGCAGTTGCAGCAGGATGCGGTTCGATACGTAGTTGAGCAGGTAATTCGATGCGTACTGCGATACGCCGCGCACGAGCGCGAGGCCGATCACCGCGATCGGCACGTACCATTTCGCGCTGTCGCTGCCGTGCACACCGAAGCCGTGGTCGAGAAGCGGCTTGAGCAGCGCAGGAATGCCGGCTTCGGTGGCCGCGACGACGCCCATCGTCATCACGGCGAGCACCACGATGCCAATGAGCGGACGGATGTACGGCCACAGGCGCTTGAGGACCGTGACCGGCGAGGTGCCGCTGCCGTCCATCGGTTTGCGAAGAGTGTTCTGGGTTTCCAAGGCAATCCTTCTTGAGCCGCGATGCGGCGCCCGGCGCGTGGCCGCCCGGGATTTCGCCCTTGTCGGGCGGGTGCCGAAAAGGGCTCAACATTATAGCTGCACCGCCCCCGCCGGCACGGGCAAGGCCGATGCGACGGGCGGCCGGCGGCCCGCGGCCGGGCCGCGGGTATACTGCCGCTCACCGTTTTCTCCGCCTTTCCGACGATTTCATGGCTGAACCCTCCCTCGGCGTCGCCCTCATCGCCCTCAACGCGTCCGCGCGGCTCGCCCAGTGCCTCGCGGCGCTGTCGTTCGCCGACGATGTCGTCGTCATCGACGGCGGCAGCACCGACGATACGGTCGCGATCGCACAGGCGCACGGCGCGCGCGTGATCGTCGAGCGCGACTGGCCGGGCTTCGGCCCGCAGAAGAACCGCGCGCTCGACGCGCTCGGCACCGACTGGATCCTGTCGCTCGATACCGACGAAGTCGTCAGCCCGGAACTCGCGCAGTCGATCCGCGACGCGATCCGCGCGCCGGCCGCGCAGGTCTATGCGCTCGACCGGCTGTCGAGCTTCTGCGGCCAGTGGATCCATCACAGCGGCTGGTATCCGGACTGGGTGCCGCGCCTGTTCCGGCGCGGCACCGCGCGCTTCTCGGACGATCTCGTGCACGAGCGTCTCGTGTTCGATACCGCCGCACAGCGCCTGCCCGGCAAGCTGCTGCACTACTCGTACGAAGACTTCGAAACCGTCGTGCGCAAGCTCGACGCGTATTCGACGGCCGGCGCGCGCCAGCGCCGCGCGGCCGGCCAGCGCGGCGGCTTCGGCAAGGCGCTCGCGCGCGGCGCCTGGGCGTTCGTGCGCACCTACGTGCTGCGGCGCGGGTTCCTCGACGGCCGCGCGGGCTTCATGATCGCCGTGTTCAACGCCGAAACCGTGTATTACCGCTTCCTGAAGCTCGGCCACGAACCGGCGCGCTGAGCGCGCGCTCCTGCACGCCGCCTGTACGCGGCCGGCCCGGCGTTACAATGCCGGGCTGCCCGCGCCGCGCGCGCCCGAGCGGCTGCACCGCGCACCGCCCGCCACGACGACCACCGAATCCGACCGCCATGTTCTCCATCATCATCCCGACCTGGAACAACCTGCCGTACCTCAAGCTCGTCGTCGACAGCTTGCGCCGCCACTCCGCGTACGACCACCAGATCATCGTGCACGTGAACGACGGCTCGGACGGCACGCTCGACTGGGTGCGCAGC
Source organism: Burkholderia pyrrocinia (assembly GCF_001028665.1). Taxonomy (NCBI): domain Bacteria; kingdom Pseudomonadati; phylum Pseudomonadota; class Betaproteobacteria; order Burkholderiales; family Burkholderiaceae; genus Burkholderia; species Burkholderia pyrrocinia. The sequence goes on from NZ_CP011503.1 coordinate 336,638, forward strand.
GAAGGGATCGAGCACACCGCATCGCCGACCAACATCGGCATCTGCCATGCAGTGAACCTGGCCGCCGCGCGCGCGACGCGCGACTACGTCGTCTACATGAACGACGACATGTTCTGCTGTCCCGGCTGGGACAGGGCGCTCGTGCGCCGCATCGAACAGATGCCGACCGACCTCTTCATGCTGTCGGGCACAATGGTGGAGCCGGTCGACACGCGCAACCCGTGCGTCGTCGTCAGCAATTTCGGCCGCGACGCCGAGCATTTCGACGCCGCGGGCCTCGTCGAGGCAACCCCGCGTCTCGCGCGCGCGGACTGGCTCGGGTCGACCTGGCCGCCGACGCTCGTGCACCGCGACTGGTGGAACCGCATCGGCGGCTACAGCAGCGAGCTGTCGCCCGGCATGAGCAGCGACAACGACTTCTCGATGAAATTCTGGGACGCCGGCTGCCGGATCTTCCTCGGCGTCGGCGACAGCCTCGTTTACCACTTCCAGCAGAAGAGCACGGGCAAGATCGTCAAGAACGACGGCCGCCGCCAGTTCCTCAACAAATGGGGCATGACCCAGGCCACGTTCGACCGCTACTACCTGCATCGCGGCGAACCGGCCGGCACGCGCATCGCACTCGACACGCCGGCTGTCGCCGGGCGCCTGAAGCGCGCGCTGCTGCGTTCGCGGATCAAGCGCGCATTCAGCTGATCAGCCCCCCAAAACGACACAGAAACCTGCCCTGCTTCGCGTATACTGCGCCGTTCGTCCCGAGGCTCCCGCCGGGACGCGCGGCGCGAGCATGATGTCCGCAAGCCGCATTCGTCCATTCGACAGGTTCCGATGCTTTCGTTTTCCGCTCCCGCCACGCGGCGCCTGACCGCTGCCCGCGCATTCGCCGTCGCCGCGCTCTGCATGGTGCCGGTCTCGACCGCGCTGACCAACGTCTTCTGCGGGCTGTTCGCCGTCGCGCTCGTGATCTCCCCCGAATTCTGGCGCGATCTTCGCTCGTTCGTGACCGACCCGGCTTCGCTCGCGGCGCTGCTGGTCCTCGCCGCGCTGGCCGCCAGCGTCGCGTATACGGTCGCACCGCACAACAAGGCGTGGAGCTGGGTCGGCAAGTATGACAAGCTGCTGCTGCTGCCCTTCGCCGTGCTCGCGTTCCGTCATTCGAACTGGGCGCCGATCGTGCGGCGCTGCTGGTTCGGCACGCTGTGCGTGATCCTGCTGCTGTCGACGACCAACTATCTCGGGCTGACCGCGATCGGGCCCGCGCACGCGACCCAACTGCCGCTGTCGCGCGCGTGGGTGTTCAAGAACCACATCGCCGCCGGCATGTTCGGCGCGCTGCTGTTCTACCAGGCGGCCGATCTGGCCCTGGCGGCCCGCACGACGCTGTGGCGCGCCGCCTATGCGGGGGTTGCCGCGTGGTCGCTCGTCAACGTGTTCGTGATGCTGCAGGGGCGCACGGGGCAGGTCATCGCGCTGCTGCTGATCCTCGTCGTCGCCGTGCGTTTCGTGCTGTTGCTGCGCCGGCAATCGGCGCTGCGCGCGGGGCTCGCCGCCGGCGTGCTCGTGCTGTCCGGTGTCGCGCTCGTCGTCGCCGCGTGCACGGTTCACGACGGCCGGCTCGTGAAAGTCGTGTCGGAAGTGCAGCAATACCGGCAGAGCGATGCGGCCACGTCGACCGGGCTGCGCCTCGAGTGGTACAAGAAGGGGCTCGAGCTGTATCGCCAGCGCCCCGTGATCGGCTACGGCGCGGGCGGCCTCGAGTTCGAATTCGAGAAGCTCACGGCCGGCAAGACGGCCGCCGAGGGCCAGCTCACGTCGAACCCGCACAACGAATACCTGCTGATGGCCGTGCAACTCGGCTCGCTCGGCGTACTGCTGTTCGTCAACCTGATCGTGCAGATCGCGCGCGGCAGCCGCACGCTCGATCCGCGCTCGCGGCACTTGCTGCTCGCATGGCTCGCGATCTTCACGATCGGCAGTCTCGCGAATTCGCTGCTGCTCGACTTCGCGGAAGGGCACCTGATCGTGCTGCTGGCAGGCATCCTGCTCGGTTGCGGCGAGCGCAGCGAGGCGCTGCCGCGCGAGACGTCGGCGATCCGGCGCAGCGCGTAACGCACGACGGCATACGCCCCGCTGCCGGCTCCAGCTTCGGCGGCCGCGGCGGCCCGCCGTCAAAGCGAGCGGGCTGCGCGCCGTCAGCGCGGCTCGTCGAGAAACAAGCCCCCCGAAAAGCGAAGAAAAAACGCGCGTCTTCCGCGCGTCGGTCGTCAGTCCGATCCGGCGCGATGCAGTCGCGACGTGTCGACAACGGCGTCGGCCAGGCCCGGCGGAGTCAGCCCGAGCATCTCGGCCGCCGCGGCTTTCACGCGCTGCGCGCCGAGATTGGCGAGGCAATCGCTGCGGCTGTCGACCTTGCGCTCGCAGCCCTCGTGCCGGCACGGCACGCAATCGCCCTCCCCCTGCAACAGCCACACGTTCCCGTGCCGCCCCGAGCCGCGCAGCGCCCACGGATTCTCGGTCGCGGGCCAGTGCTGCGGCCACGGCCCCCAGCGCACGGGGTCGGACGGGCCGAACAGCGCGATCGTGTCGGTGCCCGTTGCAGCCGCGACGTGCGTCGCGCCGGTGTCCGGCCCGATGAAGAGGCGCGCGCGCCGCACGAGCTCCGCGCTTTCGCCGAACGTGAGGCGGCCGACCAGGTTCAGCACGTCGCCGCCCGCCTCGGCCGCGACCTGCTCCGCATACTCGCGTTCGCGATCGGCCGGACCGCCCGACAACGCGACCGCGAAGCCGTGCTCGCGCAGCCAGCGGATCATCTCGACCCAGCCCTCGAGCCGCCATTGCTTGTATCGGAACATCGGATACGGATGCAGGACGACCAGCGGCTTGCCGTCGCGGATCGCCGGCGACGCCGCGAGCCATGCGTCGAAGCGCGCGCGCCGCGCGGGATCGTCGCCGATACCGGGCGCGACGACCTCGGACACCGGCTCGATGCCGATCACGGGGGCGAGCGCGAGCGTGCTGACGACCGTATGCGCGGATTCGTGGTGATTGATCGCGATCCCGTTCAGCATCATCCGCGTAAGCCACGTGACACGGTTCGGATCGACGAGGCCGACCCGTTTGCGGCCCGCGAACCAGCTATAGAAACGCGGCCGATCGGAACTCAGCGCCGCGCACGCGAGATCGTAGCGACGCCACATCGACAGCGCGTCGCGCAGCCGCTCGCGGAATCCCGCGCGCTGCGCGACGACGATCACGCGGCGAACGTCCGGATTGTGCTCGAGCACGCCCTCGGTGCCGCGAAACACCAGCATGTCGATCTGCGCATCGGGCCAGCGGGCCTTCAGCGAACGCACGAGCGGTGTCGTCAGCAGCACGTCGCCGATACGGCGCGGCGCGGCAACGAGGATGGTTCTGGGCGGGCGGGCGGAGGAAAACAGGGCCACGGCGATCGGTCTGTCTAGCTGGCTGAACAAGGCTGGCAATGTACAGGATTTTGCAGCAGCCGGCGCGGCATGGCGAACCGGGCGTGCATGGCGCGCCGACGGGGCCCTGATGTGGCCCTGCCTGCGGGACGCGGTGCGGCAGGCACCCGCGCGCCGGCGCTTGCACCGTGCGCGGAGCGTCCGGCGCTACGAAGCGATGGTCGGGATCGCGGGTGTCGCAGCGACCGCCGGCCGCGCGCGTTCCGCATCGGCCACCGGCGCGTCGCAATGCCCGGCCTGCGGCAGCAGATGGCGCACGGCGCGCTCGACAGCATCGACGCCGATCGCATCGACGGTCGCGCCGGCGCGCAGGATCACGTGCGGCACGCCGAGCGGATGCCAGCGCAGGTATTTCTCGGGACGATCCTCGAACAGTGCGGCGACGGGCACGCCAAGCGCCGACGCGAGATGCACGGGGGCGCTGTCTGCCGACACGATTGCGTCGAGCAGGCTCGCAGCGGCCACCAGATCGGCAACCGACGACGGCGCGACATGGCGCGCGCTCACGTCGCGCCACGCATCGTCCTCGGCAGATTTGCCGATGGCCGGATCGCGGAACACGATCACGTCGGCGAACGGCGCGAGCCGCTCGCCGAGGTCGCGCCAGCGGTCCGCGGGCCAGCGGCGCTCGGCCGCCTTGTTCGACACGAACAGTCCGACGCGCGGCTTCGTGCGCTCCCCGAGCAGGCGATACCACGCATCCTGCAGCGCGCGGTCCGGATGAACCGACAGCTCGATGCGGTCGAGATCGGCGCGACCGAGTTCGGGCACGAGCCGGAACCCCGACAGCGCCTCATGGCACATCGGCCGCTGCGCGACATGTTCGGGCTTGCGATCGTCGAATTCGGTCTCGGCATCGTGCCAGCGGCAATCCTTCGCGCGGAGCTGGCGCGCGAACTGCATGCTGCTGCGATGCATGCCGCCGTTCGGCACGACCACGAGGTCGAACCGCAGCCGACGCAGGCGGCGCACGAGCCGCAGCCGGTCGAAGAACGCGCGCATCCGCCCGGGACGGTCGTTGCGTTCGCATTGACGGCTGTACACGTACGTGTGGATCGCGTGCACGTCCGGGTTTCCGGCCAGCGCGGCCGCGTTGTAGCGGTTCGCGACCACATGCAGCTCCGCGCCGGGCCAGCGCTCCTTCAGCGCACGAAGGAACGCCGTCGTGCACAGCATGTCGCCCAGAAAATCAATCCGGATCACGAGGATCCGCCCGGTCGGGTTCCTGTTGGCCATGGTCATGTGGTGACTGTCAGTTTTTTTCGTCGCGACGGGCCGATGCCCCGGCATCCTGTTCCGGGACGGCCTGCTCGCGCGCTGCCGCTCGCCGCATGGATCCGCCCCCGTTTGTGTGCGCGCGTGCGAGCGCGGCTTGCGCCGGATTGTATAGCGTCCGGATGGCCGGCCCAAGACCCGGCTGCCCGAAGATGCAAAAACGGCCCGCCGCACCGCACGATGGCGATGCGACGGGCCGCGTATCGCGACAGCCGTCCGGCCGGGATACGGTCAGTACGTGATTTCGACCACACTGCCGTCGAACGCCGCACGCAGTTCCGCGAGCAGCATGTCGCTCGGCTTCACGCGCCACGCATCGCCTAGACGCATTTCGCCTTGCGCCCGCGCGTTGCTGTAGTGGATCTGGACCGCGAGCCCGTTCGGCAGCGGCGCCTGCGGGCGGCGGCCGCCGTCACGCCCGCCGCCGCGCGGCGCGGGTGCTTCGACCGCGGGCGCGGCAGCCGGATCGTCCTTCGACACGTGCGGCTCGAGCACGCGGCGCAGCGCGGCCGCGTCGGCGTTGCCGTTCATCGTCAGCCGCACGGCCTGCGCATAACGACTGCGTGCGCGTTCGAGATCCATCACCGTGTCGGTCGTGAAACGGATGCCGCCCGTGAATGCGTCGTTGCGCGCCTGCCCCTGCACGATCAGCAGTTCGTCTTCCTTGAACAGCGCCTTGTTCGCCTCGAACTGCTCGTTGAAGATCGTGATCTCGCACTGGCCCGAGCCGTCGTCGAGCAGCGCGATCAGCATCTTGCCGCGCTGGGTCATCTGCGTGCGCAGCGATGCGATGATGCCCGCGACCAGCTTGTCGCGCCCTTCCTTCAGGTCGCCGACCTTTTGCCGCACGAAACGCCGCACCTCGTCGCGATACGCGTCGAACAGGTGGCCGGACAGGTAGAAGCCGAGCGCACCCTTTTCTTCCTGCAGGCGACGCTTGTCGTCCCACGCCGGTTCATCGACGAGCGCATGCGCGTGCGGCGACTCGGCGCCCATGTCGAACAGGCCGGCCTGCATCGCGTTCGCCTCGGCCTGGTCGGCCGCTTCCATCGCGAGCGGCACCGACGCGAGCATCTGCGCGCGGTTCGCGTTCAGCGAATCGAACGCGCCGGCGCGGATCAGCGCCTCGACCGTGCGGCGGTTGACGACGCGCCGGTCGATCCGCTCGCAGAAGTCGAACAGGTCGGTGAACGCCTTTTCCTCGCGCGCGCGCAGGATTTCCTCGATCGCGTTCTGGCCGCTGCCCTTCACCGCGCCGAGGCCGTAGCGGATCGTGCGCGAGCGCTTGCCGTCGGCTTCGGCGACGGGCTCGAACCGGTAATGCGACTGGTTGATGTCGGGCGGCAACACGGCGAGGTTGTTCACGACGCAGTCGTCGAACAGGATCTTCACCTTGTCGGTGTCGTCCATCGCGAGCGTCATGTTGGCCGCCATGAATTCGGCCGGATGGTGCGCCTTCAGCCACGCGGTGTAGTACGCGAGCAGCGCATAGGCGGCCGCGTGCGACTTGTTGAAGCCGTAGCCCGCGAACTTCTCCATCAGGTCGAAGATCTCGTCGGACTTCTCGCGCGTGAGGCCGTTCGTCGCCGCACCCTCGGCGAAGATCTCGCGGTGCTTGGCCATCTCCTCGGGCTTCTTCTTGCCCATCGCGCGACGCAGCAAGTCGGCGCCGCCGAGCGAGTAGCCGCCGATGATCTGCGCCATCTGCATCACCTGCTCCTGATAGACCATGATGCCGTAGGTCTCTTTCAGGACGGGTTCGACGCGCGGATCCGGATAGTCGACCTTCTCGCGGCCGTGCTTCCGTGCGCAGAAGCTCGGGATCAGGTCCATCGGGCCCGGACGGTACAACGACACGAGCGCGATGATGTCCTCGAAGCGGTCGGGCTGCGCATCCTTCAGCATGCCCTGCATCCCGCGGCTTTCCAGCTGGAACACCGCAACCGTGTTGGCCTTCTTCAGGATCTGGAACGAAGCCGGATCGTCCAGCGGCACCTGCGCGAGCGACCAGTCGGCCTTCGATGGGTCGAGGCGGCGAATGTAGCGCTCGGCCCAGTCGAGGATCGTCAGCGTCGTGAGGCCCAGAAAGTCGAACTTCACGAGGCCGACGGCTTCGACGTCGTCCTTGTCGTACTGGCTGACGACGCCGCCGTCGTCGCCCTGCGTGTACAACGGGCAGAAATCGGTCAGCTTGCCGGGCGCGATCAGCACGCCGCCCGCGTGCATCCCGACGTTACGCGTGAGACCCTCGACGCGCTGCGCGAGATCGAGCAACTGGTGGACTTCGTCCTCGTGGTCGTAGCGCTCCTGCAGCTGCGGCTCTTCCTTCATCGCGTCGGCGATCGTCACGTGCTTGCCCGGCTTGAACGGGATCAGCTTCGCCACGCCGTCGGTGAACATGTAGCCGAGGTCGAGCACGCGGCCGATGTCGCGCACGGCCGCCTTCGCCGCCATCGTGCCGAAGGTGGCGATCTGCGACACGGCATCCGCGCCGTACTTCTCCTTCACGTACTGGATCACGCGGTCGCGGCCGTGCTGGCAGAAGTCGATGTCGAAGTCGGGCATCGACACGCGTTCCGGGTTCAGGAAGCGCTCGAACAGCAGGTTGTAGCGCAGCGGGTCGAGGTCGGTAATGCCGAGCGCGTACGCGACCAGCGAACCGGCGCCCGAGCCGCGGCCCGGGCCGACCGGCACGCCGTTGTTCTTCGCCCAGTTGATGAAGTCGGCAACGATCAGGAAGTAGCCCGGGAAGCCCATCTTCGTGATGGTCCCGCACTCGAATTCGAGGCGCTTGTAGTACGTGTCGCGTTGCGCGTCGCGTTCGGCTTCGGCCGGATACAACTGCGCGAGCCGCGTCTCGAGCCCTTCCTTCGACAACTGGACCAGGTAGTCGTCGAGCGACATGCCGTCCGGCGTCGGGAACAGCGGCAGCTTCGGCTTGCCGAGCTCGAGCTTCAGGTTGCAGCGCTTCGCGATCTCGACCGTGTTCGCCACCGCCGACGGCAGGTCGGCGAACAGCGCGGCCATGTCGTCCTGCGTGCGGAAATACTGGTCGGTCGTGAAGCGTTTCTGGCGCCGCGGGTTCGCGAGGATGTCGCCTTCCGAAATGCACACGCGCGCCTCGTGCGCGGTGAAATCGTCGTCGGTCATGAACTGCGTCGGGTGCGTCGCGACGACCGGCAGCTTCAGCGACGCCGCGAGCGTCGCGGCCTGCTGGATGTACGCCTCGGCGCCCGGCTGGCCGTATCGCTGCAGCTCGATGTAGAAGCCGCCCGGAAACACCTTCGCCCAGCGCTCGGCGTGACGGCGCGCTGCTTCTTCGTTGCCGGCCGCGAGCGCGAGCCCGATATCGCCCTGCTGCGCGCCCGACAGCGCGAGCAGCCCCTGCGCGAGTTCGCCGTCGAGCCAGCTCGCGTCGAGTTCCGCGCGGCCGCGATACTGGTTCGTGAGCCATGCCTTCGACAGCAGCTCGCAGAGATTCAGGTAGCCGACCTTGTCCTTCACCAGCAGCAGCAGCCGCGACGGCTTGTCGCGATCGTCCGGATTGGTGATCCAGACGTCGCAGCCGGCGATCGGCTTGATGCCCTTGCCGCGGGCTTCCTGGTAGAAACGGACGAGGCCGAATGCGTTGCCGAGATCGGTGAGCGCGAGCGCGCCCTGACCGTCTGCGGCCGCCGCCTTGACGATGTCGTCGAGACGCACGATGCCGTCGGCAATCGAGAATTCGGAGTGAACGCGAAGATGGACGAAGCGGGGATCTGACATGGGCGCTATTGTAGCCGCCCCGCCGCGCAGGCTGCCCAAAAAATCCCCGCACTGGCCGTTCGGCCGATGCGCGCGACGCCACGTCGCGCGGCTGGCCAAACGGCTGGATGCCGGTACGTACGCGGTTTGCGGGATAATACGGGTTTTCGAATCTTCGCCACGGCTTCGCACCCTTTTTTGCGGGCCGCCGTGCGGCCGTTTTCCCGTCGGACCATCATGACCATCGTCAACCTCGCCGCCTACCACTTCGTGTCGCTCGACGCGAACGAGCAATGGCGCCCGCTCGTCACCGCCCGTTGCAACGAACTCGACCTGCGCGGCACGATCCTGCTCGCGCCGGAAGGCATCAACCTGTTCATCGCCGGCACGCGCGAAGCGGCCGACGCGTTCATTGCGTACATCCGCCACGATCCGCTGTTCGAGGGCAAGTTCGCGACGCTGCAGTTCAAGGAAAGCCTGTCCGACTCGCAGCCGTTCCGCCGCATGCTCGTGCGCCTGAAGCGCGAGATCATCACGATGAAGAAGCCCGCGATCAAGCCCGAACTCGGCCGCGCGCCGTTCGTCGACGCGCGCACGCTGAAGGCATGGCTCGACCGCGGCCACGACGACGCGGGCCGCCCGGTCGTGATGCTCGACACGCGCAATGCGTTCGAGGTCGACGTCGGCACGTTCGACGACGCGCTCGACTACCGGATCGACAAGTTCAGCGAGTTCCCGGAAGTGATCGATGCGAACCGCGCCGATCTCGACGGCAAGACGGTCGTGTCGTTCTGCACGGGCGGCATCCGCTGCGAGAAGGCCGCGATCCACATGAAGGAAATCGGCATCGAGAACGTGTACCAGCTCGAAGGCGGGATCCTGAAGTATTTCGAGGAAGTCGGCGGCGCGCACTATCACGGCGACTGCTTCGTGTTCGACTACCGCACCGCACTGAACCCGCAACTCCAGCCCACCGAGAACGTCACGTGCTTCGCGTGCCGCGCGGTCGTCACGCCGGAAGCGCAACAGTCGCCGAGCTACGTGGCCGGCAAGTCGTGCCCGGCCTGCGCGCAGGCAGCCAGCGCCGCGTAAACGCACGACTCGCACCCCGATGAACGGCTATCGCGGCCGCTTCGCGCCGTCGCCCACCGGGCCGCTGCACTTCGGCTCGCTGGTCGGCGCGCTCGCGAGCTGGCTCGACGCGCGCGCACACGGCGGCGCATGGCTCGTGCGTATCGAGGATCTCGACGGCCCGCGCACGGTACCCGGCGCGGCCGACGACATCCTCGCGACGCTCGCGCATTTCGGCATGACGCCCGACGAGCCGCCCGTCTGGCAAAGCACGCGCGATGCCGCGTACACGACCGCGCTCGACCGGCTCGTCGCCGCGGGGCTCGTCTATCCGTGCGGCTGCACGCGCAAGGAAATCGCCGACTCGCTGCGCGCCGCGCACGAGCGCCACACGACACTCGCGTATCCGGGCACCTGCCGCACCGGCCTGCACGGCAAGCCTGCCCGCGCATGGCGGCTGCGCGTACCGGACGGCGACGCCGCGATCGTCACGTTCGACGACCGCTGGCAACACACGCAATCGCAGAACCTCGCGACCGAAGTCGGCGATTTCGTGCTGAAGCGCGCGGACGGGCAATGGGCCTATCAGTTCGCGGTCGTCGTCGACGATGCCGATGCGCGCATCACGCACGTCGTGCGCGGCGCCGACCTGCTCGATTCGACCGCGCGCCAGATCCATCTGCAGCACTGCCTCGGCGTCCCGACGCCGCGGTATCTGCACGTGCCCGTCGTCGTCGATGCAAACGGCGAGAAGCTCAGCAAGCAGACGGGCGCGACCGCGCTCGAGTGCGACGATCCGCTGCCGGCGCTGCAGGCCGCAGCCGCGCATCTGGGCCTCGCGCCCGATGGCGTGCTCGCGGGCACGACGCTGGATGCGTTCTACGCGGCCGCGACGGCTGCGTGGGCGCGGCGCTTCGGGCCGCTGGCCGGCTAACGCACCGGGCCAGTCGGTTTCGCGCCGATCGAGTGCAGATTGAACGGCTCGCCGGCGCCCCGCGCGACACCCGCCCCCCTAACCACGCCCCAATAAAAAACGGGCACATGCTTATCGCATGCACCCGCTTTTCCGGCAGCGCTCGCGCGCCGCACCACCACGTCCGTCTGGCTTAAGCCGACGGCTTGCGCGGCATCCCGAACCCGCCGAGCAGCGCGGCGACCTGCCGCTTCGGCCCTTTCTTCTCGGGCTGCTGCGCAGGCTGTGCGTCGTCCGACAGCTTCGCCGCGGCCGACGGTTCATACGGCTTCAGGAAGAAATCGTCGACCGGCGCGTCGTGACGACGGTGATGGCCGCTGCGCTCGGAACCGGCCGAGCGGCGCCCCGACGCGCCGCGATGCTCGTCGCGCTCGCGCCGGCCACCGCGCTCGCTGTTGCGATCGCCACCACGCTCGCCGCCGCGCTCGCTGCCACGCTCGTCGTGACGTTGGCGCGCCGGCTTGTCGAGCGCGAGCGTCTGCACTTCGAGCGGCCGCTTGATCAGCTTCTCGATATCGGCGAGCTGCTTGCGCTCGTTCGGGCTGCACAGCGACAGCGCGTCGCCGGTCGCGCCCGCGCGGCCCGTCCGGCCGATCCGGTGCACGTAGTCTTCCGCGCTGAAAGGCAGGTCGAAGTTGATCACGGCCGGCAGCTCGACGATGTCGAGGCCGCGCGCGGCCACGTCGGTCGCGACCAGCGCCTCGATTTCGCCGCGCTTGAACGCGTCGAGCGCCTGCATCCGCTCGATCTGCGTCTTGTCGCCGTGGATCGCCGACGCGACCACGCCGTCGCGCTCGAGGTTGCGCGCGAGCCGGCTCGCGCCGATCTTGCTGTTGCAGAACACGATCACCTGCTTGAGCCCGCGATCGCGCAGCAACTGCACGACGGCCGCCTGCTTGTCGCCTTCGGCGACGTCGTAGACGATCTGCGTCACGTTCGCGTTCGTCGAGTTGCTGCGTGCGACCTCGATCGTCTGCGGGTTGCGCAGGTAGGTCGACGCGAGCTTCTTGATTTCCGCCGAGAAGGTGGCCGAGAACAGCAGCGTCTGGCGTTCCTTCGGCAGCAGGTTCAGGATGCGCTGCAGATCGGGCAGGAAGCCCATGTCGAGCATCCGGTCGGCTTCGTCGAGCACGAGGATCTGCACTTGGCCGAGATTCGCCGTCTTCTGCTGCACGTGGTCGAGCAGGCGGCCCGGCGTCGCGATCAGGACCTCGACACCTCGGCGCAGTTCGGCCATCTGCGGGTTCATGTCGACGCCGCCGAACACGACCGCGCTGCGCAGCGGCGTGTGCTTCGCATACGCGTGCACGTTCGCGGCGACCTGGTCGGCAAGTTCGCGGGTCGGCGTGAGGATCAGCGCACGCACGGGGTGGCGCGCCGGTGACGCGCTCGTGTTGGCCTGCGGCAGCAGGCGCTGGATGATCGGCAGCGAGAAACTCGCGGTCTTGCCGGTGCCCGTTTGCGCGGCGCCCATGACGTCGCGGCCGGCGAGCACGACCGGAATGGCCTGCGCCTGGATCGGCGTCGGCGTCGTATACCCCTGCTCCGCAATGGCTTTCAGGATATCGGCGGCAAGGCCGAATTGGTCGAAGGTTGCGTCGACGGGCTTGGCGACAGAATCGGACATGGTGGCGTTTCGCTCAAAAGGCGCGGCGGGGACATCGTGCGTCAGGCCAGCCGGGCCTGCGCTCATCACAATTCGGAAATAGACGGAGCCGCGGCGCGCCGCGCGGCGCCGCTCTGGCGCTTGGGACCGGTTCAATGCGAACGCCGGGCACCAGGCCGTGCGGACTCCGTTCGGCGCGAATGCCGGCGGAAAGGGCCGTATTGTAGCACTGCGCGGCCATCTGTCCGTGACAACGCCGCGAACGGCCGCAACGGCGGTTCGCGCGGCGGGCCCGTACGGCCCCGCGCGGTCGGCGAACCGGCCAATCGGGCTATCCCGACCGGCCGGCGAGCGATATCAGGGGCCCGATCCCGGATTGCGTTGCCCAAGCGTCCGCGACCCGCCCGAACGCCAAATCTTCAGGTCCGGCAGCCGGCAGGCTGCCGGCAAGCACGATCCGCGATCGCGCCCGGCGTTCAGCCCTTCTTCTTTTTCTTCTCGACCTGTACGCAGTCGCCAAGCAGAGGCGGCGCCTTCTGGTCGGCGATCTCGTCGCGCAGCGTCGCTTCCTTGCCCTTCGTCCACCACGTATAGCGGCCGGCCTGATAGCGCGCGCCCGACGCCGACACGGTATCGACGAACAGCAGTTGCCGCCCGTTGACCGGCACGAGCGCGAAGCTCTGGCCGTTGCCGGCGAGCCAGTACGACACGCGCACGGGCTGCTTCTGGTTCGCGCACTGGTAGACGGCCTGCTGGCGCGCATCGGCGTCGATCTCTTCGACGGTCAGTTGCGCGGCATGCGCAACGGAAACGGCGGTGCCGGCGAGCGCGAGTGCGGCGACGGTTTGGCGAATCATGCAGGTCCTCTCACGAGACGGGTGGACACGCGCCCTCGCGGGGCGCGCGGTTATTGTTGGTTTCGCGTCGGGTCGCGCTGTCAGGGATCGATGACGTCGGCACACGCGTCGGTCGGCGCGGCCGCGAGATGGCCGACGAGCGGCACGATCTTGAGCCCGGCCGATGCGACCCGGCACGGTGCGGCCGCGACGCCGCAACCCGCGAGACTCGCGACCAGCGCCAGCGCGGCGCCCAGCTTTCCGATACGCAGCCAGATCGGCGCCATCGTCCTCTCCTTGTTCCGTCAACGGGCCGACACGGGCCGGACGGCCGCGGCGGCGCGCTTCGCGCGTTCGCGGGCTTCGTCGACGGTCGCGCCGGTCGCCAGCGCGACGCCCATGCGCCGCTTCGCAAAACTTTCGGGTTTGCCGAACAGGCGCAGGTCGGCGCCCGGCACCGCGAGCGCGTCGCGCACGCCTTCGAACGCGATCCCGCGCTCGTCGAGCCCGCCGTAGATCACGGCCGACGCGGCCGGCGTACCGAGCGCCGGATCAACCGGCAGCCCGAGAATCGCGCGCGCGTGCAGTTCGAATTCCGACTGGCGCTGCGACGCGAGCGTGACGAGGCCCGTGTCGTGCGGCCGCGGGCTCACCTCGGAGAACCACACGTCGTCGCCGCGCACGAACAGCTCGACGCCGAACAATCCGCGCCCGCCGAGCGCCTCGGTGACCTTGTGCGCGATCTCGCGCGACTTCTCGAGCGCCGCCGCGCTCATCGGCTGCGGCTGCCACGACTCGACGTAGTCGCCCGCGACCTGCACGTGGCCGACCGGCTCGCAGAAGTAGGTGCGCGTGGCGAGCGTCGCCGGATCGACCGCGCGCACGGTCAGTTGCGTGATCTCGTATTCGAAATCGATGAAACCCTCGACGATCACGCGGCCGTGGTTCACGCGGCCCCCCGCCATCGCGTAATCCCACGCGGGCTTCACGTCGGCTTCGGTCTTCACGACCGACTGCCCCTTGCCCGACGACGACATCACGGGCTTCACGACGCACGGCATGCCGATCTTCGCGACCGCCGCGCTGAACGCGTCGAACGAATCCGCGAACGCATACGGCGACGTCGGCAGGCCGAGCTCCTCGGCCGCGAGCCGGCGGATTCCCTCGCGGTTCATCGTGAGCTGCGTCGCGCGTGCGGTCGGGATCACCTCGGCGAGGCCGGCCGCCTCGATCGCCGCGAGCGCGTCGGTCGCGATTGCCTCGATCTCCGGCACGATCAGGTGCGGACGCTCGGCCTCGACGATCGCCCGCAGCGCGGCGGCGTCCGTCATGTCGATCACGTGCGCGCGATGCGCGACCTGGTGGCCCGGTGCGTCGGGATAGCGGTCGACCGCGATGACTTCTACGCCGAGCCGCTGCAACGCGATGATGACTTCCTTGCCGAGTTCGCCGGCGCCGAGCAGCATGACGCGCGTGGCCGAGGGCGAAAGCGGCGTACCGAGCCGCTGACCGATCTGCATGTGATTTCCCGCTTCTGGTGGAGGACGAAAACGGCTCCGATGTTAACACGCGCCACGACGCCGGTTTGGCGCGTTTCGCCGCGCCGCTGCGCGCCGCTCGCGGGCAGGCTGCGAACGTTTTCACGCGCGAAGTGTCGGCTCGCCTGTCGCGGCGCGGGTGCGTTACTCTTACGCCTTGATCAGAATCCGATGAGGAACGAGGCTCATGTCCCACCTGTCCGCGGCCGCACGCGCCCGCACCGGCCTGCTTCGCCCGTTGCGCGCGCCGCTCTGCGCGTTGACGCTTGCCACGCTTCTCGCCGCCTGCGCGATGCCGACCCACTCCGATTCCGCCGCCCCCGCGCCCGACCCGTACAACCCGGCCGCCGTCCAGTTGCTCGACGACACGAGCTGGGAACTCACCAGCTGGCTGAACGCCGACGGCACGCAGCGCACGATCCCGCACGGCGACAACGGCGAGCCGATCAAGCTCGCGCTGTCGACCGATTCGGGCATCCGGCGCGCCAGCGGGTTCTCGGGCTGCAACCGCTACATGGGCACCTACGCGATCAAGAACGGCCTGCTGAGCTTCGGGCCGCTCGCCGGCACGCGGATGGCGTGCCCGAATACGCTCGGCGGCCAGCTCGAACACGCGTACCTCGACGCGCTCGCCCACATCGAGAAGACCGGCGTGCAGATGCGCGAGCCCAAGCAATTGCAGATCGTGACCAATGCCGGCGCAACGCTGACCTTCACGCACCGGAGCCCCTGATGCACCGCGCGCGCGAAGGCCGGCCGACCGCCTTCGCGTTGCGCGTCGCGCGCGTGTGCCGGACGCACGCGCCACGCGGCGTGAAACGAATTCACGCCGCCTTAGAATCTTGTTCGCCGCCCGGTTAAACTCGGCGGGTCGCGCCCCGCGCGCCCCTCCCCACTCCTGTTTCAAAGCATGCACACGGTTGTCTTCGGCTGGTTCGGCATCTCCGCCGTCTGGTTCCTCCTTCTCTTCTGGCGTCTCGTGCAGGCGATGCTGCCCGGCGGCGGCGGGCTCGCAGGCCGCGGCTCGATCCGCCTGTGGCTCGGCTTTGCCGCGGTGTTCGTCGCCAGCTGCACGCTGACGAGCCCGTTGTCGGGCCCCGACACGAACGCGCTCGGCCATGCGTTTTCCGCCGGCTTCGCCCATGTGCTCGGCCCGATCGGCACGCCGGTCGCGATGGTCGTGCTGTTCTTCGCCGGGCTGCCCTGGCTGACCGGCATCGGCTGGCGGCAGTTCTCCGCCTGGGTCGACACGTCGTTCGGCGTCAAGCTGTCGCGCGACGGCGGCGACGACGATGCGCGCGGTATCGCCGACCTGCCGCGCAGCGCGCTGCATCGCGACGACGACATCGTGCAGCCGACCACCGCGCATACCGTCAACTCGATGGCGCCGCGCCAGAACGGCCGGTATTCGCGCCCGACGCTGTGGAAACCCGACCCGCAGGCGCGGCCGAAGCCGCGCAGCAAGACGCCCCCGCGTCCGAACGCGGAACCCGTCGCGCCGTCGGGCTGGCTGAAGCCGACCGCGACCGGTCGCAGCATGCCGGCGCCGCCCGCGCCGATCCCGACCAGCGCGATGCCGCCGCCGACAACCGGCAGCACCGCAAGCCTCGCGCGCGCGGCGGCAAACTCGCAAGTACCGCGCCCCGATCCCGCCCCGCTGCCGGTCGGATTCGAACCGGTCCGGCCGCGGCCGACGGCCGCACGACCGGCCACCGCTGCGTTGAAGCCGACCGCTCCGCGCGCCACGGTCGCGCCGCGGCCGGCCAGTGCGCCGCCGCCGCGCCCGCCTGTGCGACCGGTCGCGGGAACCGGCACTGCCGGCCTGCCGCCGGACACCGCACGACGCCGCCCGGCGCAGCAAACGCCGACGCGCGCGCCGCTCTATGCATGGACGGAAAAGCCCGCCGCACCGATCACGCCGGCGCCGAGCGTTCACGACACGCTGCGCTCGATCGAGGCCAGCACCGCGCAATGGGCCACGCTCGGCAGTGCGCAGTCGGCCGATGCCGGGCACGCGGCGGCAGCAGGCGCAACCGTGGCTGGTGTGGCTGCGGCAGCCGGCAGTGTTGCCGCACCGGTGTCGGCGGCCGTGTCGAACGGGTTCGTCTCCGCGACGCACGGCGTCGCGGCCCATGACGCCAGCGCCCCGGTCGAGCGCGATGCGGCCGCCTACGACGACGACACGCCGATCGCGCTGGATGCGTTCATGCCGGCAGAGTCCGGCATGACGCATGCTTCGGTTGCCGATACGGGCCCCACGACGTTCGACGACTTCGTCCCGCAGACGCTGCCGGATAGCGGCATCGACAATGCCGCGTTTTCGCATCACGGCGCCCTCGAGATCCGGCACGCCGACGATGCGCCCGCCGCGCCGTCGTTCGGGATCGCACCCGCGCCGTCGTTCGACGCGCCGATCGACCTCGCTCCGTGGGAAAAACTCGCCAGCCAGCCGGTTTCCGCGTTCGACGTATCGCTGACGGACTCGACGGAATCGGAGCCGGCCAATGCAGCCTCTACGCAACCGCAAGACGAGGCGGTTCGCGACATCGCTGCAAGCAAACCGGTTGCGTCAGCCGATACCGATGACAAGCACGGAGCGCAACCGGCGCCTGCGATCGATCGCCTTGCACCCGCCGATGCGCCGCAGAGCGTCGCCGATGCTCACGCCGACGTCGAATCCGCCGGGGGGATCGCTCCGTTTGCGGCCCTCCCCGCTTCGTCGATCGCCGAAACATCGACGCGCGCCATTTCCGACGCCGTGCCGCTTGCGGCAGCGTCGGCACTGACTGCATCGCGTATTGAAACGGAAGCCGCCGAGCCGAAAGCGGCAGAGCGTGCCGCGCCGCTGCCGGCAATCGCACAGGGTGCCGCGCCCGCGACAGAGTGGACGCGGACGCCGTCGATTCCGCCGACGGTGCAACCTGCAACGACAAATACGGCCGTCTCCTCGGAATTGCCGAAATCCCAGGCAGCTCAACCGTTTGCCGCAGCACCGACGGCTTCGGCCGCCGCTACGTCGCCGCTCGGCGGCGCTGCCCACGGTTCTGCCGCGCAGGCACCTGCATTCGCATCGAGCATTGCGCCCGACACTGCTGTGGCTTCACCGGCTGGCGTAACCGGCACGGCATCCGCTTCGCTTTCGCAGCCGACCGCATCGGCATCGACCGTTGCGCCGGCCGCATCGACTTCCCTGGTCGGCGTAGCTGGCACTTCATCCGCTTCGCCTTCGCAACCGGCCGCAGCGGCGTCGACCGTTGCATCGGTCGCTTCGACTTCCCCGGCCGGCGTAACCGGCACGGCATCCGCGTCGCCTTGGCAACCGGCCGCATCGGTACCGACCGTTGCACCGGCCGCTTCGACGGCGCCGGTCGGCGTTACAGGCGCGACTTACGGTTCACTCCCCCGCGCATCGACCGTCGCGCACGCCGCGACACCGTCGACGACCGGCGCGTCGGGTTCGACATCCGGTTCGACGACGCAAACGCCCGCACCGGCGGCGACACCTGTGACCGCTCCCGCGACGCCTGTGCATTTCGCGTCCGGCTCGATCGCTGCGCAGCCTTTCGCACCCGCATCGACTCTCTCGGCCAACACGGCAACCTCGTCGACCGGCACGACATTCGGCGGATCCGGCACAACCACATCGCAGCCGGCGGCCAGCCTGCCTGTTCCGCCAGCCGCTCCCGTGGTAACGACACCGACGGCCAGCGCCATCGCCCCGACGACCACTGCAGCAGCGGTTCCGGCTCAACCGGTCGCAGGCTCGCCTGTCACCGCGACCGGATCGCTGGCGCCCATCGCGGCAACAACCGCGACGCAGCCGCTGCCGATCGCATCGGCGCCTGCCGCAACCGCAACCGCGACGTTCGCAACGCCGCCCGCCCCTGCCGCATCGTCGGCGAGCTGGTCGGCGCCGAATCTATCCGCAACACCGGTTGCCGCATCGATCGCAGCACCGCAGCCGGCAGCAACCGTGCCCGGCACCGGCCTGCCCGCGCCGGCGACAGTCGCTGCCGTGCCGACGATCCCCGTTGCCGCACCCATCGGCGCAATCGCCGCCGTGGCAACCGAACCGGCCGCGCCGGCCGCAGCCGAAACACCCGCCGCCCCCGACACCCCCGCGCGCCAGCCGCGCCCGAACGCATTCGAATTCCACGCGCCCGCGTCGTTCAACGTCGAACTGCCGACGCTCGACCTGCTCGAGCCCGCGTCCGACGACGTCGAAATGATCACCGAGGAACACCTCGCGCAGACGGCCCAGGTGATCGAACAGCGGCTGCAGGAATTCAAGGTGCCGGTGACGGTCGTCGGCGCGTCGGCCGGCCCCGTGATCACGCGCTTCGAGATCGAACCCGCGCTCGGCGTGCGCGGCAGCCAGATCGTCGGCCTGATGAAGGACCTGTCGCGCGGCCTCGGCCTCACGTCGATCCGCGTCGTCGAGACGATTCCCGGCAAGACCTGCATGGGCCTCGAACTGCCGAACGCAAAGCGCCAGATGATCCGCCTGTCGGAAATCCTTGCCGCGCGCGAGTACCAGCATTCGCCGTCGCAGTTGACGATCGCGATGGGCAAGGACATCACGGGCCGCCCGGTCGTCACCGATCTCGCGAAGGCGCCGCACATGCTCGTCGCGGGCACGACGGGCTCGGGCAAATCGGTCGCGATCAACGCGATGATCCTGTCGCTGCTGTACAAGGCGACGCCCGAGGACGTGCGGCTCATCATGATCGACCCGAAGATGCTCGAGCTGTCGGTCTACGAAGGCATCCCGCACCTGCTCGCGCCGGTCGTCACCGACATGAAGCTCGCGGCGAACGCGCTGAACTGGTGCGTCGGCGAAATGGAAAAGCGCTACCGGCTGATGTCGGCCGTCGGCGTGCGCAACCTCGCGGGCTTCAACCAGAAGATCCGCGACGCGGAAGCGAAGGAAAAGAAGATCGGCAACCCGTTCTCGCTGACGCCCGAGGATCCCGAGCCGCTGTCGAAGCTGCCGCTGATCGTCGTCGTGATCGACGAGCTGGCCGACCTGATGATGGTCGCCGGCAAGAAGATCGAGGAGCTGATCGCGCGCCTCGCGCAGAAGGCGCGCGCGGCCGGCATCCACCTGATCCTCGCGACGCAGCGTCCGTCCGTCGACGTGATCACGGGCCTGATCAAGGCGAACATCCCGACGCGCGTCGCGTTCCAGGTGTCGTCGAAGATCGATTCGCGCACGATCCTCGACCAGATGGGCGCCGAATCGCTGCTCGGGATGGGCGACATGCTGTTCCTGCCGCCGGGCACCGGTTATCCGCAGCGCGTGCACGGCGCGTTCGTCGCCGACGAGGAAGTGCACCGGATCGTCGAGTACCTGAAGCAGTTCGGCGAGCCGCAGTACGAGGAAGGGATTCTCGACGGCCCGGCCGCCGACGGCGCGACGCAGGACCTGTTCGGCGAAGCGCCGGACGCGGAAGCCGATCCGCTGTACGACGAAGCGGTCGCGTTCGTCGTGCGCACGCGGCGCGCGTCGATCTCGTCGGTGCAGCGGCAGTTGCGCATCGGCTACAACCGCGCGGCGCGCCTCGTCGAACAGATGGAGGCGGCCGGGCTCGTGTCGGCGATGGGTATCAACGGCAGCCGCGAAGTGCTCGTGCCGGCAGCGGCCGACTGAGCAAGGCGGCCGGCCTGCCGCCATCAACCGAGGCGGACGCACCGGAAAACCGGTCGCCCCGAAACACCAAGGGCGCTGCATCCGCAGCGCCCTTGGTCATTTACAGCACCGGCACCAGCTTGAAGTCGACCGGCTTGCCGACCGCAACCTTCTGCGGATTCGCGCCGAGCTGCCCCGTTTCGACATCGCGGCTGAACACGTAGAACGTATCGCTGTCCTGGTTGCCGACGATCAGCCACTTGCCGGTCGGATCGATCAGGAACTCGCGCGGCGTCTTGCCGAGGCTCGACTGGCGGCCGACGTGCTTCAGCCGGCCGTCGGCCTGGTTCACCGCGTAGATCACGATGTCGTTCGCGTCGCCGCGGTTGCTCGCGTACAGGAAGCGGCCGTCCGGCGACAGGTGGATCGCGCCGCCGCCGATCTTGCCCTTGAAGCCCGGCGCCGTCATCGGCAGCGTCTCGACCGGCGTCAGCTTGCCGTCACGGTAGCCGAGCACCTCGACCGACGCATTGAGCTCGCTCGTCACGTACGCGAACCGGCCGTCGGCGCTGAACACCATATGACGCGGCCCCGAACCGGCCTTCGCCGGCGTGTAGCGCGAGTCGGTCGGGCCGATCAGCCCGCGGCTGCCGTCCACCGTATAGCGGTAGCCATAGATCTTGTCCGCGCCGAGATCCTGCACGAACAGGTAACGGCCGTCCGGCGAAAACACGGTCGAGTGCACGTGCGCGCCGTCCTGGCGGCCCTTCACGGGCCCCGTGCCTTCATGGTGCACGGTCAGCACGGCCTGGCCGACCGCGCCGTCGTCGCGCAGCGGAAACACCGCGAAGCTGCCGCCCGGATCCGCCGCGACCGAATAGTTGGCCGTCACGAGGTACTTGCCGTCCGGCGACAGCGCGAGGTAGCAAGGATCGTTCCCTTCCGACGACACGCGGTCGATGAAGGTCAGCGCACCCGTCTTCGCGTCGAAGCGGAACGCGCTGACGCCGCCGCGTTGCGTCGCCGGCCCGTCGTCGCCGGGCAGTTCGTTGACCGCGTAGACGGTGCGACCGTCGCGGCTCGGCAACAGATAGGACGGATTCACGGTCTTCGCCGACGATACCGGCGCGACGCTGCCGGTTTTCGTATCGAAGCGGTAAACATAGATCCCGTCGCTGCCGCCGCCCGTATAGGTGCCGACGAGCAGGTTGTAGACGCCGTCGGCCGGGACGGGCGATTGCTGCGCAAATGCGTGGGTCGCGGAAAGGGAGAGCACGATCGCGAAACCTTTCATCCAGTGAGCGAGCCTAAGCGGGAACCCTCGTGTCGAAGCGCGTGCGTCATGCTCGCGTAAACGGTTGGGCATTGAATCCTCCTTGCATCGAGTCGCTTCAAGTGTTGAGATAGGACGAAACGCCGGCCGTTCATGCGCTCCGCCGCCCGGCCGAGTATACGGGGCACGACACCGGCACGTGAAGCCCGGGCGCCGCCGTCCGCATTGTGAACTCGAAACCAAGGATCGCCTGCCCATGCCCGCCCTGATCGAAGACTACGCCCTCGTCGGCGACGGCCACACCGCCGCGCTGATCGCAAAAGACGGCTCCGTCGACTGGCTGTGCTGGCCCCGCTTCGATTCGGGCGCCTGCTTCGCGGCGCTCGTCGGCACGCCCGAGCACGGCCGCTGGCTGCTCGCACCGGCCGCCGACGCCGCGATCACGCACACGACCCGCCGCTATCGCGGCGACACGCTGATTCTCGAAACCGATTACGAAAGCGCCGACGGCGCCGTCACCGTGATCGACTTCATGCCGCCCGGCAACGGCTGGTCCGAACTCGTGCGGATCGTCGTCGGCCGCCACGGCACGATGAAGATGCGCATGGAGCTCGTGTTGCGCTTCGACTACGGCTTCTCGATCCCGTGGGTCACGCAACTGACCCGCGAGGACGGGATGAAGGCGATCGCCGGCCCCGACACCGTCGTGCTGCGCACGCCGGTGCCACTGACCGGCAAGAATCTTCATACGCTCGCGGAATTCACGGTGAGCGCCGACGAGCGCGTGCCGTTCTCGCTCAGCTATGCGGCATCGCACCTGCGGCTGCCGCCCGCGCGCGATCCGCTGTCGATGCTCGCGCGCACCGAGAACTACTGGCTCGAATGGTCGGGCCGCTGCCAGGTGCAGGGTCGCTACGCGGCCGCCGTGCGCCGTTCGCTGATCACGCTGAAGGCGCTCGCATACGAGCCGACCGGCGGCATCGTCGCGGCGCCGACCACGTCGCTGCCCGAGAAGATCGGCGGCAACCGCAACTGGGACTACCGCTACTGCTGGCTGCGCGACGCGACGATCACGCTGCTCGCGCTGATGCGCGGCGGCCACTACGACGAGGCGCGCGCGTGGCGCACGTGGCTCGGCCGCGTGATGGCCGGTTCGCCCGAGCAGATCCAGATCATGTACGGGATCGCCGGCGAACGCCGGCTGCCGGAAATGGAGCTCGACTGGCTGCCCGGCTATCAGGACTCGAAGCCGGTACGCATCGGCAACGGCGCCGCGAACCAGCTCCAGCTCGACGTGTTCGGCGAGGTGATGGCCGCGCTGCACCTCGCGCGCGTGGGCGGCCTGCAGGCCGACGACACGGTCTGGTCCGTGCAGTGCGCGCTGCTCGACCATCTCGAGAAGATCTGGCGGGAACCCGACGAGGGGATCTGGGAAACCCGCGGCGGCCGTCGCCATTTCACGTTCTCGAAGGTGATGGCGTGGGTCGCGTTCGACCGCGCGATCAAGTCGGCGGAGATGTTCCGGCTGCCCGGCTCGCTCGACCGCTGGCGCGCGCTGCGCGAGCAGATCCATGCCGACGTGTGCGACAACGCGTGGCACGAAGGCAAGCAGGCGTTCGCGCAGAGCTACGGCAGCGACGAGCTCGACGCGAGCGTGCTGCTGATGCCGCTGCTCGGCTTCCTGCCGCCGGAAGACCCGCGCATCGTCGGCACCGTCGACGCGATCGAGCGGGAATTGCTGCACGACGGCCTCGTGATGCGCTACCGCACGACCGACTACGACGACGGCCTGCCGCCCGGCGAAGGCACGTTTCTCGCGTGCAGCTTCTGGCTGGTCGACAACTACGCGCTGCTCGGCCGGATCGACGACGCGCACCGCCTGTTCAGCCGGCTGCTCTCGCTGTCGAACGATCTCGGGCTGCTCGCGGAGGAGTACGATCCGGTCGCCGGGCGGCTCGTCGGCAATTTCCCGCAGGCGTTCTCGCACGTGGCGCTCGTGCATACCGCGATGAACCTGATGCACCACGAAGACGCGATGGCACGCGCGGCCGGCCAGCCCGCGCCGGCGATGGCCACGGGGCACTGAACGGGGCACGGGCGGCTTGTTCAGAGAACGTCAAATCGCAAAATTTTGATGAAAAATCGGGGAAATGTTGCATTGCACCACCCATCGTTGTCCGATATGATCGACGCGATTGTCCGGCCGCAGTGCAACATGGCCGGCCGCTGACCCCCACGGCACGCCGCGACGCCCCACGCCGCCCTTGCGCACCGTCCCCCACGCGGGAGTAGTCTGCATGCTTTACCAACTGCACGAATTCCAGCGGGCCATGCTGAGCCCGCTCACGGCCTGGGCCCAGGCTGCCTCCAAATCGTTCGCCAATCCGTCCAGCCCGTTTTCGCTGATGCCGGGCGCGACGCGGATGGCCGCCGCCTACGAACTGATGTACCGGCTCGGCAAGGATTACGAGAAGCCCGAATTCAACATTCATCAGATCGTCAAGGACGGCCACAACATCCCGATCGTCGAGCAGACGATCGTCGAGAAGCCGTTCTGCCGGCTGCTGCGTTTCAAGCGCTATTCGGACGACGCCGACGCCGTCACGCAACTGAAGGACGAACCGGTCGTGCTGGTTTGCGCGCCTCTGTCGGGCCACCACTCGACGCTGCTGCGCGACACGGTGCGCACGCTGCTGCAGGATCACAAGGTCTACATCACCGACTGGATCGACGCGCGGATGGTGCCGGTCGAGACCGGCCCGTTCCACCTGCACGACTACATCGCGTACATCCAGGAATTCATCCGTCACATCGGCGCGCGCAACCTGCACGTGATCTCGGTGTGCCAGCCGACGGTGCCGGTGCTCGCGGCGATCTCGCTGATGGCGAGCCGCGGCGAGGATACGCCGCTCACGATGACGATGATGGGCGGCCCGATCGACGCGCGCCGCAGCCCGACGTCGGTGAACTCGCTCGCGACGCAGCACTCGACCGCATGGTTCGAGAACAACGTGATCCACACGGTGCCCGCGAACTATCCGGGCGAAGGCCGCCAGGTCTATCCGGGCTTCCTGCAGCACACCGGCTTCGTCGCGATGAACCCGGAACGGCACGCGCAATCGCACTGGGATTTCTACCAGAGCCTGCTGCGCGGCGACGAGGACGACGCCGAAGCGCACCGCCGCTTCTACGACGAATACAACGCGGTGCTCGACATGGCCGCCGAGTATTACCTCGAGACGATCCGCGTCGTGTTCCAGGAATTCCGGCTGGCCGAAGGCACGTGGGATGTCGAGGGCGAGCGCGTGCGTCCGCAGGACATCCGGCACACCGCGCTGATGACGATCGAGGGCGAACTCGACGACATCTCGGGCAGCGGCCAGACGCACGTCGCGCACGAGCTGTGCACGGGCATCCCGCAGGATCACCGCCGCAGCCTGACCGCCGAGAAGTGCGGTCACTACGGGATCTTCTCGGGCCGCCGCTGGCGCACGATCATCTACCCGCAACTGCGCGACTTCATCCGCGAGCATGCGCCGGAGCCGAAGCACGGCGCGACGAAGGATTGCCCCGAGGCGCCGGCGGCCACGACGCTGACGGCCGTGCCGGCCATCGACACGCCGGCCGAAACGACGCGCGCCACCGCGGCGAAGCGCACGCGCGCGAAGGCGCCGGCCACGGCTGCCGCGCCCGCCAAGGCCGCACCGGGCGCGAAGCGCGCAAGCAGCAGCCCGCGCGCAAAAGCCCTGCGCACGCGCAAGGCCGCCTGACGCACCGCGTTCCGACGAAAAAACGCCGCCGTTGCCTGCGCACGGCGGCGTTTTCGCATCCGGCGGCGAATGATCGCCGCGTCAGCGCCGCAGCAGATACGCGAGCAGCACCTCGGTGTTCATCCGGACCATCTCCGCGCGCTCGTCGGTGTCGGTGAAGTCGCGGCCGAGCGTCGCGGCGAGCGTGAAGCGGTTCGACACGATGTAGTAGCCGAGCCCCGACAGCGTCACGTAGAAGCGCAGCGGATCGACGTCGCTGCGGAACAGCCCGGCCTTCTGGCCGCGCATCAGCACGTTGCCGAGCTTCGCGACGATCGGCGACATCATCTCGCGGATCCGCGTCGACTTGTGCAGGTAGCGTGCTTCGTGCAGGTTCTCGTTGTTGATGAGCCTGAGCAGCTCCGGATGGTCGCGGTAGTAGTCCCAAACGAAATGCGCGAGCCGCGTGACGGCTTCGACCGGCGCGACGCCGTCGAGATCGAGCACGCGCTCGGCCTCGGTCAGCGCGGAGAACGCGTGTTCGAGCACGGCCGTAAACAGCTGCTCCTTGCTGCCGAAGTAGTAATAGAGCATGCGCTCGTTGGTTTCGGCCCGGCGCGCGATCTGGTCGACGCGCGCGCCGAACAGCCCTCCACTCGCGAACTCTTCGGCCGCCGCCATCAGGATGCGACGGCGCGTACCTTCAGGATCTCTTTTGATTTTTGGCTGATTCATGGTGGCGTTTTGCTATGTGAGCCGCTTGATCCGGACCGGCACCCCCACCGCCTCGGCGCCGGCCGCCCTGGAACGGGCGCGCCGCGTGCGGCCGCCCTCCTGCTGAGCCCCTGCAAAAAAGCGGTTCGATTATGCGCACAGACGGCGTCCAGCGCAATGCGGGAAATCGGCGATAATCGAGCTTTGGCAAACCTTTCCGGCCGCGCCGCGCGCGGCCGAGAGCCATTCGGCGCCGCAGCGCCCGTTGTCACCGTGACCGACTCCAAAACACTCGCGGATCGCATCGAAGATCTGCTTCCCCAGACGCAATGCACGAAGTGCGGCTATAACGGCTGCCGTCCGTACGCCGAGGCCATCGCCGCCGGCGACGCGAACTACAACCAATGTCCGCCCGGCGGCGCCGAAGGCATCGCGCGCCTCGCCGGCCTGCTCGGCAAGCCGGTGATTCCGCTGAACCCCGTCAACGGCAGCGAGCATCCGCGCGCGGTCGCATTCATCGACGAAAGCCTGTGCATCGGCTGCACGCTGTGCATGCAGGCGTGCCCGGTCGACGCGATCGTCGGCGCACCGAAGCAGATGCACACGATCATCGAGTCGCTGTGCACCGGCTGCGACCTGTGCGTGCCGCCGTGCCCCGTCGACTGCATCGCGATGCTGCCCGTGACCGGCGATCGCACCGGCTGGGACGCGTGGTCGCAACAGCAGGCCGATGCCGCGCGCGAACGCCATGACCTGCGGCTCGCCCGCCAGCGCCGCGAGCGCGAGGCCGCCGAAGCGCGCGCCGCCGCCCGCCGCGCGGCCAGTGCCAGTGCTGCGAAGCCGGCCGCGGAACAACCCGGAGCACCGCCCGACGCGCCGGCCGCCGCACCGGCCGCCGACGATGCCGACGCGAAGAAGCGCGCGATCATCGCCGCCGCGCTCGAACGCGCGCGCAAGAAGAAGGAAGAACTCTCCGGGCAAGGCGCCGGGCCGAAGAACACCGAAGGCGTAAGCGCGGCCGTCCAGGCGCAGATCGACGCGGCCGAGGCCCGCCGCAAACGGCTTGCCGAACAGCAGGCGCAGCGCGACGCCGACACCGCGGCGGATGGCAACGACCACGACGCAGGCAACGACGACCAAGGCGGCCCGTCCGCGCCGCCCGACCAGAACGCTCCATGAACGCCAGCAAACGACGCGCGATCTACGAAACGCTGCAGAGCCTCAATCCGCATCCGACCACCGAGCTCGAATACTCGACGCCGTTCGAGCTGCTGATCGCCGTGATGCTGTCCGCGCAGGCGACCGACGTGTCGGTCAACAAGGCGATGCGGAAGATGTTTCCGGTCGCGAACACCCCGCGACAAATCGTCGCGCTTGGCGAGGAAGGCGTCACCGAGTACATCAAGACGATCGGTCTTTACCGGACCAAGGCGAAAAACGTGGTCGCGACGTGCCGGATCCTGCTCGACCGCTACGACGGCGAGGTACCGGCCGATCGCGAAGCGCTCGAAAGCCTGCCGGGCGTCGGCCGCAAGACCGCGAATGTCGTGCTGAACACCGCGTTCGGCCAGCCGACGATCGCGGTCGACACGCATATCTTCCGTGTTGCGAATCGCACGGGACTCGCGCCGGGCAAGGACGTGCGGGCCGTCGAGGCCGCGCTCGAGAAGTTCACGCCGAAGGACTTCCTGCAGGACGCGCATCACTGGCTGATCCTGCACGGGCGCTATGTGTGCAAGGCCCGCAAGCCCGAATGCTGGCACTGCGCGATCGAGCCGCTGTGCGAATTCAGGCCGAAAACGCCGCCGCCCAACGAGTAAGCGTCAGGCGCGACAGAGCCGCACCGTGCCGGCCGACCGAACCGGCCCGGCACAATCCACCCCGTCGGCGCCACCGCAACGCCCGCACCCTTCCCTTCTCCGACTACGCGTTGGATGTCGCAGTGGCATCGTCGGCCGCCGCGCCGCCCGCGCGCACGAGCGCCAGCACGGCCGCAAGGATCGCGACGCCGCCCGCCCACTGCAGCGGCGACAGCGCTTCACCGAACAGCAGCGCCGCGAGCGCGACCGTCACGACCGGCTCGAGCGTCGACAGCATCGACGTGCGCGCCGCCCCGAGCCGCTCTAGCCCGGCGAAGAACGCGAGCATGGCCGCGACCGTCGAGACGAGCGCGATCGCGAGCATCGACGCCCAGCCGCCGGCCGTCGCGGGCCAGCGCGGCGGCGTGCCGAACGCCGCGGTCCGCACGACGGCGATCGCCACGAGCGTCGCGGTCGCCGAAAGACAGATGATCGCGGTGGTCGCGAGCGGATCGACGCCGCGCGTCGCCTTCGTGCCGCCGACGATATACAGCGAATAGATCACCGCGGCCGCCAGCGCGAGCGCGATCCCGAGCGGCTCGCCGTGCCCGCCGCCGACCATCAGCGCGGAGCCCGCGACGCACAGCACGAGCGCGACGGCCTTCGCGCGCGTGAGGCGCTCGCCGAGCCACCACGCGGCCAGCAGCGTGACGAACGCCGGATACAGATACAGCAGCAGCGCGACGAGGCTTGCCTGCGCGTGCTGCAGCGCGCTGAAATAGCAGAACGACTGGCCGACGTAACCGAGCGCGCCCATCGCCACGAGCGGCGCGAGCGCGCGCCCGCGCGGCCACGCGACGCGGCGGTGGCGCGCGATCGCGGCGAGTACCGCGCCGCCGATCGCGAAGCGCACGATCAGCAGCCCGAGTACGTCGACGCCGGCCGCGTAAGCGTAGCGGCCGAAGATCGCCATCGCGCCGAACGCGGCGGCGGACAACGCGACGTAGAGCGTGCCCTGAAGGGCAGCGGACGATGAGCGGGCGGTGGCGGTCATGACGGAACGGATGAGAACGGTGCGGTGACTGGAAACGTCGGAGTGTAGCGGCGCGGCGGCCACGAGCCTAGTCCGCGCTTACCCGTTCCGCCGCCCCGGGACGGAACGGCCGCAACTGGCGGCAACCGACCGTCGCCGCGCACCCGCGCATCCGCACCGCCAGGCCGACCGCCCCGCCACCACTGCCGCGCCAACCGCTCCAGCCCGCCGCCAGCACCGTCCGCCGACCCGGCGTACAATGCGCGACGCGGCATGACGCCGCCCGAATCACGACGTTTCCCCACCATGTTCAATCCAAGCCGCGACGAAGTGCGTCGCTTTTTCACCGAGACCTGGCGCAAGCAGCGCGCGGGCGAGATCCTGACGCCGCTGGAAGCGATGGCAGCCGACTGGATCGTCGAGCATCCCGAATACCACGCCGAACTCGACGATGCCGACGGTGCGGCCGCGCGCAACTACACGCCCGAGGAAGGTCGCACGAACCCGTTCCTGCACCTGTCGATGCACCTCGCGATCAGCGAGCAGTTGTCGATCGACCAGCCGCCCGGCATCCGCGCCGCGCACGACAAGCTGGCGGCGAAGCTCGACTCGACCCACGACGCGCAGCACGCGATCATGGAATGCCTCGGCGAGACGATCTGGGAAGCGCAGCGCACGAACACGCCGCCCGATACCGACGCGTACCTGCAACGCATCCTGCGTCGCGCGTCGCGCGACTGAGCGCGGCACCGCCGGGCCGCGGACAAAAAAATACCCCGCCTCGGCGGGGTATTCTTGCTGCGCGGGCCCGGCAAGGCCCGTCGCGCTTACTTCTTGAACACGAGATCGGTCTCTTTCAGCGATTCGATGTAGGACGCGATGTCCTTCATGTCGCTGACCGACAGGCTCTGCACCTGCGCCTGCATGATCGCGTTGTTGCGGCCGAGCAGCGGGTTCGTCAGCCCCATCTGGTACTGGCGCATCGCCCACACGAGGTAGTCGGCATGCTGGCCGGCGAGGCGCGGATACTCGGCGTTGATCGGCTTGTTCATCTGCGCGCCGTGGCAGGCCGCGCAGTTGTGCGATTCGACCAGTTCCTTGCCCTTCGTGATGTCCGCTGCGTGCGCGGTACCGATCGCGAGGCCGGCCGCCAGTGCCACCGCCGCCGTCTTGAATGCGTTGTTCATGAATGCTCCTGTCCCGCCGGAGAGATCGGCGGCGCGCGCTTTACTTGTAGGGATTGTCCTTCGTGTCGGCCTTCTGGACGGCGTAGTAAGCCGCCAGATCCGCGATGTCCTGGTCCGTCAGCGAACCGGCGATCGCGTTCATCGACGGGAAGTGACGATCCTTCTTGCGGTAGGCCTTCAGCGCGTTCTCGAGATATTGCTGGTTCTGGCCGCCAAGGACAGGCACCCGGTAGACCTCCGGGTACGCCGCGCGGTAGTCCTGGATGCCGTGGCAACCGATGCACATGGCGGCCTTGCTCGCCCCGTCCTTCGGGTTGCCGACCACACCGGCCGCCTGCGCGCTGCCCGCGAGCGCCACGAGCGCTGCGACAACGACGTGTTTGCCGACGAATTTGTTCATAGCTCTTGTAACCTAGCTTGAGGGGAAACTGGCGCCAAAGCGGCAACGGCCCGCGCCGTTTTGCTTATCGGATCGCCACGCAGGCCAAAAAAAACGGCCAGATTGTACCGCGTCGGCGGGGAACGCGTCCACAAAGCGCCCCGGTCCGCCCCGCCACAGCCCCGCTACGATACGCGGGCGCGGCCCAACCGCACAGCCCTTCTGACTTATACTGGGTTTTTTTCCCGATGAAGAAGAGCGCCGCCATGCGTTTCGAAGGGTCCTCGCACTACGTCGCCACCGACGATCTGAAGCTCGCGGTCAATGCCGCACTGACGCTGCAACGCCCGCTGCTGATCAAGGGCGAGCCCGGCACCGGCAAGACCATGCTCGCCGAGGAAGTGGCGGCCGCGCTCGACATGCCGCTGTTGCAGTGGCACATCAAGTCGACCACAAAGGCGCAGCAGGGCCTGTACGAATACGACGCCGTGTCGCGACTGCGCGACTCGCAGCTCGGCGACGAGCGCGTGAAGGACATCTCGAACTACATCGTCAAGGGCGTGCTGTGGCAGGCGTTCGACGCCGAGCACCCGAGCGTGCTGCTGATCGACGAGATCGACAAGGCCGACATCGAATTCCCGAACGACCTGCTGCGCGAGCTCGACCGGATGGAATTCCACGTGTACGAGACGCGCGAGACGGTACGCGCGAAGCACCGCCCGCTCGTCATCATCACGTCGAACAACGAGAAGGAGCTGCCCGACGCGTTCCTGCGCCGCTGCTTCTTCCACTACATCCAGTTTCCCGACCCGTCGACGATGCAGAAGATCGTCGCGGTCCACTTCCCCGACATCCGCGAGGCGCTGCTGCGCGCGGCGCTCGAGAGTTTCTTCGAATTGCGCGGCGTGTCGGGCCTGAAGAAGAAGCCGTCGACGTCCGAGCTGCTCGACTGGCTGAAGCTGCTGCTCGCCGAGAACATCCCGGCCGACGCGCTGCGCGGCGTGGATGCGAAGCAGATCGTGCCGCCGCTCGCGGGCGCGCTGCTGAAGAACGAGCAGGACCTGAGCCTGCTCGAACGGCTCGTCTACATGAACCGGCACAACCGGTAATCCTCCCCCACCCGCGAAGGCCCGGCCATGCTGCTCAATTTCTTCTACGCGCTGCGCGCAGCCAAGCTGCCCGTCTCGGTGAAGGAATACCTGACGCTGCTCGAAGCGCTGAAGGCCGGGCTGATCTCGCCGTCGATCGACGCGTTCTACTTCCTCGCGCGGATGACGCTCGTCAAGGACGAGCAGTACTTCGACAAGTTCGACCAGGCATTCGGCGCGTATTTCCACGGCGTGTCCGCGCTGCCGTCCGATGCGTTCGACATCCCGCTCGACTGGCTCGAGAAGCGTCTCGAGCGCGAGCTGTCGCCGGAGGAAAAGGCGCAGATCGAAGCGATGGGCGGGCTCGACAAGCTGATGGAGCGTCTGAAGGCACTGCTCGACGAGCAGAAGGAACGCCACGAAGGCGGCAACAAGTGGATCGGCACGGGCGGCACGTCGCCGTTCGGGCACGGCGGCTACAACCCGGAAGGCGTGCGCATCGGCGGCCCGTCGAACGGCAACCGCACCGCGGTGAAAGTGTGGGAAGCGCGCGCATACCGCGACTACGACGATTCCGTCGAGATCGGCACGCGCAACATCAAGGTCGCGCTGCGGCGGCTGCGACGCTTCGCGCGCGAAGGCGCGGCCGAGGAACTCGACCTGCCCGGCACGATCCGCAGCACCGCCGCGAACGCCGGCTGGCTCGACCTGCGGATGGTGCCCGAGCGCCACAACAACGTGAAGGTGCTGATGCTGCTCGACGTCGGCGGCTCGATGGACGACCACATCAAGCGCACCGAAGAGCTGTTCTCGGCCGCGAAGGCCGAATTCAAGCACCTGGAATTCTTCTACTTCCACAACTGCGTGTACGACCACCTGTGGAAGAACAACCGCCGCCGCCACTCGGAGCGCACCGCGACGTGGGACGTGCTGCACAAGTTCACGCCCGACTACAAGCTGATCTTCGTCGGCGACGCGACGATGAGCCCGTACGAAGTGCTGCAGCCCGGCGGCTCGGTCGAATACAACAACCCGGAAGCCGGCGCCGTGTGGCTGCGCCGCCTCGCCGACCAGTTCCCCCATCATGCATGGCTGAACCCCGAGCCCGAGCGGCTATGGGACTACCGGCAATCGGTCGCGGTCATCCGCGACCTGCTCGGCCATCGCATGTATCCGCTCACGCTCGCGGGCCTCGAAACCGCGATGCGCACACTCAGCAAGTAACGCAACCCACCAGCAGACACGAAGGCCGCGTGCGAGCGGCTTCCCCCCCGGAGATAGCATGAACCCCACGCCCACCGCGAGCGCTGGCCGCGCCGGCGGCCGCCGCTTTTTCGCCGACACATCCGTCTCGGCGCTCGTCGCCGGCTTCGTCGCGATGATGACGGGCTACACGAGCTCGCTCGTGCTGATGTTCCAGGCCGGCCGCGCCGCCCACCTCACCGATGCGCAGATCTCGTCGTGGATCTGGGCGCTGTCGATCGGCATGGCGCTGACGACGATCGGCCTGTCGCTGCGCTTTCGCGCGCCCGTCGTCGTCGCGTGGTCGACGCCCGGCGCCGCGCTCCTGATCGCATCGCTGCCCGGCGTGCCCTACGCCGAGGCGATCGGCGCGTTCGTCGTATGCGCGCTGCTGCTGACGGCCATCGGCGTGAGCGGCCTGTTCGACACGCTGATGCGCCGGATTCCGGCCGGCATCGCCGCCGCGCTGCTCGCGGGCATCCTGTTCGAGATCGGCATCGAGATCTTCCGCGCCGCGCAGTTCCAGACCGCGCTCGTGCTCGCGATGTTCTTCACGTACCTGATCGTCAAGCGGCTCGCGCCGCGCTATGCGATCGTGATGACGCTGATCGTCGGCACGGCGGTGGCCGGCGGCCTCGGCCTGCTCGACTTCAGCCGCTTCCACATCGCGCTCGCGCAGCCCGTGTTCACGATGCCCGCGTTTTCGATCGCGTCGATCGTCAGCATCGGCATTCCGCTGTTCGTCGTCGCGATGGCGTCGCAGAACGTGCCGGGCATCGCGGTGCTGCGCGCGGACGGCTACCAGACGCCGTCGTCGCCGCTGATCGCGACGACCGGCCTCGCATCGCTGCTGCTCGCACCGTTCGGCTCGCACGGCGTGAACCTCGCGGCGATCACGGCGGCGATCTGCACCGGCCCCGAGGCGCACGAGGATCACGCAAAGCGTTACACGGCCGCCGTGTGGTGCGGCACGTTCTACCTGGTCGCCGGGATCTTCGGCGCGACGATCGCCGCGCTGTTCGCGGCGCTGCCGAAGGCGCTCGTCGTGTCGGTCGCCGCGCTCGCGCTGTTCGGCTCGATCATGAGCGGGCTCGCGAACGCGATGCAGGACGTGAAGCAGCGCGAAGCCGCGCTCGTCACGTTCATGGTCACCGCGTCGGGCCTCACGCTGCTGTCGATCGGCTCGGCGTTCTGGGGGCTCGTCGCGGGGATCGTCACGCAGGTGATCCTGAACGCGCGACGCCCGGCGTGACGCGGCTCGCCGCCCGCTGCGGCGGTTGCCGTGCCCGCCCCCGGGGCACGCCAAAACGTGCCCGACACGAATCGGGCCTAAAATGATGGATCGAAAGCGGCGCCCGGCGCCGCTTCGCTTCGCCGCCGCGCTCGCGCGGCCCGTGAGAACCCGGCGCCCCGCGCCCTTCTTCCGAATCGCCATGACTACCGCACTCGACCAGCTGAAGCAGTACACGACCGTCGTCGCCGACACGGGCGACTTCCAGCAGCTTGCGCAATACAAGCCGCAGGACGCGACCACGAACCCGTCGCTGATCCTGAAGGCCGTCCAGAAGGATGCGTACAAGCCGATCCTCGAGAAAACCGTCCGCGATCATCGCAACGAAAACACCGACTTCATCATCGACCGCCTGTTGATCGCGTTCGGCACCGAGATCCTGAAGCTGATCCCGGGCCGCGTGTCGACCGAAGTCGACGCGCGCCTGTCGTTCGACACGCAGCGCTCGATCGACAAGGGCCGCGAGCTCATCAAGCTGTACGAAGCAGCCGGCATCGGCCGCGAGCGCATCCTGATCAAGCTCGCGTCGACATGGGAAGGCATCCGCGCGGCCGAAGTGCTGCAGAAGGAAGGGATCAAGTGCAACATGACCCTGCTTTTCTCGCTCGTGCAGGCCGCCGCATGCGCGGAAGCCGGCGCGCAACTGATCTCGCCGTTCGTCGGCCGCATCTACGACTGGTACAAGAAGCAGGCCGGCGCGGAATGGGATGAAGCGAAGGACGGCGGCGCGAACGATCCGGGCGTGCAGTCGGTGCGCCGCATCTACACGTACTACAAGACGTTCGGCTACCACACCGAAGTGATGGGCGCCAGCTTCCGCACGACCAGCCAGATCACCGAGCTGGCCGGCTGCGACCTGCTGACGATCAGTCCCGACTTGCTGCAGAAGCTGCAGGACAGCAACGAGACGGTCGCGCGCAAGCTGTCGCCGGAAGCACTGCAGGACAAGCCGTCCGAGCGCGTTGCGATCGACCGGGTCGCGATCGACGAGGCCTCGTTCCGCTTCCAGTTGAACGACGACGCGATGGCCACCGAAAAGCTCGCCGAAGGCATCCGCGTGTTCGCCGCCGATGCGGTGAAGCTCGAGAAGCTGATCGACGGGCTGCGCTGAAGCGTGCCGCGCGTCAGCGGCTGTCAGCAGCACTGACAACAGCCGTCAGCAAGCGCGCCGCAAACGGCCGCGAACGTCATGTTCGCGGCCGTTTTTATTTTTCATTCCATCGTCAAGCGCGCGCACTACAATCCACGTCACGGGTGCGCCGGCCGCCTCTCGACGTGCCCCATCCCAGTCAACCTTGCACGACCCCGAACCCGCGCCGACGCGCGGGACCGGTCCATCACAGGAGACAACGATGCAAGTTCAACCGTATCTGACGTTCTACGGCCGCGCCGACGAAGCCCTTCAGTTCTACGAAAAGGCGCTGGGTGCGAAGACGATGTTCAAGATGCACTTCAAGGATGCGCCGCCGAACCCCGAACACGCGATCACGCCCGAGATGGCCGACAAGGTGATGCATGCGAGCTTCACGATCGGCGACTCGATGATCATGTGCTCTGACGGCGACTGCAGCCAGCCGGGCGGCACGCACGCCGGCTATTCGCTGTCGCTGAACCCGGCGACGGTCGAGGAAGGCCAGAAGCTGTTCAATGCGCTCGCCGACGGCGGCGAAGTGACGATGCCGTTCGGCAAGACGTTCTGGGCGCTCGGCTTCGGGATGGCGAAGGACCGTTTCGGCGTGCACTGGATGGTCAACGTCGAGGACCTGTCGCAACGCGAGGATCTCGCGAAACGCGCGCAGGGCTGACGCAAAAAAACGCCCGCCACCTCGCGGTGGCGGGCGTTTTCGTTGCCCCGCCTCACCCGTCTCAGCTCTCGACGACGTCGAGATAGTCTTCCGGCCGCGTGCGATCTTCCGCAT
Source organism: Burkholderia pyrrocinia (assembly GCF_001028665.1). Taxonomy (NCBI): domain Bacteria; kingdom Pseudomonadati; phylum Pseudomonadota; class Betaproteobacteria; order Burkholderiales; family Burkholderiaceae; genus Burkholderia; species Burkholderia pyrrocinia. The sequence continues at coordinate 372,466 of NZ_CP011503.1, forward strand.
GCGCCATGCCCATCACGCGCACCAGCACGCTCACCGCCACCGACACCACGAGGTTCACGATCAGCGACCACACGGCCGCGTAACCGGGAATCGCGAGGCCGAACAGGTGGATCGTGAAGATCGAGCTCGCGAGCTTCAGCGACACCGCCATCCACGTGCCGCACACGATGCCGGCCGCCCAGCCGACCAGCAGGCCGCGATGGTCGAGCAGCCGCGTGTACAGGCCGAGCACGATCGCGGGCAGCGTCTGGATGATCCAGATCCCGCCGAGCAGCTGCAGCTGGATCGCATAGGTCAGCGGCAGCCCGAGGATGAACGCGACCGCGCCGACCTTCACGATCAGCGAAGTGAGCTTCGCGACGTGCGTCTCCTGGTCGTGCGTCATGTTGCGGTTCACGAACTCGCGGTGGATGTTGCGCGTATAGAGGTTCGCGGCGGCGATCGACATGATCGCCGCCGGCACCAGCGCGCCGATGCCGATCGCCGCGAACGCGACGCCGGTGAACCACGACGGGAAATACTCGAGGAACAGCGCGGGCACCGCGAAGTTCGGGCCGAACGCCTTGAAGTACGGCGCGTACTGCGGCATGTCCTTCACGCCCGCCGCGAGCGCCATGTAGCCGAGCAGCGCGAGCAGGCCGAGCACGAACGAGTAAGCGGGCAGCATCGCCATGTTGCGGCGGATCGAGTTGCCCGACGACGACGACAGGATGGCCGTGACCGAGTGCGGATACAGGAACAGCGCGAGCGCCGAGCCGATCGCGAGCGTCACGTACGCGCTGTAGCCGTTCAGGCTCGCCGCGTCCGGCGCCTTCAGCAGCAGCTTCGCGGGCGGCACGCTCGCGAAGATGTGCCCGAAGCCGCCGAGCTTCGCGGGAATCACGATGACCGCGGCAGCGATCGTGATGTAGATCAGGATGTCCTTCACGATCGCGATCATCGCGGGCGCGCGCAGCCCCGACGTGTACGTGTACGCGGCGAGGATCGCGAACGCGATGATCAGCGGCAGGTCGCCGACGAAGCCGGTCGTGTCGAAACCGAGCGCGCCGATCACCACCTCGATGCCGACGAGCTGCAGCGCGATATACGGCATCGTCGCGAGGATGCCCGTCACCGCGATCGCGAGTGCGAGCATCCGGCTGCCGTAGCGCGCGTTGACGAAGTCGGCGGCCGTCACGTAGCCGTGCCGCTTCGCGATGCTCCACAGCTTCGGGAACACGACGAACGCGAACGGATAGATCAGGATCGTGTACGGCAGCGCGAAGAAGCCCATCGCGCCGGCGCCGAACACGAGCGCGGGCACCGCGACGAACGTATATGCGGTGTAGAGGTCGCCGCCGAGCAGGAACCACGTGACGATCGTGCCGAAGCGGCGTCCGCCGAGGCCCCATTCGTCGAGATGGGCGAGATCGCCGCGCCGCCAGTTCGCGGCCAGGAAGCCGATGATCGTGACGCCGATGAAGAGCAGGACGAAAACGAAGGTTGCGCCGAGATTCATCGCGCACCTCCTTGCGGGCCGCTCGCCTTCCATGCGTTCTTGGTCTTGAAATACACGAACGCGGTGATCACCGCGCTAATGAAGACCCAAAGCAGCTGGTACCAGTAGAAGAACGGAAAGCCGAACCATTGCGGATCGACCTTGTTGTACGACGGCACCCAGACCATCGCGATCAGCGGCAGTACCAGCAGCCAGAGCCAGCGCTTCGCGGCCCGGTTGGCGTCGGCATCGTGAGCCATGACGTCTCCTCATCTTTCCCGGTTATCGATCTTGTTGAGCGGGTACGGCGGCGAGAGGAGCGGCAAAACGGGTAGGCTGCGGCTCCGCTGGCTTCGCGCCAGTATAGGAGCCGCGAGCACGCGGTCAAGCGGGGGCGAACCCGAGGTGATCCGCCCCTTGTCGCGCAGTTGCACCGGCATGCCGCCGGTGCATGAAGCGTCAGATCGCGAACGAGGTATCGCGTGCACCGGTCGTTTCTTTCAAAGCTTTCACCCACTTGCGCGCGGGCAGCTTCAACGTGTCCTCGATCAGCTTCGCGCGCGTGTCGAGCTGCGCGAACGGCACGTCGAGCGCAGGGCCCGAGAACGCGATCGCGATCCGGTTGCCGTCGTGCACTTCGGGCAGCGCGATCACGCGGTGATCGAACGCTGCGTTCAGGTGCTTCATGTTGCGCACGAAGCTCGGATGATCGCCGAACAGGTTGATCGTCGCGATGCCCGCGTCGGCGAGGCAGCCGCGCACCGCGCGGTAGAACGCGACGCTGTCGAGCACCGGGCCGCGCGCGGTCGCGTCGTACAGGTCGATCTGGAGCGCGCCCGTCGTGCCGCGGTTGGCCGGATCGTTGACGAAATCCCATGCGTCGGCTTCGTGCACGGCGAGGCGCGCGTCGTCGGGCGGCATCGCGAACATCGTGCGCGCGGCGACGATCACGGCCGGGTTCAGTTCGACGGCCTCGACCTTCGCGTGCGGCAGGAAGCGGTGCGAGAACTTGGTCAGCGCGCCGGTGCCGAGCCCGAGCTGCACGATCCGCTCGGGCGTTTCGAGGAACAGCAGCCACGCCATCATCTGCTGCGCGTACTCGAGCTCGATATGCAGCGGCTTCGAGATCCGCATCGCGCCCTGCACCCATTCGGTACCGAAGTGCAGGAAGCGCACGCCGCCCTCTTCGGAGAACGTGACGGGCGCGAAGCGCGGCTTGCGCGGCGCTTCGAGCACGGGCACGTCGTCGTGTTCGTCGATGTCCGGGCGGCGCTTCACGCGCGGCGGCTGGAGTTTTTCGGAGCCGTTGTAGGAGGACGGCTTGCCTTGCTTGAATGCACGCGCCTCGGCGGACGCGCGCTTGATCAGTCGGGTCATGATTGAATCTCGCAGGGTGATGCTGGATGAGCGGACGAGAGGATAGCATTGGTGCGGGGTGGTGCCAGAGGAGACAGATTCACCGCTACGCTCCGTTGATCGGTCGGCGTGCACCCATGGTCGGCGTGAACGATAATGCATCGCAACCGTGTTGGAGGAAGTTATCCGATGAAGACCGCCACCTTTCCATCCGTCCACGTCGAGCCGGAACTGCTCGCCGCTGCCGAACGCGTCCTGGGTGACGGCGAAACGCTATCGAGCTTCGTCGAGCAATCGATCCGTGAAGGCATCGAGCGTCGCCGGCTTCAAAGCGAGTTCATTGCACGCGGCATTGCGTCCCGCGACAAGGCGATGCACGCGGACCAGTATGTTTCCTCATTCGTCGTGCTCGAACGGCTGCAATGCCGGCTCGATGCGATGCGTGATCGCCAGCGGCAAGCTCGCTGACGGAACGATTCGCGTCACAACCGTCGGACGACGAGGGACCACATGGCCTCGAACGACAAGAAGATCTGGTTTCCGGCCAAGCGCTACGGATGGGGATGGGGGTTGCCGGTCGCGTGGCAGGGCTGGCTCGTGCTGCTGCTGTTCGTGATCGGGATCGTTGCGAGCGCTTGGCTGCTGCCGCCGCACAAGTCACCGTTCGCGTACGGCGCCTGCATCGTGGTGCTGTCCGCTTTGCTGATCGCCGTATGCTGGATCAAGGGCGAGAAGCCCGGGTGGAGATGGGGCAAGGACGATTGAGCGTTGGGAGCGAGCCCGCACTCCGTGGCACTCATACCGGCGTCAGCCGCGAATCGCCCGCCACTGCACCAGCTTCTGCTCGAACGACAGCATCGCATTCGCCGGGCTCGACGAAGGCAGCACCAGCGTCTCGTACCCGGCCCTGCCGATCACGTCGGCAAACCGCCCTGCCGTCTTGCCGTTGAAGCACACGCGCTTCAGCAATGGCGCATGCTCCCGCAACGAATCGAAATCGTTCGGCTCCGCGTTGCGGATCGCCGAATCGAGGCTGCCCTCGCGATGACACGCGGCAAGCACGTCCCAGATACCGATCCCGTGCGTCAGCACGCGCTCGAGCCGTTCATCGTACGCAAGCTCGTGCAGCCCGTGCTCGCCGAGCACCGTGCCGAGCAGCCGCCAGAACTGGTTGCGCGGATGCGCGTAATACTGCGCGGCATCGAGCGATGCCTCGCCCGGAAAGCTGCCGAGGATCATCGTATGCGTATTCGGCCCGACCACCGGCCCGAAACCCTGCAGCATCACGCGCCTCCGCCCGTGCCGCCCGAACGCGGCCCGTCGCCGTGCGCGTCGAGATGGCGCCACAGCGCCGGCAGCATGCACTCGGTGACCATCAGCGGTTTGCCGTGACGCTGGAACACCGAGCGCCGCGCAGCAAATGAATGCGGCGCGCGCGCGCCTGCGCCAAGCGCATGGCTCGCAAGCGCATACAGCGGATGGCCAGCAATCACGCGCCGGCTGACCAGCGCCGAGCGCTCGACCTGCGGATCGCTGTACAGCAGCTCCGCGAGCGGCCGCGTGCGCAGCCGCCGCATTGCCTGCCACACGCCCTTGCTGGCGGCGAGCGGCACGATGCTGTGCGCGGCGACGTACGGCGTACCGTCGACCGACAGGATCACCTCGCGCACCCACATCGGCGCGCGCGGCAAAGTGGCAAGCGCGTCGGGCTCGTCGAACCATGGACAGTCGACGGCCTCGCGCGTCACGCGCACGTTCACGCGGCCGAGCCGCGCGAGATGCGCGGTCAGCGATCCGCCGCGCGTCAGCCAGTCGCGCTGGTCGAGCGTACAGCCAGGCCGCGGCGTCTCGCGCCAGCCGGCCTGTCCGCCGTCGAATCGCATGCGCACGTTCACGCGGCGCGCGACAGCAGCAGTGCGTTGGTCCGCTTCACGAAGCTCGCCGGATCGTCGAGCATGCCGCCTTCGGCCAGCAGTGCCTGGTCGAACAGCAGATGGCACCAGTCGCCGAAATCGGCGCTGTCGGCGTTCAACAGCTTCACGAGCGCGTGCTCGGGGTTGATCTCGAGGATCGGCTGCATCGCCGGCGCGTTCTGGCCGGCCGCCTTCAGCATCCGCTGCAGGTAGCCGCTCATGTCGTTGTCGTCCGCGACGAGGCACGACGGCGAATCGGTCAGGCGGAACGTGACGCGCACTTCCTTCACCTTGTCGCCGAGCGCTTCCTTCATCTTCTCGACGACAGGCTTGATCGCCTCGCCCGCCTGTTCCTGCGCCTTCTTCTCTTCGTCGTTCAGCTCGCCGAGATCGAGGTCGCCGCGCGCAACGCTCGCGAGCGGCTTGCCGTCGAACTCATTGAGGAACGACAGCATCCATTCGTCGACGCGATCGGTCAGCAGCAGCACCTCGACGCCCTTCTTGCGGAACACTTCGAGATGCGGGCTGTTCTTCGCGGCCTGCCATGCGTCGGCCGTCACGTAGTAGATCTTGCTCTGCTCGGGCTTCATGCGCGACACGTAGTCGGCGAGCGACACGTCCTGCGCGTCGGTATCGCCGTGCGTCGACGCGAAGCGCAGCAGCTTCGCGATGCGCTCGCGGTTCGCGTGATCTTCGCCGAGGCCTTCCTTCAGCACCTGGCCGAACGCGCCCCAGAACGTCTTGTACTTCTCCTTGCCGGCATCCTCTTCCGCGTTCGCGAGCTCTTCGAGCATCGACAGCGCGCGCTTCGTCACGCCTTCGCGAATCGCCTTCACGTCGCGGCTTTCCTGCAGGATCTCGCGCGACACGTTCAGCGGCAGGTCGGCCGAATCGACGACGCCCTTCACGAAGCGCAGGTATTGCGGCAGCAGCTGCTCGGCGTCGTCCATGATGAACACGCGCTTCACGTACAGCTTCAGGCCGCCGCGATAATCGCGGTTCCACAGGTCGAACGGCGCATGCGACGGCACGAACAGCAGTTGCGTGTATTCGCTGCGGCCCTCGACGCGGTTATGCGTCCACGTGAGCGGATCCTGATGGTCGTGCGCGACGTGCTGGTAGAACTGCGTGTACTGCTCGTCGGTGATGTCGCCCTTCGAACGCGTCCACAGCGCGCTCGCCTGGTTGACGGTCTCGTCCTCGTCCTTCAGGACCATCTCGCCCTTTTCCTGATCCCATTCTTCCTTCTGCATCAGGATCGGCAGCGCGATGTGGTCGGAGTACTTCTGGATGATCGACTTCAGGCGATGCGACGACAGCAGCTCGTCCTCGCCTTCGCGCAGGTGCAGCGTGATCGTCGTGCCGCGCTGTACGCGCTCGATCGCGTCGATCGTGAAATCACCCTCGCCCGCGCTTTCCCAGCGCACGGCTTCGTTCGCCGGCAAGCCCGCGCGGCGCGTCTCGACGGTGATCTTGTCCGCGACGATGAAGCCCGAGTAGAAGCCGACGCCGAACTGGCCGATCAGCGCCGCATCCTTCTGCTGGTCGCCGGACAGCTTCGTGAAGAATTCCTTGGTGCCCGAACGCGCGATCGTACCGAGGTTCGCGATCGCCTCGTCGCGGCTCATGCCGATGCCGTTGTCGTCGATCGTGATCGTGCGCGCGGCCTTGTCGTAGCCGATGCGGATGCGCAGGTTCGGATCGTTCTCGTACAGCGCGTTGTCCGCGAGCCCCTCGAAACGCAGCTTGTCGGCCGCGTCGGACGCATTCGACACCAGTTCGCGCAGGAAGATTTCCTTGTTGCTGTAGAGCGAATGGATCATCAGGTGGAGGAGTTGCTTGACCTCTGCCTGAAAGCTCATCGTTTCGTGTGCCATGGATGCTGTTTCCTCTTACTTGAACTGGTGAAATGGTGGGCGCAGGCGCCCGGCGCGCGATGCCGGCAAGCCCGTGAAGGACGTCCGCCCGGCGCAAGCGGTTTGCGCGCGTATCTGGGGACGGCGCGCGTGATTTCAAGGGTCGGCGTGCCGCGTCACGACGCGCGCCGCACGGCCGAGTCGATATAGCCGGCAAGCAACCCCGGCAGCGCCGGATCGCCGCAGTTCGCGACGTTGAAGCGCATCCATGTCGACGGCGATTGCTGCGGCGAGAACAGGCTGCCCGGCGTCAGCAGAAAGCCGGCCTCGTGCGCGACCGCCGCGAGCGCGTCCGAATCGACGCCCGTGTCGGCCCACAGGAACATCCCGGCCGCCGGCATCGCGAAGAGCCCGAGCCCCGTGCGCTCGAGCATCCGCGCGGTCTTGTCGCGCACGCCGTCGAGCCGCGCGCGCAGCCGCTCGACATGGCGCCGGTAATGCCCCTCGGTCAGGATCTTGTAAAGCACGCGCTCGTTGAGCTCGGGTGTCGTCATCCCGACCAGCATCTTCTGGTCGGTGACCGCCTTCGCGATCTCCGGCGCGCACGCGACGTAGCCGACCCGCAGGTTCGCCGCGAGCGTCTTCGAATAGCTGCCGAGGTAGATCACGCGCTTCAACTGGTCGAGGCTCGCGAGGCGCGTGGCCGGATAGCTCGGCGGGCACAGGTCGCCGTACACGTCGTCCTCGACGACGAGGAAGTCGTACGCCTCCGCGAGCTTCAGGATCCGGAACGCCTGCGCGGCCGACAGCGACGTGCCGGTCGGGTTCTGCAGCACCGAATTGATCACGAGCATCTTCGGCCGCCACATCTGCACGAGCGTCTCGAGCGCGTCGAGATCGGGGCCGTCCGGCGTGTACGGCATCCCGACGAGCTGCGCGCCCTGCGACGCGAAGCGGCCGAACATCTGGAACCACGCGGGATCGCCGACGATCACCGCGTCGCCGGGCCGCACGTAGATCCGCGAAATCAGGTCGATCGCCTGCGTGATCCCCGATACGAGCACGAGCTGGTCGGGCGTCGCGCCGATCTCGACTTCGGCGAGGCGCGTCTGCAGTTGCTGGCGCAGCGGCAGGAAACCCTGCGCGGTGCCGAAGCCGAGCATCTGCGCGCCCGACTGGCGCCCGAGCGCGCGCAGCGCGCCGGTGATCAGCTCGCCGTCGAGCCAGCGGCCCGGCAGGTAGCCGAGACCGGGCCCCTTTTCCGGGCTGACGGTGTGCAGCATGTTGCGCAGCAGCCAGACGACGTCGATCGTGTTGTGCACGGGCGCGGCTTCGGACCCGCGCGCCAGGTTGTCGACCGGCTGCGGGCCGGCCGTGCGCTCGCGCACGTAGAAGCCGGAGCCGCGCCGCGAGTCGAGGTAACCCTGCGCGACGAGGCGCTCGTACGCCTCGACGACGGTAAAGCGCGACACGCTCTTGTCGAGCGCGAGCTTGCGGATCGACGGCATCCGCATGCCGGGACGGAACACGCGTTCGTCGATGCGCCGCCGGGCCCACTGGACAAGCTGGTCGACGAGCGTGAGCGTGGCCGTATCGTGCGGCGCGGGAATCTGGGCGAGTGGAACGGTGGACATGGGCGGCAGCTCCAACTGTACCGAAGGCTATCGCGCCGATTGTACCGTTACTGTGCCGGTGTCGACGATTACAGTTGACCGCAATGGCGACCGTGCGGCCGCCGTTCCGGCCCCGCCGCACCGGGAACCGCGCCGACCGGCCCGTCCGCGGCCCATGCGCCGGCCGGTCCGGCAACCGCCCGGCGCATCGCCCGCCTACCATGACACTTTCGCTTCCCGACCGACGTTCATGCCAGCCCGCTCCCTGACACTCGACCACCTCGTGATCGCCGCACGCACACTCGACGACGGCGTGCGCCATGTCGCCGACGCGCTCGGCATCGAACCGGCCGGCGGCGGCCGCCACCCGCTGATGCGGACCCACAATGCGCTGTTCGGCGCATGGGGCGGGCTCTACCTCGAAGTGATCGCGATCGACCCCGACGCCCCCGCCCCGGACGACGGCGCAGCGCCGCCGCGCGCGCGGCTGTTCGCGCTCGACGATCCGGCGATGCAAGCCCGGCTCGCGCAGGGCCCGTTTCTCGCGCACTGGGTCGCCCGTGTCGACCGCCCGCGCCTGCTCGCGCTGTGGCAAAGCCAGTACCCGGCCCGCATCCCGCCCGTCGTCGCGATGCGGCGCGGCGACCTGAGCTGGGGCCTCACGGTGCCCGACGACGGCGCGTTCCCTGCCTGGCAGGGTTCGGGCGACGGCCTCGTGCCGTCGCTGATCCAGTGGGACAGCCCGCACCACCCGGCCGAATCGCTGCCGCCCGACGGCGTCGCGCTGAAGGCGCTCAAGGGCACCCACCCGCGTGCGGACGCGATCCGCGAGCAGCTCGACTGGCTCGGCGCCGCGCATCTGCTCGATCTCGAAACCGGCGACGGCCCGCCCGCGCTGGTCGCCGAATTCGACACGCCGCAAGGTGCGCGCACGCTGCGCTGAACACCCCTCGATTACAACCACCCTGCAATACGGAGACACCCACGACATGAATTCGCGCGAAACCCGGGGCATGCTGCTCGGCCTGATCGGCGTGATGATCTTCAGCCTGACGCTGCCGATGACGCGTATCGTCGTGTCCGAACTCAATCCGCTGCTCAACGGGCTCGGCCGCGCGCTCGCCGCCGCGGTGCCGGCCGGCCTGCTGCTGTGGTGGCGCCGCGAGGCGCTGCCGACCCGCGCACAACTGAAAAGCCTCGCGATCACGTCGGCCGGCGTGATCATCGCGTACCCGGTGTTCTCCGCATGGGCGATGAAATCCGTGCCGGCGTCCCACGGCGCGGTCGTCAACGGGCTGCAGCCGCTGTTCGTCGCGCTGTACGCGGCCTGGCTGTCGCACGAGCGGCCGTCGAAGGCATTCTGGGCCAGCGCGGTGGCCGGCAGCGCGCTCGTGATCGCGTTCGCGCTGCGCGACGGCGGCGGCACCGTGCAGGCCGGCGACGCGCTGATGCTCGTCGCGGTCGGCATCGGCGCGCTCGGTTATGCGGAAGGCGCGCGCCTCGCGCGCCAGATCGGCGGCTGGCAGGTGATCTGCTGGGCGCTCGTGGTGTCCGCGCCGTTCCTCGTGCTGCCGGTCGGCTGGCTCGCGTGGATGCAGCATGCCGCGCATCCAAGCCCGCTCGCGCTGCGCACGTGGCTCGCGTTCGGCTACGTGACCCTTTTTTCGCAGTTCATCGGTTTTTTTGCATGGTATGCGGGGCTCGCGATGGGCGGCATCGCGCGCGTCGGCCAGGTGCAACTGCTGCAGATTTTCTTCACGATCGCATTTTCCGCCCTGCTGTTCGGCGAGACGGTCACGCCGTCGACGTGGCTGTTCGCCGCCGCCGTGATCGCCACCGTGGTGCTCGGGCGCCGCTCGGCGATCGCCACCACCGCGCAACCGGCTCGCGCCGGCTGAACAGGTGCGCCATAATGGCTGTTTTGCCTGATCGGTTTTGCCCACCCGGCCGCGAAGGCTCGACCGCGCTCGCGCATGCCCACCCGGCAGCGTCGAAGCGATCCGCCCGAACGACCTTTCTTGACTGACCACGATATCCGAACGAGGAGACTATGAATCCGAGCGACCTGCATCCGCCGCACTGGCAGCTTTCCGAACGCGCCCGCAAGCTGACGAGCTCTGCGATCCGCGAGATCCTGAAGGTCACGGAACGCCCCGAGGTCATCTCGTTCGCCGGCGGCCTGCCCGCCCCCGCGACGTTCCCGGCCGAGCGCATGCGCGCCGCCGCCGACCGCGTGCTGCGCGACGCGCCGGCCGCCGCGCTCCAGTACAGCGCGACCGAAGGCTACCTGCCGCTGCGCGAGTGGATCGCCGAGCGCTACAGCGTGCGCGTGTCGCAGGTGCTGATCACGACCGGCTCGCAGCAGGCGCTCGACCTGCTCGGCAAGGCGCTCATCGATCCGGGCAGCCCGATCCTCGTCGAAACGCCGACCTACCTCGGCGCGCTGCAGTCGTTCTCGCTGTACGAGCCGCGCTACGTGCAGGTGCCGACCGACGAACAGGGCCTGCTGCCGGAAGGCCTCACGCCCGAACTCACGCAAGGCGCGCGCCTCCTGTACGCGCAGCCGAACTTCCAGAACCCGACCGGCCGCCGCCTGCCCGTCGAGCGCCGCCGCGCGCTCGCCGCGTTCGCGCAGTCGAGCCCGTTCCCGGTGCTGGAAGACGATCCGTACGGCGCGCTGAACTACCGCGGCGAGCCGCTGCCGACGATGCTGTCGATGGCGCCCGACCACGTCGTGCACCTCGGCACGTTCTCGAAGGTGCTCGCCCCGGGCCTGCGGATCGGCTACATCATTGCCCCCGAGGAACTCCACTTCAAGCTCGTGCAGGCCAAGCAGGCCACCGACCTGCACACGCCGACGCTCACGCAGCGCATCGCGCACGAAGTGATCAAGGACGGCTTCCTCGACGAGCACATCCCGACGATCCGCGAGCTGTACAGCGCGCAGTGCGACGCGATGCTCGGCGCGCTCGAACGCCACATGCCGGAAGGTGTCACGTGGAACCGCCCGGAAGGCGGGATGTTCATCTGGGTGAACCTGCCCGCGCAGATCGACAGCATGAAGCTGCTTGCCGCGGCCGTCGACAACCACGTCGCCTTCGTGCCGGGCGCGCCGTTCTTCGCGGACGACGCGCAGCAGAACACGCTGCGCCTGTCGTTCGTGACGGTGCCGCCCGAGAAGATCGAGGAAGGCGTGGCTCGCCTCGGCAAGCTGCTGCGCGAGCGCCTCTGATCCCCCCTTTTCCTGTCACGACTCTCTACGAGGAATCGAACACATGGCTAACGTCTACGACAAACTGAAGTCGCTCGGCATCGAGCTCCCGACCGCCGGCGCACCGGCCGCCGCCTACGTGATGAGCGCGCAAAGCGGCAACACGGTCTACCTGTCGGGCCACATCGCGAAGAAGGACGGCAAGGTCTGGGCCGGCAAGCTCGGCGCGGATCTTCAGACGGAAGACGGCAAGGCGGCCGCACGCTCGATCGCGATCGACCTGCTCGCAACGCTGCACGCGCACACCGGCGACCTGAACAAGGTCACGCGCATCGTCAAGCTGATGAGCCTCGTCAACTCGACGCTCGACTTCACCGAACAGCACGTCGTGACGAACGGCGCGTCGGAGCTGATCGCCGAAGTGTTCGGCGATGCGGGGAAGCACGCGCGCTCGGCCTTCGGCGTCGCGCAGATCCCGCTCGGCGCGTGCGTCGAGATCGAGCTGATCGCCGAAGTTGCGTAACACGCGCATCGCGATGCCCGATCGTCTCGTCCGCTTCAAGCAGGTCGACGTGTTCACGTCGGTGCCGTTCAAGGGCAACCCGCTCGCCGTGATCTTCGACGCCGATTCGCTCGGCGACGATGACATGCTCGCGATCGCCCGCTGGACGAACCTGTCGGAAACGACGTTCGTCTGCACGCCGACCGACCCGGAAGCCGACTACCGCGTGCGGATCTTCACACCGGGCGGCGAACTGCCGTTCGCCGGCCACCCGACGCTCGGCACCGCGCATGCGTTCCTGGAAAGCGGCGCGCAGCCGCGCACGCCGGGCCGGCTGATCCAGCAGTGCGGGGTCGGCCGGGTCGCGCTGCGCGAGCAAGCCGACGGCTGGGCGTTCGCCGCGCCGCCGGCGCGCGTCACGCCGCTCGACCGTTCGGACTACGCGGCGCTGGCTGCCGCGTTGCGCAGCGACGCGATCGACCTGGATGCCGAGCCGTGCGCGGTCGACAACGGCGCGCCGTGGCTGGTCGTGCGGCTGACGTCGGCCGACGCGTGCATCGGCCTGTCGCCCGATCCGGCCGCGCTGGAAGCGCTCACGCACCGCTACGGCGCGGACGGCCTCGCGGTCTACGCGCCGCACGCCGAAGGCGGCCCCGCGACGTTCGAAATCCGCTGCCTGATGACGGGCGGCAACTTCGGCGTCGGCGAAGATCCCGTCACGGGCAGCGCAAACGCCGCGCTGGCCGGTCTGCTGACGCGGCAGGAACGCCGTCCCGGCACGTCCTACACGGCCCGCCAGGGCACGGCGATCGGCCGCGACGGCCGCATCTTCGTCCGCTACGACGACGACGGCACGACGTGGATCGGCGGCCACGCCGTCACGGTTGTCGACGGCACGTTCCGGTCCCTTGTCTGACATTTCGCGATGTGCGATGGCGCCGGTCCGTCCGGCGCCCCTACGGTTCGCCCAGCTATCGCAAAAACGCTCCAGCCAGTAATATCGGGCCTAATCCGTTGTTTCGGAGGTCTGTCGATGGTTGCGCATCCCGCGAACGAACAGACGCCGGGGCGACCCCAACCATAGCCGGCCATCCCGACGGATGGCGCACGCGAGCAGGACGCCACCCTCTTCGATGAGCTCCGCCCGGTCCAACCCTACGCCGCCGACCCGGCCGCTACGCGCGCCGCGCAAATCGCGCCGGCGTGCGCTGTTCGCGATCCCGCTGCTCGGGATGCTGGCGCTTGCGCTGCTGTGGGCTGTGATCATCGCGCGGCTGTCGGTCGAGAAGGACAGTGCGTACAAGGAAGCGGCGGCGTCCGCCGCGATCCTGTCCTCCGCGCTCGAGCAGCATACGGTCAAGGCGATCCACCAGGTCGACCAGATCACCCGCTTCGTCAAGTTCGAGTTCGAGAAGTCGCCTGCGCACTTCAATCTTGCGAGCGCCGTCGAGAAAGGCGTCGTGCCGAGCGATACGCTGATCCAGGTATCGCTCGTCAACGCGAAGGGCATCCTGTTCGCGAACACGGCCGAGATCCATCCGCAGCCGATCAACCTGGCCGATCGCGAGCACTTCAAGGTCCACCTGTCGCACAACGACGACCGCCTCTATATCAGCAAGCCCGTGCTCGGCCGCGTGTCGAGCCACTGGACGCTGCAGATGACGCGGCGCCTGAACAACCCGGACGGCAGCTTCGCGGGCATCGTCGTCGTGTCGGAAGACCCGAGTTACTTCACGAACGACTTCTACAACAACGCGGCGATCGGCAAGGAAGGCGTGATCGCGGTCGTGTCCGACACGGGCGCGGTGCTCGCGCGACGCACGGGCTCGCTCAGCAACGCACCGGGCGCGTTTTCGGCATCGGGTGTGTATCCGATCGCCGAGCGCGTGACCGGCACGATCATCGACCCGCTCGACGGCGTGACGCGCATCGTGTCGTACCGCCACCTCGACGGCTATCCGCTCGCGGTGATGGTCGGCCTGTCGCAAACCGAGGAATTCGCGGACTACTACCACACGCGCAACGTCTACCTGCTGATGACGAGCTTCATCACGCTCGCGATGCTCGCGTTCTTCGGCGTCGCGACGGGCCTGATCGGCAAGCTGCTCGGCCGCGAGCGCGAGATGACGCAACTCGCGGAATTCGACCTGCTCACCGGCCTCGCGAACCGCTATGCGACGCTGCGCGGGCTGCGCAACGACGTGGCGATGCCGACGAGCCTGTCGCGGCTCGGCCTGCTGTTCATCGATCTCGACAACTTCAAGACCGTCAACGACACGCTCGGCCACAACGCCGGCGACATCGTGCTGCAGATGACCGCGTCGCGCCTGTCCGATGCGGTCGGCGACGAAGGCTCGCTCGCGCGCATCGGCGGCGACGAGTTCGTCGTCGTGATGAAGGGCGACGACGTCGAGCGGCGCGCGGTGCGGCTCGCGGAAGCGATCATCCGGATGTTCGGCGAACCGTTCGACGTACGCGGCAGTTCGTTCGTGCTGCATGCGAGCATCGGCATCGCGCTGCACACCGTCGCGAACGAAAGCGAGATCGACCTGCTGAAGAAGGCCGACCTCGCCATGTACAGCGCGAAGGACGCCGGCAAGAACTGCTACCAGTTCTATGCGCCGCACCTGTCGCACCGCGCCGACCACCTGATGCGCTGGGAACAGCAATTGCGCGTCGCGCTCGCCGAGGGGCAACTGTTCCTCGCGTACCAGCCGAAGATCGACCTCACGCACCGCACCATCACCGGCTTCGAGGCGCTCGCGCGCTGGGATCACCCCGAGCACGGGATCATCTCCGCGAACGAATTCATTTCGATCGCCGAATCGACGGGACTGATCGTGCCGATCGGCGACTTCGTGATCCGCACCGCGTGCGAGCAGATCGCACGCTGGCGCGACGAGGGTCACGACACGCTGACGCTCGCGGTCAACATCTCGCCCGTGCAGTTCTGGCGTGGCGACCTGATCGAAACGATCTCGCACACGCTGCAGGAAACCGGCATCGACGCGAACCGGCTCGAGATCGAGATCACCGAAACCGCGATGATGGAGTATCCGGAACTCGTGTCCGAGAAGATCGTCGCGCTGAAGAAGCTCGGCATCCGGATCGCACTCGACGATTTCGGCACCGGCTATTCGTCGCTGTCGTACCTGCACCGCTTCTCCGTCGACACGCTGAAGGTCGACCGTTCGTTCGTGCAGGCGATCCCGAACGATCGCAGCGTATGCGTGATGGTGTCGTCGATCGTGCATCTCGCGCGCTCGCTCGGCCTGACCGTCGTCGTCGAAGGCACGGAAACCGAGGAGCAGATCACGTGGCTGTCCGCGCTCGGCGAGATCGAGGCACAGGGCTTCCTGTTCTCGCGCCCGGTGCCGGCCGACGCAATTCCCGCGCTGATCGCGCGCTTCGGCGTGCGCGGCGACCATCCGAACGTCATCGCGCACCGCGCGACGGGCAGCACCGGCGCCTGAGCGCACCGCGGCTGCGGCCATGGCGCGCGTTGCGCGCTGCCATAATTGTTTCGTTTTCCGATCTTATTCTTCAGTCTATTAATTAGCGTTTCCGCGCATGGCAGTGTCGCGATGCGCGGCGGACAATTGGGAGGGCCAACGTATCGGCCGGCCGCCGATAACGTCTACACGCGCGAGATCCGGCCCTGCGCCAACACCACAACCATGACAACCGTCGAAGTCGAAGCAAGCGCTCGTGTCGAAGAGGCACAGGCATCCCTGTGGACCTTGTTCAAGGTCGTCGCCGGCATTTCGGCGATCTCGTGGGGCGGGCTTTCGATGATGGCGCAACTCGAACGCCACTACGTAGAACGGCTGCAACGCATCGAACCGCACATATTCGGCGATCTCGTCGCACTCGCGTGGCTCGTGCCGGGCCCCGTCGGCTGCAACGTTGCGGTGCAGGTCGGCCAGACGCTGCACGGCCGCGCCGGCGCATGGGTCGCCGGCATCGCGAGCGTGCTGCCGTTCTCCATCCTGATGACGCTGTTCGCGATCTTCTATCGCACACCGCTCGTGCGCTCGCTTGCGTCGCCGATGCTGATCAATCACTTCGGGATGGTGCTCGCCGCGCTGATCGGCGTCACGTGGGTCAAGCAGGTGCGCATGCTCGCGCGCACGCGGCTCGAACAGGTGATCGCCGCGCTGTCGACGATTCTGCTCGCTTTCGCGCATAGTCCGGCCGCTTTCGTCGGAATTCTTTTCGCTGCGTTTGCAGCGGGCTGGCTGACCGGGCCGCCGCAACGCGACGCGGTCGATTTCACGCTGTCGAGACGCGACCGCAACCTGCTCGTGCTGCTTGGCGTGCTCGTCGTGTTGTTCGCGGTGCCGCTGCCCGGCGATTACCAGGAGCAACTGCTGTGGCCGCGCCTCGCAGGCGCCGGCATGACATTGTTCGGCGGCGGCTTTTCCGCGCTGCCGGTGCTCAAGACGCTGTTCGTCTCGCCGGCAACGGGCATCTCCGATCACGACTTCACGCTGGCGTTCGCGCTGTCGCCCGTGGCGCCGGGGCCGCTGCTGAACGTCGTGCCGTTTCTCGGCTACCTGACCGACGGCTGGGTCGGCGCGCTGCTCGCAACGGCCGCGCTGTTCATTCCGTCGGGTTGTCTCGTCGTGTTTGCGCAGAACCACCTGGCCCGGCTCAAGCGCCATTCGCGCTTCGAGCACGGGATGCGCCTGCTGCGCGCGGCGACGACGGGATTTCTCGTCGTCGCCGTCGTGAAGATCCTGCATCGCGAGCCGGCCGACCCGATTTACTGGCTGACGGGCGCGTTCGCGACGCTGTGCTTCACGCGCCTCAGGGTGCCCGTCTATGCCGTCTACGGCGCGGTCGCGATTGCATGCGGCGTGTGGCTGTGGGCCGCCGCGCGCTGACGGGCGGCAGCCGCCGCCCCGCCGGACTCAGCCGGCATCAATCGGGATTCGTCGACAGTCAACCGGCTTCAACCCGCCTGCACCGCGACCCGGCGTGCCATCCAGCGAGCGCGCAGCGCGTCGTACGCGAGGTTGAAGCAGAACGTGTACGGCAGGAAGAACAGCACGATGCCGAGGTCGAGCAGTAGCGCCTCGACGAGGCTCACGTTCAGCCACCACGCAGCAACCGGCACCACCATCGCGACGAGGCCGAGTTCGAAGATGACCGCGTGCGCGATCCGCATGCCGAGCGTGCGCGTCAGCCCCGCGCGCCGTTCGAAGCGGTCGAACAGCGTGTTGAAGGTCATGTTCCACGCCATCGCGATCAGCGACACCATCACCGTCAGCACGCCGACGTGCGATACCGGCATGTCGAGCAGCCACGCGCCGATCGGCGCGCACAGCGCGATCGCGACCAGCTCGAACGTCAGCGCGTGCAGCAGCCGTTCCGTTACCGTTTTGTTCATCTGTTTCATGGTTCCCTCCGATCGTTGCTTCATTCATGTCGGTCATTTTGATCGGCTAAACCGTATGAATCCAGTTTGATATCATCGGTTTTACCGATATAACGAAACCCGGAGCGCCACATGCGCCACGCCCCCGAAGCCCTGCTCGCATTCGCCGAAGCCGCGCTGCTCGGCTCGTTCACGGCTGCCGCGCGCAAGCTCGGCAAGCGCCAGTCGACCGTGTCGGAGGCGATCGCGAACCTCGAGATCGATCTCGGCGTGCAGTTGTTCGACCGCTCGACGCGCGCACCGACGCTGACCGACGCCGGGCGCGCATTGCTGCCGCAGGTGCAGCGCGCGCTCGAGGCGGGCGCGGCGATCGATCGTACGGCCGCGCGGCTCGCGCAGGGCGAAGAAGCACGGCTGACGCTCGTCGTGTCCGATACGTACCAGTCGAAGCGCTACGAGGAAACGTTGATGGCGCTCGAACGGCGCTTTCCGGCGCTCGAGCTCGAATGCCAGATCGCCGAGCACGAGGACGTGCTGGACCTGATCCAGCAAGGCCGCGCGCAGCTCGGGCTGATGGCCGCGCGCGCGACCTACCCGGCCGATATCGGCGCGGCGACGGTGGCGGAGGAATCGGAGATCGGCCTGTTCGTCGGACGCACGCACGCGCTCGCCGAATACGGCGACGCGGAAGTGCCGCACGCGGCGCTGCGCGACGTGCGCGAACTGCGCCTCAATACCTACGTGAAAACGGAAGGCCGCAGCGCGGGCGACCGGATCGTCGTCGGCACGCAGCACTGGCTGGCGCCGAGCTACCTGATGCTGCTGGAGATGGCGGTGCTGGGGTTCGGCTGGGCCGAGCTGCCGCGCTGGATGGTCGACCACTTCGCGCGCGATCGCCTGTGCGAACTGCACGCACGCGGCTGGCCGCGCCGCGTGCGGGTGGATGCGGTATGGTCGCGCACCCGGCCGCTCGGCCCGGCCGGCTCGTGGCTGCTCGACGCGATGCTGGCCGCGTAGCGGCGCACACCGGCGAATCTGCGGTTGGCGCCGGCCGACGCCGGACGATCAGAAACCGCGCGACAGCACTGCCGCACCGACCGTGACGACACCGAGCACGAGGTTCACGACGACGAGCAGGCGCACCGCGTTCACCGCACGCGCGCCGTCCGGCCAGTTCTGCGCCTGCACCGCGCGGCGGATGCGCGGGAACAGCGCGAAGCGGATGTGCCCGAAGATCAGCATCATCACGACGCCGAGCCCGGCCATCGCGTGCAGCGACCACGTCGCGTGCGCGCCGCCGAACTCCACGAGCAGGAAGCCGCCGGACAGCAGGATCACGATCACGGAACCCGCCACCCAGTTGAAGAAGCGGCCGAACACGCCTTCGATCAGCGGCAACCGGAGCTGCGGCGACAGGTCGGACAGCGCCGGACGCAGGCAGAAGTTCGCGAAGACCATCCCGCCCACCCACACGGCAACGGCCAGCAGATGAAGAAACAGCGCGACGGCAACAGCGTGGGACATGGCGACAATCCTGTGATGGGTTGGGTGCGGCGAACGGCCGCGTCGCACGCGGCATCGAACGTCGTTCGACCGGCCCGTCGCCGCGCGGTTCAGGCCCCACGCGCGATTTCACAATATTTTGCAAGTTCCGCGTGACAGCGCCACGCTTGCTTACCCGAATCCGCAGTCCAAAAGAAAAGACCGCACGTCCGCCGAAGCGGAGGTGCGGCCTTCGATCGCGGCCGAACCGGACGATCGCGCGCGGCGTCAGCCGTCAGCCGTCAGCCGAGAAGCGGACGCAGCTCGTTGACGACCTTGAGTTTCGACTCCGGCGCGCGGCCCTTGCGTGCGCGCTTGCCGATGTGCGGCGCGAGCCCTGCATACGACAGCGTGTCGTCCTGCGCCTTGCCGCCACGGCCGGTGCCGATCAGCACGACACCCGCCGGATCGATCGCGAGCGCCTGCACGAGCGTTTCCTTGTCGTCGAGCGCCATCAGGATCACGCCGCGGCCGCCGCCGGACAGCGTCTTCATCTCGTCCATCCCGAACACGAGCAGCCGGCCGCCGCTCGACAGGCACGCGACCTGCGTCGCGTTCGGCAGCACCGGCATCGGCGCGAGCGGCACCGCGCCCGCATCGATCGTCATGAACGACTTGCCGGCCTTCACGCGGCTCACCATGTCGCCGACCTTCGCGAGGAAGCCGAAGCCGTTGCTCGATGCGAGCAGCAGCTGCTGGTCGGCCGGCGCCGCGTAGTAGTGCATCAGGTGCGAGCCCGATTCGAGCTCGATCAGCGACGTGACCGGCACGCCGTCACCGCGCCCGCCCGGCAGCACCGACACGTCGACCGAGTACACGCGGCCGCTGCTGCCCCACGCGATCAGGCGATCCGGCGTGCGGCACTGGAACGCCGCATACAGATGGTCGCCGGCCTTGAACGTGAAGCCGGCCGGGTCGAGCCCGTGGCCCTTCAGCGCACGCACCCAGCCCTTCTGCGACACGACGACCGTCACCGGCTCGTCGACCACCTTCGCCTCGAACGTCGCGCGCTTTTCCTGCTGGATCAGCGTGCGGCGCTCGTCGCCGTACTGCTTCGCGTCGGCCTCGATCTCCTTGATCATCAGCCGCTTCATCGCGCTTTCGTTCGCGAGCAGTTCCTCGAGCTTCGCCTTCTCGTCGCGCAGCGCTTCGAGTTCCTTCTCGATCTTGATCTTCTCGAGCCGCGCGAGCTGGCGCAGCCGGATTTCGAGAATGTCCTCGGCCTGCCGTTCGCTGAGGCCGAACGCGCTCATCAGCGCGGACTTCGGCTCGTCCGACTCGCGGATGATGCGGATCACCTCGTCGATGTTCAGGAAGACGATCATCCGCCCTTCGAGGATATGGATGCGGTCGTCGACCTTCGCGAGACGGTGGCGCGTACGCCGCGTCATCGTCAGCTGGCGGAACTTCACCCATTCGTCGAGGATCGTCAGCAGGCCCTTCTGGCCCGGCCGGCCGTCGGCGCCGATCATCACGAGGTTCAGCGTCGCGTTCGATTCGAGGCTCGTGTACGCGAGCAGCGTGTTCACGAACTCCGTCTGGTCGATCGTGCGCGACTTCGGCTCGAACACGAGCCGCACCGCCGCTTCCTTGCCCGACTCGTCGCGCACTGCGTCGAGCAGGTCGAGCATCGCCTTCTTCGTGTTGAGCTGCTCGGGCGTCAGCGTCTTCTTGCCGAGCTTGAGCTTCGGGTTGGTCAGTTCCTCGATTTCCTCGAGCACCTTCTGGCCCGACGTGCTCGGCGGCAGCTCGGTGACGACGAGTTGCCACTGGCCACGCGCGAGATCCTCGATCTTCCAGCGCGCGCGCACCTTCAGGCTGCCGCGGCCCGTTTCGTAGGCCGCCGCGATTTCCGTGTCGCTCGAGATGATCTGGCCGCCGCCCGGGAAATCCGGGCCCGGGATCAGGTTCATCAGCTCCGCGTGCGAAAGCTTCGGATTGCGGATCAGTGCGACCGCCGCGGCCGCGACTTCGCGCAGGTTGTGCGACGGGATTTCCGTCGCGAGGCCGACCGCGATGCCCGACGCGCCGTTCAGCAGCACGAACGGCATGCGGCTCGGCAGCGTCTTCGGTTCGTCGAACGAGCCGTCGTAGTTCGGCATGAAGTCGACCGTGCCCTGGTCGATCTCGTCGAGCAGCAGCTTCGCGATCGGCGTGAGCCTCGCTTCGGTGTACCGCATCGCCGCGGCGCCGTCGCCGTCGCGCGAGCCGAAGTTGCCCTGCCCGTCGATCAGCGGGTAGCGCAGCGAGAAATCCTGCGCGAGACGCACGAGCGCGTCGTACGCCGACTGGTCGCCGTGCGGGTGGTATTTACCGAGCACGTCGCCGACCACGCGCGCCGACTTCACCGGCTTCGCGTCCGGGCCGAGGCCCATTTCGTTCATCGCGAACAGGATCCGGCGCTGCACCGGCTTCTGGCCGTCGCACACGTCGGGCAGCGCGCGGCTCTTCACGACGCTGACCGCGTAGCTGAGATACGCCTGCTCCGCGTAGTTGCCGAGCGTCAGCGCGTCGCTCTCGGGCGCGTCGGGGCTGGCAAAGAGATCGGAAGTGTTGTCGTCCATCAGAATTCCGTATTCGTAAGTGGCGTGAGGCCGGGCCGGGCGTCATGCCCGGCCGCGCGGGGGGGGGCTTATTGAGCCCGCCTAGATATCCGCTTCGACGTCGTTGCCCTTTTCCTCGAGCCAGCCGCGCCGCGCGGCTGCCTCGCCCTTGCCCATCAGCATCGTCATCCGCGCGACGGTCGCCTCGTAGTCGAGCTCGCCGAGCTTCACCGGCATCAGGCGGCGCGTGTCGGGGTTCATCGTCGTGTCCCACAGCTGCTCGGCGCTCATTTCGCCGAGGCCCTTGAAGCGGCTGATGCTCCATTGCGTGTCGCGCACGCCGTCCTTGCGCAGCTTGTCGAGGATCGCTTCCAGCTCGCCGTCGTCGAGCGCATAGAGCTTCTGCGCGGCCTTCTTGCCACGCGCCGGCGCGTCGACGCGGAACAGCGGCGGCCGCGCGACGCACACGTGACCGCGCTCGATCAGTTGCGGGAAATGCTTGAAGAACAGCGTGAGCAGCAGCACCTGGATGTGCGAGCCGTCGACGTCCGCGTCCGACAGGATGCAGATCTTGCCGTAGCGCAGGTTCGACAGGTCGACGGTGTCGTCCGGGCTGTGCGGATCGACGCCGATCGCGACCGAGATGTCATGCACTTCGTTGTTCGCGAACAGGCGGTCGCGCTCGGTTTCCCACGTGTTCAGCACCTTGCCGCGCAGCGGCAGGATCGCCTGGTATTCCTTGTCGCGGCCCATCTTCGCGGAGCCGCCTGCCGAGTCGCCCTCGACGAGGAACAGCTCGTTGCGCGCGATGTCCTCGGTCTCGCAGTCGGTCAGCTTGCCCGGCAGCACCGCGACGCCCGAGCTCTTGCGCTTCTCGACCTTCTGACCCGCGCGCGTGCGCGCCTGCGCCTGCTTGATCACGAGTTCGGCCAGCTTCTTGCCGTGCTCGACGTGCTGGTTCAGCCACAGTTCGAGCGCGGGACGCGAGAACGACGACACGAGCTTCACCGCGTCGCGGCTGTTCAGGCGTTCCTTGATCTGCCCCTGGAACTGCGGGTCGAGCACCTTCGCGGACAGCACGAACGACACACGCGCGAACACGTCTTCCGCGAGCAGCTTCACGCCCTTCGGCTGCAGGTTGTGCAGCTCGACGAAACTCTTCACGGCCTGGTACAGGCCGTCGCGCAGGCCCGATTCATGCGTGCCGCCGGCCGGCGTCGGGATCAGGTTCACGTACGATTCGCGCACGAGCGAGCCTTCCTCGCTCCACGCGACGACCCACGATGCGCCCTCGCCCTCGGCGAACGTATCGTCGCCCGAACGCGAATCGGCGAAACGCTCGCCTTCGAACAGCGGGATCAGCAGCTCGCTGCCGTTCATTTCGTCGAGCAGGTAGCCGCGCAGGCCGTCCTCGTACTTCCACGTCTGGCGCTCGCCGGTTTTCTCGTTGACGAGCACGACCTCGACACCCGGCAGCAGCACGGCCTTCGAGCGCAGCAGGCGCTGCAGTTCGCCGAGCGGCAGGTTCGGCGAATCGAAGTACTTCGGATTCGGCCACACCTGCACGCGCGTGCCGGATTTCTTCTCGCCGCGGCCCGCGCCTTGCGTCGTGAGCGCCTTCACGACATCGCCTTCGGCGAAGCCGAGCTCGGCGATCTTGCCGTCGCGCCAGACCGTTACGTCGAGGCGCGTCGCGAGCGCGTTCGTCACCGACACGCCGACGCCGTGCAGGCCGCCCGAGAACGTATACGCGCCGCCCGCGGCCTTGTCGAACTTGCCGCCCGCATGCAGGCGCGTGAACACGATCTCGACGACCGGCACGCCCTCTTCGGGGTGCATGCCGAACGGGATGCCGCGGCCGTCGTCCTCGACCGATACCGACTGGTCGGTATGCAGCGTGACCGTGATCTGCTTGCCGTAGCCGCCGAGCGCTTCGTCGGACGCGTTGTCGATGACTTCCTGGATGATGTGCAGCGGATTCTCGGTACGGGTGTACATGCCGGGCCGCTGCTTGACCGGCTCGAGACCCTTGAGCACCTTGATCGATGCTTCGCTATAGGCCGCGCTGGGTTTCTTCGTTGACATAGGCGCTGTATTTCGTCATTCATCGGGATGTTGTCCACACCTCGTGTGGATAACATCGTGGACAAAACGTTGAGTTCCGTAAAAAAGCGAATCGAAACAACGGTGTGCTTGGACTGCTCCGAAAGCGGGCGCGCGGCGTGCGCTGCGCTGCCCGGGACGCGCGGTATTCTACTGGTTCCGCGTGGCACGCCAATCGCGAGATTGTCGCGCCGCCGCCACCGGCCGCGCGGCACGTGACGCGCGTTATGCCGGCTTGCGCTTCGCCTCGAGCGTTTCCCACCGTTCGAGCGCGGCGAGCAATTCGTCGTCGATCGCCGCGAACCGCTCGGTCAGGCGCGTGCCTTCCTGCGGATCCTTCGCGAAAATCGAGCCGTCCTCGAGTTGCGCGTTGATCGTCTTCTGTTCCTCTTCGAGCGATGCAATCTTCTCCGGCAGCGAATCGAGTTCGCGCTGCTCGTTGAACGACAGCTTCACCGTGCGCTGCGCATTGCGGCCCGCAGCGCTCTTCGCCGGCTCTTCCTTGACCGGCACCGCTTCCTTCACCGCGCGCTTCGCGGCTTCCTGCTGCGCGAGCTGCTCCGAGCGCTCGCTCTGGATCTGCCAGTCGGTGAAGCCGCCGACGTATTCGCGCCACTTGCCGTCGCCCTCCGCCGCGATCACCGACGTCACGACGTTGTCGAGGAACGCACGATCGTGGCTGACGAGCAGCACCGTGCCGTCGTAGTCGGCCAGCAGTTCTTCGAGCAGTTCGAGCGTCGGGATGTCGAGGTCGTTGGTCGGTTCGTCGAGCACCAGCACGTTGGCCGGACGCGCGAACAGGCGCGCGAGCAGCAGCCGGTTGCGCTCGCCGCCCGACAGCGACTTCACCGGCGAACGCGCGCGCTCCGGCGCGAACAGGAAGTCGCCGAGATAGCTCATCACGTGCTTGCGCACGCCGCCGATCTCGACCCATTCGCTGCCGGGGCTGATGGTATCCGCGAGGCTCTTCTCCTGGTCGAGCTGCGCGCGCATCTGGTCGAAGTACGCGACCTGCAGGTTCGTGCCGGTGCGCACCGTGCCTTCGTCGGGCTTCAGCTCGCCGAGGATCAGCTTGAGCAGCGTGGTCTTGCCCGCGCCGTTCGGGCCGACGAAGCCGATCTTGTCGCCGCGCATGACCGTCGTCGTGATGCGGTCGACGACCGTGCGGCCGCCGTAGCGCTTCGTCACGTCGGTCAGCTCCGCGACGATCTTGCCGGACTTCTCGCCCTGCGCGACATCGAGCTTCACGTTGCCCTGCGAATTGCGGCGCTCCGCGCGCTCGTGACGCATCTGCTCGAGCCGCGCGATACGGCCCACGCTGCGCGTGCGGCGCGCCTCGACGCCCTTGCGGATCCACACTTCTTCCTGCGCGAGCAGCTTGTCGAACTTGTCGTTTTCCACGCGCTCGACTTCGAGCTGCTGCGCCTTGCGCGTCTGGTACGCGGAGAAATTGCCCGGGTACGACAGCAGCCGGCCGCGGTCGAGCTCGACGATGCGCGTTGCGACGCGGTCGAGGAACGCGCGATCGTGGGTGATGAACAGCAGACCAGCGCGCTGCGCGACGAGCAGATCTTCGAGCCAGCGGATGCCGTCGAAGTCGAGATGGTTGGTCGGTTCGTCGAGCAACAGCACGTCGGGCTGCAGCACCAGTGCGCGCGCCAGCGCGACGCGCTTCTGCATCCCGCCCGACAGCGCTTCGACCCTCGCGTCGACATCCGACAGGCCGATCTGCGCGAGCGTCATCGACACGCGCGTGCGCCAGTTCCACGCGTCGTGCGCGTCGAGCGACGACTGCAGCCCGTTCATCCGCGCGAGCAGCGCATCGTGCTCGGCGCCTTCCGGTATATCCGCGAGGCGGTGCACGATCGAATCGTATTCTTCGAGCAGTACGCGCGTGTGCGTGAGCCCCGACGCGACCGCGTCGAATACCGTCGCGCCCGGCTCGAATTCGGGCTCCTGCGGCACGTAGACGGTCACCAGTTCCTGCTGGCGCGTGACGAGCCCGTCGTCGGGCTTCGCGAGGTCGGCGACGATCTTCAGCAGCGACGACTTGCCCGCGCCGTTGCGGCCGATCAGGCCGACGCGCTCGCCGGCTTCCAGCGAGAAATCCGCGTGATCGAGCAACGCGACGTGACCGAACGCGAGCTGCGCGCCGGTAATGGAATAAAGCGACATGGGGAGACGGCGGAGAGAGGAATCGGAAGCGCCCATTGTACCGGTCGCGGACGCCGCCACCGGTATGGCCGGATGGACTAGGCCTGCGAGCGGCGCTCGAACCGCATCGGCGCGGTGCGATAAAGCGGTGTCATGTACGGCTTGCGGCCGGTTTCCTGCGCCGGATGCGGGTTGCGGGTTGCGCGCGACCGGGTGTACGGACGAATGCCGGCCGGATGTCCGCGGCCGGTCGATCTGCCATTCCGCGCCTGGCGCACCGGGCGCCGGGCGCCGGCACGGGATACGCGGTTACTTCACGTTGACCGTGATCGTCGAACTCATTTCGGGACCGTACGAACGGTGCGCACCTTCGCCGAGCTGCAGCGTCAGCGTGTGCTGGCCGGGCGGCAGCTTCACCTCGGTTTCGGTCTGGCCCTTGCCGAAATGCAGCGAATGGTCGGTCGCCGGGATCACGTCGCCCTTCGGCACCGGCTTGCCGTCGATCAGCAGGTGATGGTGGCCCGTATCCGGCGTCATGTCGCCGGCCGGCTTGAGTTCCATGCCTTCGAGACCGAACTTCACATGCACGGGGCTCGACACCGTCGCACCGTCCCGCGGCTCGGCAAAGAACACGCGCGCTTCGGCGCGCGCGAGCGTCGATACGGCCAGCGCCGCGACACAAACCGCGCCCGCGATCCACTTTCTGTTGAGCATCGCTTTCTCCTTATGATTAAACAGCCCGGGAAGCATACACCGCACGCACGGCGGGCGTGTTTCGGTTGCGTTGTTCGCGATGCGTACGTTTAAAACGACGTTGCGCAGGCGTTCGGCGAAATTCCGGTAACATTGCGCCTTTCGCCCGCCGGCCAGGCCGCGGACGGCATCACCGAGTTTCCATTATCCCGAGCACCACATGAGCGAAGTAACCGAATACCAGAGCTGGGTCTGCCTGATTTGCGGGTGGGTCTACAACGAAGCGGAAGGGCTGCCTGACGAGGGCATCGCAGCCGGCACCCGTTTTGCCGATATTCCCGCCGACTGGCGGTGCCCGCTGTGCGACGTGGGCAAGGACGATTTCGTCGTCGTCGATTTCTGATCGCGGCCGATTGCGCGATACGCGCGTCGGCGTGCAATCCGCCCGCCGATGCGCCGCGCGTTTGCTATACTCTGCGCGCTGTCCACACCGCCGTCCGGTTCGCGTGTTTCGCGCGATCGCCCGGACATGGCTCTCCCCGTAGTTCAATGGATAGAACAAGCGCCTCCTAAGCGCTAGATACAGGTTCGATTCCTGTCGGGGGGACCAATCTTCCGTCTCATGCGATCCCCAGAATTCCGGAAACCCGTGATAGCATAAGGCTTCGCGGGTTTTTTCAATTCCGTATACGTCCCAGGACGTACTGCGACAGCCGGGGGTATTTGGGGGTATCTCTCGGGGTATCCAAGATACCCCTTGGAGGGATACCCCCATGCCCTTGACCGACAAAGCCGTCAAAAACGCGAAAGCGGGCGACAAGCCTGTGAAGTTGTTCGACGGCGGCGGAATGTTCTCTGTCCAGATTGCAAGCGGATGACTGCGAAGCGCATCGTCCGTGATGTTCGACGGGATGCCAGCGTCGATTGCCGGACCAAGCGCGCTGTTCACCGACTCGGCACGCTTCGACTTGTCTGTGACGCGCTCGAGTTCTTCGATAATTAGATGGCTCGGATCAATCGAGGCCGCAAAGAGCTTGGATGCGATCGCCCCATTACCTTTGCTCGCTACACCGGGCAAGAAGAAAATGAGGAGCGTCAACGCATTGCGGATAACCCCCCGGATATCCTGCTCACGAATTTTATGATGCTCGAACTCCTGATGACCCGTCAGGATGAGCTGGATCGCAAGGTCATCGGCAACTGCGTCGGGTTACGATTCCTGGTGCTAGATGAACTGCATACATACCGAGGGCGGCAAGGCGCCGACGTCGCTTTGCTTGTGCGTCGCGTCCGAGAGCGCCTTGCTCCCGATACGCTCCAATGCATCGGAACTTCGGCCACGATGGCCAGTGAAGGGAGTGTTCGGAACAAGCAGGAGGTTGTCGCGAGCGTCACGTAGCAACAATCCGCGCTCCGGCACGGCCACACCCGTCAAACTTAGAGAACCGTTATCTCTTGAGCCGCTCAACCATATGCGCGGCGAACCCGCGCGAAATTACCTCGAATACTAGCAAACTATGGAAGAGTAGTCGCGATATAGCATCTTGATACGCCGCTGTACAGTGCGGGGCAGGATCCGGAATCTTCGTCCCAGTTAACCGGTTTGACCCCGTATGCCCGCACCCCATAATCTCCCCCTCCGCAGCCGCTACCACCTTCGATTCTTCGCCCCCATACCGTCGAACAAGGAAGATGTCTCGGCGAAAAGGCGACAGCGTTGGTGACCAGAACGAGGTCCCGGATATGCATCTCCAATTTTCTCGAACACGCATCGTGAGGGCACCGCAGGATGCGGTTTAGGGGGCGAGACCAATACGTCAATCGCCAGCTGATCGACCTCGATAGAGTCGAGTGTCTCCCTCCCCGACTTGAGAAAGTCGTGAGGTGGATGTCCGCCGCCGTAGGCGAGCAAATCGTCACTACCCTCACACGAATCCTCAGCAATGAACGCTACATGGTTTCGCGCAGCCGGCCATTCACGACCAGCGACGTTCACCATCGGCAGGGGTCATTCCGGTCCCCAACCACCAGCGTACGCGCTGCTACGCGCGTCCCGATGTCGGAACCGACGAAATCAGCGCGGCGCCACACGATGTCTTGTGACCGTCAAAAGCAACCGCGCGACCATCAATACGCACGTTTTCGTCGCCCTCCACGATTTCGCAGTGGTCGTGACCAGACATGGGGCAAGTGCAACGGTCCCCGACACATGCGACCGCTCGTCCCATCACCGTTGAATTCTCGCGGCCAGTTTGAACACGCCCACCATGCGAAGTCGAGTCACCGACACGTATTACCCCGCGCATACGCGCCTCCCAAACTGATTAATGCGGCATCCGATATCGGAAGGGATTCTGGCCACGATGCTCCGAATTCTTGGCCTTGGTTGCCTCGTCCGGGGGACTGACCATCACTATGCTCGCTCGACCATCGTCCATCAAATTGACCGTCGCACTACTTCCGCCGTCCTCATAGTTCGCGATAGTCGCGAGCGACAATTGGACGAGTGCCGAGCTAACGCCAGTATTGCCGATGCGTCGACCGACATCGTAGCCCTCCTTGACGTTACCGAGGTCGATACCTTCCGCGTTCCCGTGCAACGCTTGCGTAAGTGGGATCGTCCACTCGCGATCTCGAGTTGTGTCATAAAACACTCGAGTGGGCTTTGCGCCATCCGGTAGCGTCGCCACTGCCTGCTTCCAGCCCTCCTGCAACTGCTTCACTTGCTCAGCTCGCTTCAACAGCTTCCCGTTGTCATCGGTCAATTTGACGTCGACAGGACGATGAAGGTAGCCCAACAGAGGCGCCTCATCGAACTCCTCGACTTGCCAGTTGGCCCAGCGAACCGGTAGGTACGGACTAGACTTGAATTCTCCTGGCCCCTTGTTTGTCACCTCTTTCCACAACTCGGGCAATTTCGATATCCACCAGTCGGAGCGCATTGTCGGAGGGCCATAAAAGTGCCCGCCGGCTTCAGCCTCTACCTTGTCGGAAAAAGCACTATCCTCCTTCCAGTAGAAGTTCCACAGCTTGACGACGTCGTATTGAGTCTTTGTGTTGTCGATATCACCTGGCATGTCGACCTGATATGGGCGAACGAGTTTATTAACCCGATCCGTTCTAGCGACAAGCAATGCGCCCATGCTATCGACGACAGGTGGAATAAACGCGCCCTGCGGCTCTTTAGGTGCCCCAGGCGTATTTAACCCCCAACGATTAACCATACTATCTTGACTCATCACCAGCGCAGCCGGAACATCAGGATGCTCGTCGAAAAATTCGAAAAGCTTGTCGATAGCAGGTGCTGCGCTGCTGGCATTGGCGTCATCCAACCAAAGAAATTGAGTAACGCCAAGCCCGGCCTTTTGGCGCACATCGGAAATTTCATATGCCGCTCGATAGTGGCTATCAGCCCCTTTTGGCGGCCCATAAATAATCACAGGAACCGGCCAGTGATCAACAGCTTCGCCAGCGGCATATTTAAATGAGGCGCCAGCAGCCACTTCTGCAAAGGTCCTACGTTCATCCGGATTTTCCCCGTAATCCTTCGGGTCGGAGGAAAGAACCGTCTCGTAATTATTCGATTTTTCGACAATTTGCTTCCAGATCGTGTCTTGGTGTCGTCCTGTTACCGCCAACCCAACCGCACGAATCTCCAATGCGTATTTGGCCCCCGTCCCTGCCAAAATTTTTGCGTTCTCGGAGTTCGTCTGCGGCGTGACCACTTCAGCGGCCGTCGCAACAGGCTGCACCGTTGCTGCCCGACCTTCGCCATGCGACGCTCGCCAGATCCACTGCCCAGCATATGCAGCGGCAACCAAGCCTACAATTACCAAAAAACCGTTGCGTATCGTACTGCCCATATGCGGATCCTCGATGCCAGTGTTTTCCCAGTAGTGATATGACCGCACCAGCGTAACAGCCGTCCAAGCCAACGCCAGCGCGAACAGTATCAACACGTACCCGCGCAACCGGGGGCGCGACAAAGGTGACAAGCTTACATTCATTGGCGTTTCTCGCGTTGAGCAAATGTCTCCCCGTCCACCATCTTTGGTGGCGTTTTGGGAACAATGTCGGACGGAAACTCTCCCCGAGAATAATACTTAGAACTTTTTTCAATTATCCCCTGAGACGAACCAAGCAAATTTCCATAACACTTGTTATTCTGAACTTCTTTAAGTTTTGTTGAATCCAATTTCCAATCAGCAATCGCCACCAACAGCTTCCTCATATCCGGGTCATCGAGACTGCGTGCTTGACCAATCGCAACATCCATAGCCGCAACACGTCGCATGTTATTCGAATCTCGATAAATCGCGGAATGGTATGAATTATCATCCCATTTACCACTATCCGTTTCCAATCGCGCTCGCGTCTCGTTGGGCGACTCCTCACGCTCCCAATGTATTCCATATCCGTCAGCCGCGCGAACGACATTGGTTTGATCTTCGGGATCCGCAATCTTGCTGTTATACCATTTCATGATCGCCGGACTGCCTTGCTTACGTACATCTTCGGGCAAGTCCGCCAATGGAATAAACTTCACTTTAGCTTTTGGATTACCGAGAAGAGTGTCACGTGCCACGTAGTCCGGCTTATCCTTACCCGGCTTGCGCTCCGTGCCACGAATTGCTTCATCACCATAGAGATTTGGCTGATACGGGGGAAACAACTCGTCTGCGTTAATCAAGCGCTTCTCAAACTTTCGGTCGTCCCCGAGGTATTGACCATCATAGTATTCGGGCTTTTTCCCAACGAAACGGGGCCGACCGTATAAATCGGTAGAGACCTTCGACCAGAGTCGCTGATAGAACCGATGCGACTTCAGCACGTCCATCGCCTTTAGCGTGGTCGTGGATTTCATCGGCATCCCCAACAACTTGCGTGCTCCCTGCCATATTTCGTCGACAGTATCCGGCACACCATGCGTGCCTATACCCTTGACTGTCATAAGATCGACCGTGGCGTCCTCGGTGCAAAAGTACAAGTAAACTTTGCCTCGATTGTCCCGTTCCGTGAACGGATAGACCTTGCCATCCTTGTCTTTTCGGCTTGCCTGCGCGGGACTCCATCCGCGTCCGGTTCGCCCCTGATGATCTGGGTTGTCGTCCTTACAGATGAGTTGCGATAGCGGCGGCTCCGAGTGTGGATGTGCGGTGATTGACTGGACAATGTTGATGAGAGTATTGAGCTTGCCGCGAAGCGTATAAGGAGTTGCACTCGGCTGAGCAGCCTGCGCGATAGCGGGCTCAGTCAGGCTGTATGGACTGTCAGCCAAAATCACGCAATCAGCACATCGCGAACCGTCCTCTTTACTCTCAGCAAGCATTGCCTGCGCAAGCAGCGTAATAACGGTTCCCTGACTATGGGCCATTACCGTTACCGTTTCGTTCGGATCAACTCTCCGTATCTCGCGGATCAGCATTGCGAGACGTACCGCTGCCAGAACGTAGTAGTGCCGCTTCGGGCTTGTCGAACTGTACTGGTAGTCGCTCATGAACAGACCGGCGCCCCAGTTTGCAGCGTTGTCCATCCAGCCAGCATCGTACATCGCCGGAATATTCGTAGTGGCATTGTTGAACATCCCGCCGCCCTTCGCGAACTTCTTGCCCAGGCGGTTGCCGTTGCCGTCCTGGTACTGACCACGAAACGTCGACGGGTTTTTTTCTCCGCCTTTGATCTCGCCGTCCGACGCTCGATATCCCCAATAAAACGGGATAAACATACTATGAGTCTTGCCCTGACCTTCAGTTACCTCGGCTCGCTGATAAAGATAGGTGTCCGGATCGTACTTGATGTCCTTCCACTGATCAAAGTTGGGATTGTCACTCTTATACTTCACGGCCTTGTTAAAGAGAGCGCCATACACACCCGGCTTCAGATCGCTGCGACTGAGGCGTTCGTTCAACCCTTCGCATAACCCCTGCTCGATGTGATCATAGTTGGCGCCCGGATCATTAACGCCATGGAGGAAAATTACAACGCCGGGCCGATCGGCCGGAATTTGGACGTTTCGCGGGCCGGGACGATTGGACATCGTGACAGCCATGCCCTGCGTAACAACAGTCGGTTGCGAGGTATTGGTCATCGTCGTAGCTTGCTCAAGCGAGCGAATTTTTCAGGATATCGATCTTGACGATCCGCATCGCGTCGTCCGATACGAGATCGGTCAAGCCATCGGGACCACTCTTGCCTTCAACGACGCGCCCATCGTCCAGCGTCATCCGATATGCGCGGTTCGCAGCAACCGGCGTATCGCCATCCTGTCCTGGAAAATGCAATCGGAAGCGCTGATCGGTCGGTTGGTTTGCAAATGCGGTCTTTGAGGCTTGCTGCGTCGATGGTCCACCCCATTGATGCGAAGCTGATAGCAGCTTGATATCGCCGCTCGTGCCAAGCGTCACACCATCGCCGATCTTGATGTAGCTGCCATCCTCAGCGACTAACCGAATTGTCGGCGCGGTAACCAACACTTCGTTTTCGTTGGTCGCGATCTTAACCCCCTTCTGCGCATTCGCCGTTAGCGAATCAGCCTGAGCCTGCAGCAGCATCGGGCCTTCACCAGCTACGGCTTGCATCCCTGTGCCACGCGCAAATAACTGCATCCCCTGACCTGCAGTCGCGTTAAAACGCTGGCCGCTCATCAACTGGAGATGCTGCTGCGCGACCTGATCGATGTTCTCACCCGCGTAGGTAACATGCGTCTTTGGAGTGACATTGACCGACCCTGCCTGCGCACCTAATGCCATCAGGGCCTGCGAAGTTGTTGCCGGCCCAGATCCGGATTCCGACGTACCGCTGCTTGGCGCCCAATTCTTGAACGCTTGCGAGACAGCGACCTGACCTGCCGTATCAGCAGCCTGTCCGCCGTGCTGCCCGGCGTAATCACCGAGCGACTTAAATAGCTCGGTACATTCACCGAGCAATTGAAGTAATTCGTCGCGGTCGAGTTGCCCGCCGCTCGCCTGCGACCGCGCATAGGTCGTCAGCAGAATGCCTTGCGCCGCCCGTAAGGCGGCCGCTGCATCAGTGCGCAGCTCCGCGCCTTCGCCACGATCCTGCCCCGCGCCGTTGTCACGTGGCTGGGTCAGGTAGCCAAGGTTCAATTGGGTATGCGCATGCTCACTCGCCAACTGGCTGGAAATTTGCCCCGGCGTGTCGTCCAGCCTGAGTTGGTTATACCGCTTACCCTTAATTTCCTTTGTCTTGATCCCGGACACATAGCGGTTGCCCGGCAATGAGCCGGTATGGGTGAATGTAGCCGGCTGATTCACGCCGTTCCCCAGCACCGAAATGATCACCAACCGGTCAGGATCGCCTCCGATGCTGCCCAGCAAAACCTCCATCCCAGCACGAGGCAGGAACGAAGCCCCGAACTGCGTTCCCGCCAGGCTCGATGCGACACGGATCGGAGCACTATCACCAACGTTGTCGTTGGTGCCGGCGCCTTGCGCGTGGGTATGATCCGCCGGATCGAGCCCTTGGATCCGCACGTAAACTCGGCCGAGTTCGTCGCAGACGACTTCCTCACCATCACGCGTCACGATCACACCTGTCAGCAGGTGCACCGGCGGTAAATCGATTTTCGGATCGTAGGCCGGTGTGAGCGGTACACCACGGCGCACGCAGGTGAATGTATTTTCGTAACGCGTGTCCGCCTCTGTCAAACGCATTTGAAATCTGAGCCACTTCGCGCCTGATCGCGCAAAGTAAAACTGAGCCAGTCGTTACTTCTTCGATGTCGGGACGTGCCCGGCTTTGCGTTGCTGTTTCAGTCTGTAGCTGTCTCCTTTGATCTGGATGATGTGGGCATGGTGGAGGATGCGGTCGAGCATCGCTGCAGTGAGGGTGGTGTTGCCGCCGAAGGTTTCGTCCCACTGCGCAAACGGCAGGTTGCTGGTCAGGATCATCGAGCCACGCTCGTAGCGCTTGGCGACGATCTGGAAGAAGTGACTGGCCTGATCGCCCGAGAGCGGTAGATAGCCGATCTCATCGACGATGAGCAGCCTCGGGCCGAGAATGTTGTGCCGAAGAACGGCGTCGTATCGCTCCTGTCGGCGTGCAGCCTCGAGCTGTAACATCAGATCCGCCGCCGTGATGAACTTCGTCTTGATGCCGGCCTGCGTCGCTGCATATCCGATGGCGATCGCGAGGTGCGTCTTGCCCACGCCCGACGGACCAAGCAACACGGCGTTCTCGCCTCGCTCGATGAAGCGTAGCGTGGCAAGCTCGTCGATTGCCTCGCGCGGGGCCCCGACGGCGAAGCTGTAGTCGTAGTCATCCAGTGTCTTGATGGCGGGAAACCCGGCCATGCGCACCAGTGTTTGCCGCGAACGAACTTGCCTCGTCTCTCGTTCGTGCGCGAGCGCGTTCTCGAGGAAGTCGAGGAAACTCCATTGCTTGGCCGCCGCGTCGCTGGCCAGAGCGACGTATCGGTGCATGAGTCCCTCGAGCTTCAGGCTTTGGCAGTGCCCGTCGATGCGTTCCTGCTGCAAGTTCATGCGCGCACCTCGGTCAGTAATTGCTGGTAGACGGACAACGGGTGCTGGATCGACATCGCGGGATCAACGCGCGGCCGAGCGACGGCGCGAGCCGGCAATCGGGGCAATGTGTAGCCAGGCATATCGAGCAAGCAAGCCCGTTCTCGTTGCTCCAACAGAATCGCGGGTGCCTGCCCGGTAACCGGATGCACGCGCTGGTTGGCCACGTCGCGCAGCCATTTACTCACCTCGACGTTCGCAGTCGCGGCATCGAGCATCAAGCCGGATTGTTTAAGCTGGCTTGCCAGCGGCACATAGAAATTGCCGCGCAGATAGCGGTGGAATCGCTCGACCTTGCCCTTGGTCTGCGCGCGGTACGGTTGGCACAATCTGGGCAGGAAGCCGTACCGCTTGGCCAGATCGAGCAGGCCGGCGTGCCAGCGATGTTGGCCGTCGCCATAAGCATCGCGCTCGACAACGATGGTCTTGGCGTTGTCGTAAAGGATCTCGCGAGGAATGCCACCCAAGGCTTCGAACAGCGCATGATGACAGGCAACCAGCGTCTCGGCGCGTTCATCGGTGGTGAAGCGTGCCCAGCGCCAACGACTGAAGCCGAGCGTGGCGGTGAAGGCGTAAAGCGGGTCGGTGCCTCGTCGGAAGACAACGAAATCGCACTGCATCTGCCGACCGGGCTCGGTCTCGAACCTTACGACTGGATCGGGCTTCGGCATGGGCTTATGCGTGTTCATGAAAGCCTGCAGGCTTCGCAGTTGGCCCTCGTAGCCGCGCGCCCGCAACTCGCGCAGCAGCGCCGGCGCTGCGATGGTCTCCGGTGCTGCGGCCCTCATGCGCTCGATGATGTACGCCTCGAACGCTCCGAGCTTGGTTGGCCGCGGTTCACGCGGCTTGTAGCGCGGCACTTCCTCAGCCGACAGGTACCGCGCCACCGTGTTGCGAGAAATGCCCAGGCGCCGCGCGATCTCGCGCTCCGATACGCCTTGGGCTTTGAGCACATGGATTTGCATCCACTGTTCCTTCTGGAGCATCGCCAGCCTTTGCGCGCAAAAGGCTGACTGTACTGAAAGGTGGCTTAGATTTACTTCGCGCGAAGTGGCTCATTATTACTTTGCGCCCAACAGCCTCTTCCGCCGACGCAGACGGCCGCGGACGTGATTGGAACGCAAGATTGTGGCTTGCAGCGAACAACGCCTGCACGCGCTCGGTCAATCCCTTCGGAAGATTGTTCCAGACCTCGTGATCGATCGACGTCACAACGAACTGTCTCTTGTCGGTCGACTGCATGTCCCACTCGGGATCGCCAGCCAAGGTGATCCATGTGCCAACGGCAAGATCGCGTACGCCGCTTGCTCCGTCGTACTGCTCGGCCTCGAACTGATGCGCAAGCATCCGCGCGCGCGTGAGCCGTTCATGATCGTCCCACGAGTCACCTGCATGCGGGACGTCGATCGCGACGTCGGTCAAGAGCTTCGCAAGATCATTGCCGGCCTCGCCCTGATCAACGCTGCCCGCGGCAGTCGATTCGTCAATTCGAGCCTTCTTGTAGTCCCACGATGGGCGACTGGTCATGCCCGGCACCAGCCGCGCATGCAGCGCAAACAACGTGACTGTATCGCGCTCCTCCGTGCCGGCGTCACGAGGGTGCAGGCGCACCGTGCCAGCCGGCGCTTCAGGTAACGCCCCGGGATCATCGCAACACACCAGCGTATGTATCGGTGTGTCGTCGTGGGCAGTGCGCTCGCCCTGAGCCGCTCCGGCTTTGGCGAAAATCGTGATCCCTTCGCGACGCAACAGGCGACGTACGAATTTCGCGTCTGATTCGTTTACTTGTCGAGTCAATTCGCGAGCCGGATAGCGATCGCGCCTCAGACCGGACAGGTCGAACTCGAACGCACGAGCCAGAGCAGGACTGCGCTGCCGCCATTCGTTGAACAGCGTCCCAAGGATGTCCACAACACTCAGCTTGCGAAACACTCGAGAATTGGTGCGCTTGTCCATCAGAGACAGAGCGTCGCAGACTGTGAGCTGGTACACGCAGAGTTCGCCGTCGCTCTGACCAATCTGTACGTCCTGGACGATCGCGTTGATCAAATGAAGCTGACCACGGTCGGTGACAAGCCGCACCGAGATAGGCACACCAATGAACAGCTTCGGTGAAAGATCATGGCGAGCTGACACGCAGGTGAGGTGCCCGTGGATGCCGGCCATTAACCCCTCGCGAACGTTTGCGTGCTGAAGCGCAAGCAAATGCCCCAAGGTGCTTTGCAACCGACCAAAGTTCAGCGCTACAGGACGCCTATTCCAGTCAACCGCCCCCGCGGCAAAGCTACTTATTGTTTCGGATAGTGACACAGCCGCCCTCTCGATTTTTTTCGATTTCGTATTGGTTTAGGCGATCAACCCACATACCGGGACGAGCGAATCACCATTTCGTACATTACAGAGTACCAAATCTACAGACGAGAGCAGGAGATTGGTGCGGCGCCTACATGTACATGGGCCTCATTTAACCAAAATTGACAGGCTGGCACGCAAATGCACTGAACCTTTCACATCGGAAAGATTGTCAATTGCTTGGCTAATCGTGCCAGTTGAAAGCTATGCGAAGGAGAGCACCACAAGCGCGTCGCAGCGCAGGAGTGAACCGCACCGGGAATCGTGGAGGCCGGTTGGTTTAAGTTAATGCAGGCACTTCAGCATCATTTTTGAGTTGCCGGTAATAGTTTGCCGCAGCTTCGGCAAGCGGGATATAGCCGAGCGGCTCCATCAACCGATGATGGTTGTACCAGGCCACCCATTCCAGGGTCGCCAGTTCGACGGATTCCCGCGTTTTCCACGGGGCGCGTCGATGAATCAGTTCCGTCTTGTAGAGACCGTTGATCGTTGCAGCCAGCGCGTTATCGTAGCTGTCGCCACGGCTGCCGACGGACGGCTCGATACCCGCCTCGGCCAAGCGTTCGCTGTACCGAATGCTGACGTATTGCTTAGGTTCAAGGAGTCGTCGCAACACTCATCGTTATGTTTCGGATAACAGTTCGTGGAATGCTTCCGCTGGCGTCTTCCATCCGAGCGTTTTACGTGGTCGACAGTTCAGTGTGTTCGCGACCGCGTCGAGTTCACGCTCGGTATATCGACTCATGTCTGTGCCTTTCGGAAAGTACTGTCGCAGTAGGCCGTTCGTGTTTTCATTCGTCCCGCGTTGCCATGGACTCTGGGGATCACAGAAGTAGATTTCCAGAGCCGTGTCGATTCGTAGCTGTACATGCTGGGCCATCTCTGCGCCTTGATCCCATGTCAGTGATCGGCGCAAATGCTCGGGTAGTAGCGCGATCTTTGTCGCGATAGCGTTGCGAACAGCCTCTGCCCCGTGACCTGCCAGCGCTGGCCCGTTCTTGGCGCGCACCCCGACTCCATGGCCCTCCATTGGAGGAAGATGCAGCAGCATCGTGAACCGGGTGGTGCGCTCAACCAGAGTGCCAATCGCCGAGCGGTTAAGGCCAATGATCAGGTCGCCTTCCCAATGCCCTGGAACAGCACGATCAGCAATTTCTGCAGGGCGTTCACTGATCATAACCTCCGGAGTGACGAAGTGCTTTCCGCGCTGTTGCGTCCTGGCCCGCGGCACGCGAAGTGCACGGCCCGAACGCAGGCAAGCAGTAAGCGCTCGTCGCAAAGCGCCCCGGCCTTGAATGTAGAGTGCCTGATAGATGGCTTCGTGGGAGATCCGCATAGATTGATCATCGGGATAGTCAATCTGAATTCGCCGACTGATTTGCTCCGGACTCCAGCAAGTGCCCCAGCGACGGTCCGCACGACGTCCTTGTCTTCGTCCTTTCCACGGAACGTTAGGTCCGGGAATCGGCTTGCCCCGAAAGTCAGTGACCGTTCCAGCCAGGCGATCCTGCACATATGTCCTCAACTGGTCGTTCTCTGCCAGTTTCGAAGCCTTCGGACGCTCGGCCGCGCGTTCAGCTTTCCATTGGGCAACCGTTGCCCGATACACCAGAGTACCACCGCGGGTCGCTGCGTTACGGCGTAGCTCGCGTGAAATCGTTGACGGCGACCGTTGCAGCCTTCGCGAAATCTCACGAACACTGCAATCCTGCGCCCACAGCAGCGCGATCTCTTCGCGCTCCGAAAATGACAGATAGCGCCCAGAGTGTGGCGCCAGGTCGATCGGTGCCATGCCGCCCGCTTCACGAAACCATCGCGGCCCCAACGGTTGCGATACGTTACACGCCAGCGCTGCGGCCTCGGTCTCCATACCTTGTGCAATGCACTTCCAGAATGCTCGCTTCGAATCGAGTTGATTGACACCCGGTCTGCCAGGTGATCGCATGACGGGCCTTCCCGTTTGTTCCGAGCCCCATCCCAGTGGTCGTCCCATTCAACAGCTCCAATCTGGAGATGTTGCGACGACCAGTTGAATCCGCCTTGAGCCCCCCTATCGGAGTGGTGTATCAAAGTCCCATCTTCGCCCGGTTGGCGCGCGTACAGCGCCTGTTCAAGCGCATCCAGAACGAAGTCCGTGCTCATCGACGAACTGACGCGCCAACCGACGATGCGACGGGCAAACACGTCGATCACGAACGCCACGTACAGCCAACCCTGCCATGTCGAGACATAGGTGAAGTCGGACACCCAAAGCTGATTCGGCCGCTCAGCCTTGAACTGCCGATTGACCCGGTCCAGCGGGCACGGGGCGCTCGTATCGGGATTCGTCGTGCGAACTCGCTTGCCGCGAACTGCGCCTCGCAAGCCCTGCCGCTTCATCAGCCGCCCGACCGTGCAGCGTGCGACCACAATGCCCTCCCGGTTCATCTGCTTCCAGACCTTCGGCACACCGTAGACCTGCATGTTGGTCTGCCAGACACGCTTGATCTCGGGTTGCAGGACCTCATCGCGTTTGGCGCGAGCGCAGCGTTTGGACGGGTCACGAAGCCGCGCAGCATGGCGTCGGTAGCTCGACGGGGCAATCCGCAAGACCTTGCAGATCGGCTCGCCCCCGAAGGTGTCGCGATGCTGATCGACGAAGGCCTTCAGGACTTGAATCGGCGGTCGAGCTCCGCCTGGGCGAAAAACGCGCTCGCCAGCTTGAGAATCTCGTTGGTACGGCGCAGTTCCTTGACCTCACGCTCCAGGGCCTTGATGCGTTCACGCTCGGCCGTGCTCACGCCATCACGTTCCCCACGATCGATCTCCTCGCGCTTGACCCAATCCAGCAGTGTCTGCGGCGTACAGCCGATCATCGGCGCAATCGATTCGACCGCCGCCCACATCGACGGATGTTCGCTACGCTGCTCACGTACCAGACGCACTGCGCGCTCCCGGACTTCCGGGGAAAACTTGGTTGCCTTCTTGTTCATTGCTCGATTCTCTCAAGAATCCGAGCCTCCACAAAATTCGGTGCGGTTCAGTCGGGGACCAAAAATTTCCCGCACGCTCCCTTGTTCACGACTCACTGCCGGACTCGACCTGCCGGAACCGCGCACGCAAAACGCCGTCAGGCGACCGCCCCTCGCCGAACCCCGGCGCCCGCTCCTCACATCACCCCCGTCCGCACCTGCGGCATCAGGCTCGCATCCGCGCCCGTCACGGTAAACGTGCCCGTCGCCGACGCACCTGCCGGCCGTGCCAGCACACTTCCGTCGCCCAACCGGTTCGCATCGACGACCATCTGGCCCGCCGCACAACCGCTCGACAACAGCGACACCGGCGAACCAGCTATCGACGAGAACGTATTGCCCGTCACGCTGAACGAGCACACGTTTCCATACGCCCTGAAACCCGCATAACCGGAACCCGACACACGATTGCCGGTCACCGCGACGTCCGTGACCGTTCCCGTCCACGTGTCGAGTTCGATCGCCGCCTGCTGCGTCGGCTGCAACCCGTTGTTCACGTTCGAGTTCTGGATGTTGGTCACGACATTGCCGGTGATCACGACGTTCGACACGCCGTAGGTCTTCGAGCTGTCCTCCTGTGCAACCAGGATGCCCGCCGCCTTCTGCACGCCGTCGACCGTGTTGTTCGAGATCGTCACGGCCTGGCCGCCGACCACCGAAATACCGCGCCCCCACGCATTGCCGGACACCGCGTTATGGTCGATCAGCACATTGCTGTTGAGGCGGCCGTCGCCGACATAGCTGACGACGGCGATCAGGTCGTCGCCGGCGCCCGTCACCGTATTGTTCTGCACGAGCACGTTGGTCGAACCGTAGGTCGTATGGATGCCGTCGGCCAGCGTCGCCCGGACGGTATTGCCGACGATCGCGACGCCGCTGCCGCCGAACACGAAGATCCCGCCACTGGCACCGCCATCGATCGTCACGCGAAGCACCTGGACGCCCGCGCCCGTCACCTCGACCTTGGTCGAAGCCGGCGTCGTGAGCCGCGTCGTTCCGGTGCCGGCCAGCGTCACGCCCACGAGCGTCGAACCGGCGCCGCTCATCACGATGGTCTGGTCGGCCGGATTCGTGGCGGCCAGCGTCGCGCCGTATCCGGAAATCACCACCTGGGGCACGGTCACCGCGAGCGAATGCCCGACGACGTAGCGGCCCGGCGCGATGACCAGGCGCTGGCCGGCCTTCAGGCTGTCGAATGCTCTCTGCAATGCGTCGGCCTGATCGCTGCCGTCGGCGGCCGGAAAGACCGTCACGTCAGCGACGAGAACGGTGTTTGCGCCCTGGGCGGGCGGGAGCGCTGCACCGGGCGTCGTGCCGGCCGGACTGGCCGCCGGCGCCGGCACCGGGTTTGCGGGATTCGTCGACGAAGTCGTCGCGCCGGATGCCGCGCTGGCAGGCACGGCGGGGGATGTAGGTGTGTTCGCAACGGTCTGCGTTGCCGGCGCAGCATTGTTGTCGCCGCCGCCACACGCGGTGAGGCCAAGGCAGAGCGCGGCAAGCATCGCCCGATCGACTGTACGCATACGATTTCTTGCGAGCCCGAGGTGGCCTCATCGTAAGTACGCCTGGCGTTTTTGTAAATGAACTCCTTCACCCGACTGGCACACGCTGTGCACCTCACACACAAACCGTTTGCGATCCTCTCGAATTCATCTCCATGACATGCGACACGTGATCGCACTCCGTCCAATCGCCACGGGCATGCACCGGGGATTGCGTAGAATCCCGAACCTTCGCATGTACACGAACCCGACCATGATTCGAACGATCGCGGCAATGGCCGCACTTTCGGCCCTGACCTGCACGGCGAACGCCGCCGATACCGGCACCGCATCCGGCACGGCGCACGCGAAACAGCGCTATGTCAGCCCGGGCCTCGCCAACGTCACAGGCGCGGCAGCACCGCGCCCGGAAAACGCGTCCTCCGACGCACGCTGCAGGGAACTGGCGGCCGGCATCGACGCTGTGACGCATGCACCCGACCGCGGCCAGAAGGTCGTGCGCGGAATCGGCCCGGACGGCAAGCCGCGCAACGAACTGCAGGCTTACGACAAGCGGGCCAACCTGGAAACCGAGCATCGACGACTCGGCTGCCGATAACGAACGCAACGCCGCCCGGCCAAGTCACGCCGGGCATCGCCATTTATGCGTTCGCACCGCCATCGATCGTCAATCCTGTCC
Organism: Burkholderia pyrrocinia; assembly: GCF_001028665.1. Classification (NCBI taxonomy): domain Bacteria; kingdom Pseudomonadati; phylum Pseudomonadota; class Betaproteobacteria; order Burkholderiales; family Burkholderiaceae; genus Burkholderia; species Burkholderia pyrrocinia. The sequence continues at coordinate 414,893 of NZ_CP011503.1, forward strand.
CGTTGATCGACCGCCCTTCCGGCCCGACGACGAACGCAACGAGCGCCGCCACGTCATCGGCCTTGCCGTACTGCGGAATCGCCATCCGCGAACGCTGCGCACCGGCATGTTCGCCGTCGGCCGGATTCATGTCGGTATCCGTCGAGCCCGGATGCACGATATTGACCGTGATGCCGCGCGGCCCGAGATCGCGCGCGAGCCCCTGCGTCCATCCGATCAGCGCGGCCTTGCTCGCCGCATAGAGGCTCATCCCCGCATCGGGCACGCGCGTCGCGAGGCAACTGCCGGTCGACACGATGCGCCCGCCCTCCCCGAGATGCCGCGCCGCCGCCTGCGACGCGACGATCACCGCGCGCACGTTCACGTTCAGCGTCGCGTCGATATCGTCGAGCGTCAGGTCGTCCAGCGTGCCGGCCCGGAAGATCCCCGCGTTGTTCACGAGGATGTCGAGACCGCCGAACGCCTCCGCAGCACGATCGACCGCGTTGCGCACGGCAACCGGATCGGCACTGTCGGCCTGGATCGCGACCGCGCGACGGCCCAGCGCCTCGATGCCGGCGACGACGGCCTGCGCCCGCTCGGCCGATTTCTCGTAGGTAATCGCGACGTCCGCACCATCGGCCGCCAGCCGTTTCGCGATGGCCGCGCCGATGCCGCGGCTGCCGCCCGTGATCAGTGCGCGCTTGCCCTGAAGTCGATCCATGTTCGTTCCTTTCCTTATTTATGTAACGGTCGACACAGAATGTGGCAAGTTGCGCGACGCTGTCAATTGAATTATTTTATCGATCGATACAGATATCGACGAAGGAAGGGAAGCAATGGCTGAACGTGGCCGACCGAGAAGCTTCGACAAGGAAGCGGCGCTGGATCGCGCGATGGAGGTGTTCTGGCGCCTCGGCTACGAGAGTGCGTCGATGGCGGACCTGACGGCCGCGATGGGCATTGCGTCACCGAGCCTGTATGCGGCGTTCGGCAGCAAGGAAGCGTTGTTCCGGCAGGCGCTCGAGCACTACCGCGCAACGGAGGGACGGGAAATCTGGGATGGCGTCGAACAGGCCGGCAGCGCGTACGACGCGATGCGGAACTACCTGATGGATACCGCGCGCGTGTTCACGCGGCGGTCGAAGCCGGCCGGCTGCCTGATCGTGCTGTCGGCACTGCACCCGGCCGAGCGTTCCGACACCGTCCGGCAAACGCTGATCGCGATGCGCGAACGCACGGTCGAAGCGCTGCGCGAGCGCCTCACGCAGGGTGTCGCGACCGGCGAGATCGCGGCGCACGCGAACCTCGACGCGATCGCGCGGTACTACGTGACGGTTCAACAGGGGATGTCGATCCAGGCGCGCGACGGCGCGAGCCGTCGCGATCTGGAGGCGGTCGCGCAAGCCGCGCTGGCCGCGTGGCCGGCGCTCGTCGGCGCGAGTGGCGCCTAGCGGCAGGACGCCGCGGCCGCGCGCGGCCGCGCCGGCACGTTACTGCTTCGCCGCGTGCTGCACGTCCTTCGACGCATGCCACACGCGATAGCGCACCTCGAAGCCGTCCGGTACATAGACGACGAGCGGCAGGCGGCTGTTGTAGCGCAGCAGCTGACCGTCGCCGCGCACCTGCACGAACCGCTGCTGCGGCGCCTGGCCCGGGCACGCCATCAGCGTCGACGCCGGCCCCTTCACGTCGGCGAGCCGGTAGTACGTATAACCCCAGCCCTTCACGTCCTCGGCGGTCAGCTCGCCACCGAACCACTGCTGGTTGCAGTCGGTCTGCAGCGTCTTGCCGATCATCAGCTCAACGCGCGCATCGCCCTCGTTCTCGAGCGCGGGCAGCGCGATCACGGCGCGCTGCTGGCCGGCCGCTGCCTGCGGAAACATCTTGATCGACTCGGCCGGCACGGCGGGCGCCGATGCGGGGCCCGCCACGCACGCGGCGGCAGTCGTGACGCAGAAAGCGGCCAGGGCGGCCCGGATCGCGAATTTCATCGATGTGCTCCTGAAAAACAAATGGGCCTTGGATGCTAACACTTTCGCCGCGAGACCTTACGGCGCTGTAATTTGACGACACAATTCCGAACAGCCGGCAATCCCTGCGCGCGGTACTTATACGGGAACCAACGGAGAACATCATGCTGAAGCTCATTGCTGCCGCCGGCGTCGCGACCCTGCTGGCCGGCTGCGTCGTCGCTCCCGACGCCGGATACGGCTACGGACAGCCCTACTATTCCGATCCCGGCTACGCGTACGGCCCTTCCCCCGTGTACGGCACGGTCAACATCTGGGGTGGCGGCGGCGGGCGCGACTGGGATCGCGGCCGCGACTGGGATCGCGGCCGGCGCGACTACCACCGCTGGGACGGCGATCGCGGCAACCGCGGCAACGGCTGGGGACGCGGCGGCGGACACCGCGGCGACTGGAACGATGGCGACGGCGGCGGCGGCCATCGCCACTGACGCACATTTGCAACCGTTTGTATCCGCGCACGACCCGCCGATGGCCGGCGCGTCACGTGGACGAACAGGCGGCCGCGGAAAAAACAAAGGCCCTCGCATGAAGCGAGGGCCTTTTGTCGTCCGGTCCAGCGAAGCGAATTTCGGCGGGCGCCGGCCAGCCGGCACCGAACCCGGTCATGCGTCGCGCACCTGCCTGCTTACCAGCCGGCCGGTTGCGCGTAGCCGCGCGACACCGGCGCACCGCACACATACGCGCGCTGGTAGCGGTCGTAGCAATAGTTCGGGCCGTCGTCCTGGTACTGCGCCTGCTGGTAGGTCGGATAGGCAGGCTGCTGGTACGCGGGCGCCTGGTAGTACGTCGGCGGCTGATAGGCCGGTGCCTGGTACGCGGGCGCCTGATACACGACGGGCGGATTCATCGCGGACGTCACGATTGCGCCCAGCACCGCGCCGCCGATCAAGGCGCCGATGATGGCGCCGCCGTCGCGGCCATGCGCGGACGCCGGGCCCGCCACGACGAGCGAACCGGCGAGGACACACACTGCGGCAATCTTTTTCATGATGGACTCCCACGCGAAGTGGTACTGGATGCGATGCATTGTGGCGGCACGCAGCCGTAATAGATGCAGCAAGTGGTAACGCGCCATTACGCGTATCGCGCACGCCGAAACCCAGCGCCGCCGTGCTACGATTTTCGGCACACAGGAGACGCCTTCATGCAGCCCGAAACCGCCCGCCGTTTCGATACCGAATTCGCGCCGCGCATCGCGCAGGCAATCGCCGCCTTCTTCGCCGATCATGTGCTGACCGACGTCGTCCCGTACGGCGGGCACGGGCACCCGACGCGCGTGCAGATCCGCAGCGCGCCGCACGAGCATGTGAGCGGCTTCGTGCATCCGCTGAATCTCGAGCTGACCTGGGACACCGACGAAATCGAGCGGCTGATGGAACCGGACGGCCCGCAGCGCTTCGAGCACTACCTGGCCGCGCTGCCGAAAAAGCTGGGCGCGTGGCAGGGCGCGCGCGACATCGATCTCGCGTCGCGCACGCAGGCCGACCCGCTCGTGCGGCTCGGCGGCCTCGACTTCGAAGGCTGAGTGCCCGCGCCGGCGTCGCGCAATGCGGCCCGGTGATACACTCGACCGGCCCCGGTCCGGTGCAGCCGCGCCGGCCGGGCCGTTCATCGCCGCCTCCACCCTTTTCGCATGGTTGCGCACGCAACCGGCAACCGGGCGCGCGGACAACCACGCTTTCGCTCCCGTCATGAACGCCGATACCGGCCTGCCGCTTCCGCAACGCTACTGGGCGATCGTCTGCGTCGCATTGGGCATCACGCTCGCCGTGCTCGACGGCGCCATCGCGAACGTCGCACTGCCGACCATCGCGCGCGACCTGCACGCATCCGACGCCGCGTCGATCTGGATCGTCAACGCGTACCAACTCGCGGTCACGATCACGCTGCTGCCGCTCGCGTCGCTCGGCGAGCGCATCGGCTATCGCCGCATCTACATCGCCGGGCTCGCCCTCTTCACCGCGGCGTCGCTCGGCTGCGCGCTCGCCGGCTCGCTGCCGATGCTGGCCGTGATGCGCGTGATCCAGGGCTTCGGCGCGGCCGGCATCATGAGCGTCAACGCGGCGCTCGTGCGGATGATCTATCCGTCGTCGTTGCTCGGGCGCGGGCTGTCGATCAATGCGATGGTGGTCGCGCTGTCGTCGGCGATCGGGCCGACGGTCGCGTCCGCGATCCTGTCGTTCGCGTCGTGGCCGTGGCTGTTCGCGGTCAACGTGCCGATCGGCATCGCCGCGGTACTCGGCAGCGTGCGCGCGCTGCCGGCCAACCCGCTGCACGACGCGCCGTACGATTTCCCGAGCGCGCTGATGAACGCGTGCGTATTCGGGCTGCTGATCACGGCCGTCGACGGGCTCGGGCACGGCGAACGCCATGCATACGTCGCGGCCGAGCTGGCCGTCGCGCTCGTCGTCGGCTACTTCTTCGTGAAACGTCAGTTGTCGCAGCCGGCGCCGCTCCTGCCCGTCGACCTGATGCGCATCCCGATGTTCGCGCTGTCGGTCTATACGTCGACGGCGTCGTTCACGTCGCAGATGCTCGCGTTCGTCGCGCTGCCGTTCTGGCTGCAGAATTCGCTCGGCTTCTCGCAGGTCGAGACCGGCCTGTACATGACGCCGTGGCCGCTCGTGATCGTGTTCGCCGCGCCGCTCGCGGGCGTGCTGTCGGACCGCTATTCGGCCGGCATCCTCGGCGGGATCGGGCTCGCGCTGTTCGCGGCCGGGCTGCTGTCGCTCGCGACGATCGGCGCGCACCCGGGCACCGTCGACATCGTGTGGCGGATGGCACTGTGCGGCGCGGGCTTCGGGCTGTTCCAGTCGCCGAACAACCGCGCGATGCTGTCGTCGGCGCCGCGCGAGCGCAGCGGCGGCGCCGGCGGCATGCTGAGCACCGCGCGGCTGACGGGCCAGACGCTCGGCGCCGCGCTCGTTGCGCTGATTTTCGGGCTCGCGCCCGATCGCGGGCCGACGATCGCGCTGTATGTCGCCACGGCCTTCGCGGCGGTGGCCGCGGTCGTGAGCATGCTGCGCATCGCGTCGCCGCGGCCGGACGCGGCGGCCTGACACCGAGGCGCGCCGCACACGCACACGCGCGTCACGCGGCGTCGAGCGCGTCCATCACGAAGCGCACGCGCGCCTTCACGCTCACGCGCGGCAACTCGATCAGCCGGTACCCGTACGACGTATAGCAATCGACCATCGCATCGTAGGTGCGTACGGCTTCAGCGAAATCCTGCCGGCGCTCGGTGTCCTGCGCGTAGATGTCAGGCCACGGCGGCGCGACGAACACGCGCCGGTGATAGCGGAAACGGCGCGCCGCGGCTTCCGCGTGCGCGGGCACGGCCAGCCCCGTCAGCCGCAGGTAGCCGACCACGTCCGGCACGCCGCGGTCGAAGAACACGGGCCCGCGCGCGTGCCGCGCGAGACGGTACGAGCGCATCTCCCAGCTCAGCATCAGTTCGGCGAACGCAGCCGGGTCGCGCCACGGCAGCGCGTGGCCGTCGACGGCCACCTGGTCGCGGATCACGCCTCGACCGGCCTCCTGCGAGCGCGCGAAACCGGCGCGCTCGAGCGCGTCGAGCAATGTGCTTTTGCCCGAGCCCGGGCCGCCCGTCACGACGAAGAAACGGCGAGTGGCGTCGTCGGTCGCGTCGTCGTCCCCGGCTCCGTGCGCTAACTCACGCATGCGCAACCCGCCGGCCCGCGCGCTGCGTGACCGACGCGGCCGCCGCGACACTGCGCAAGTCGGCGACGAACGTATCGCGCCAGACCGACAGGTCGTTCTCGCGCAGCCGCGCGAGGTTCTCCTCGTGACGCGCCTGCCGCTCCGCGAGCGGCATCGACAGCGCGCGCTCGAGCGCCTCGGCCATCTGCGACAGGTCGTACGGATTCACGAGGAGCGCACCGGTCAGCTCGGCCGCCGCTCCCGCGAACTCCGACAGCACGAGCACGCCCGGATCGGCCGGGTCCTGCGACGCGACGTATTCCTTCGCGACGAGATTCATCCCGTCGCGCAGCGGCGTCACGTAGCCGACCTGCGACATCCGGAAGAACGCCATCAGCAGGTTGCGCTCGTACTTGCGGTTCAGGTACTGGATCGGCGTCCAGTCGAGTTGCGAAAAGCGGCCGTTGATGCGGCCGGCCTCGCCTTCGAGCGTTTCGCGAATGTCCTGGTAGGTCTGCACGTCGGAACGCGTCGGCGGCGCGATCTGCACGAGCGACACGCGCCCCTGCCAGCCCGGTGCATTCGTGAGCATCCGCTCGAACGACTGGAAGCGCTCGACGAGCCCCTTCGAGTAATCGAGTCGGTCGACGCTCATCACCAGCTTGCGGCCGTCGAGCGCCTCGCGCAGCATCTTGACCGGCTTGCGCGTGCCGTACTGGACGGCCGCCTGCGCAATCGCGTCCGGATGCACGCCGATCGGATAGGCGGCGACCTTCACGACGCGGCCGTGCGCGTGCAGCATCCCGTCGTCGCTCGCCGCGCCGATTCCGCGCCGCTCGATGTAGTCGGTGAACGCCTGCTTGTCGGCATCGGTCTGGAAGCCCGCGACGTCGTACGCGCACATGAACTTCACGAGTTCCTCGTGCGGCGGCACGAGGCGCAGCATGTCGGGCGACGGAAACGGGATGTGCAGGAAGAAGCCGATCGGGTTCTTCACGCCGAGCTCGCGCAGGAAATGTGCGAACGGCAGCAGATGGTAGTCGTGTACCCAGATCAGGTCGTCGGGCCGCAGCAGCGCCGCGAGCTGCTTCGCGAGCATCGCGTTCACGCGCAGATAGCCCGCGTACTCCTGCCGGTCGAAGCGCGCGAGATCGCCGCGGTAGTGGAATACCGGCCACAGCGTCGCGTTCGAGAAGCCGCGGTAGTACTGGTCGTAGTCGCGCCGGGTCAGCCCGACCGTCGCATACGTGACGTTGCCGTCCCGCTGGATCGCGGGCTCGGTGTCCGGTGCACCGACGATCTCGCCGTTCCAGCCGAACCAGACGCCACCGGTTTCCTTCAGCGCGTCCATCACGCCGACGGCGAGACCGCCCGCGCTCGGGCGAGTGTCCTCGCCGACGGCGACACGGTTCGATACCACGATCAATCTGCTCATGCGGCTTCCCCCCTCGATTCGATTGGCTGGCGCGCGGCGCGCGCCAAGCCGGACGCGGCGGCCCGAAGGCGGCCCGCGTGGCGATTCAGTTCCGAGAAATGCAACGAAGTGCGGCAGCGGAATGCGACGACGACGGAATCAAGCGTCCTGCTCCTGGCCGAGGTCGCGTTGATAGTCGAGCCCTTCCGGGCGGGCGCCGCCCTGGTTGTGATCGCCGTCGGACGGCGTCTCGCCGGGCGCACCGGCAGGCGGTGCGGATGGCGCGTCGGTCTGCGGACGCGGTTGGTCCGCCCCCGCGTCGGGTGGCCGATGCGAAAACCGTTTCGGACGACGCATGGCTGGGTGTCTCATAGGAGGCGCGGCTCGAAGCCGCCGTAGAAACATTCCATAACAGAACAGTCTAGGTCGGTTCCTCGCACGCCAAGGTAACAATTACCTTCAATTTGTAACGTTTCGACCCTGCGTCAGCCATCTGTCCGAGAATAGCGCCGCGCGCACGCGCGCCATGCCGTCCGGCGATTTGTCAAAGCTTTGCATTTTTCCTATGACAATTGCGAAACAATGACGCGGCATGGGGCGCGCAAGCGTCGCCGCTCACCCAGACAGGACTTGCATTCAGGGATGAACATTCGTTTCGAATCGTCGCGCCGGGCCATGCCGGCGCGCGTCGTGCTGGCCGCACTCGCCACGGCCGCACTGCTGTCCGGCTGCAACTCGCTGTACAGCGAAGGCGCGACAGCCGGCGCCGGTATCGCGGGCGCCGCGATCGCTTCCAAGGTCACCAACAACGCCGCCGTCGCGACAGGCATCGGCCTCGGCGCCGTCGCCGGCGCGCGTGCGGGCGTCCAGTACTCGCAGCGCGTCGCGCACCGCTACACGCAGGAACAGATCGCGAAGGCGGCCGGCCCGCTCGACGTGGGCGGCGTCGCGCCGTGGTCGACGCACCACTCGTTCCCGATCGAGGACGACGAGCAGGGCCGCGTGACGGTCAGCCGGATGATCAGCGTCGGTCCGCTCGACTGCAAGGAAATCGTGTTCGCGGTCGACACGCCCGCGAAACCCGACAAGGCCGCGCAATCGGCGTTCTACGTCGCCACCATCTGCCGTGACGGCCCGGTGTGGAAATGGGCGTCGGCCGAACCGGCGACCGAACGCTGGGGCGCGCTGCAATGAGCGTCGCGATCCGTATCGCGGCGATCGGCGCGCTTTGCGCGGCAGCGGCCACGCTGTCGGGCTGCGGGTCGGTCGGTGCGGCGAGCGGCGCGCTCGCCGGCGCGGCGACGGGCCTCGTCACGGCGAACCCGGCGGTGGGCGTCGGCGTCGGGATTGCCGTGCAGGCCGCGACCGACGAGGCCGTCAACCGCACGATGAAGCAACTCCATCAGAACCAGCAGGACGCGATCGCCAAGGCGGCCGGCAGCCTGGCCGTCGGCGAAGTGAAACCGTGGAAGGTGAAGAACACGCTGCCGCTGGAAAACGGCGAAGGCGAAGTGCGCGTCACGCGTGCGTACTCGTCGGCGCTCGCGCTGTGCAAGGAATTCGCGTTCTCGGTGAAGGACGGCGACAAGGCCGACTGGTATTTCGCGAATGCGTGCCAGCAAGGCACGCACTGGAAGTGGGCGTCGGTCGAACCGGCTGTCGATCGGTGGGGGAATTTGCAGTGACCGGGCGATGCGCGGCGCAGGACGTGCGGCGCCCTCGCCGTTCTGCGTACACGTAACCGGGCAGTCGTTACGTGCGTGCGCGAAGCTGCGTCACCCTGTCCTTGATCTTCGCGGACAACGCATCGTCCGGGTTGTAGGACAGGCATCGCTCCAGATCCGCGATTGCCGCCTTGAGATCGCCCAGCGTCTCGTAGGCCCTTGCGCGGTTGAAATAGACGAAAGGCTGATCGGGATTGAGCTTCAGCGCCTTGTCGAAATAATCCAGCGACTTCTGGTAGCCGCCGCCTTCGAGGAAAATAGTCGCGAGCGTGCAATACGCCGACGGGTCCGTGTACCCCAGTTCGATGGCCCGGTTCAGATCGTTCAATGCAAGATCCGTCTTCTTGATCATCGCGAAGGTCGTGCCGCGATCGGCGTATGTCGCGGCATCGTTCGGCGCGACTTTCAGGATGTCACCATACAGTCCGAGCGCATCCTCGATACGCCCTTGCGACACGAAGCCGCGCGCTCTCATGCGGATCGGTGAAAAATCCGGATTCTTATCGGTCATGCAAGACAATTCCCTAAAATGAGGCCTTATCGACCACGAGTTGCCGATCAGCCAATGCGTGCGCCCTCGGGGCAATCAAATCGATGCGCCTGTACGTTGATTGAACGCCGCTCGCATGACATCCGGACTGACCATTTCCATTCGACTCAACTCGGCCAGGACTGCCGGAAGAATGCCATCGATACCAGGATCCATCTCTCGCATCTGCTTCAACAATGCTAGCTGGAAAGCTTCATCTTCATGAATTCCCGACTCCCCCGTCTGGCGACGCGCACGATACAGCACGCCAACCCAATAGCGCGTGCGCTCGATTGCGCTCCATCCCGCATAAGTGTTCGGGAACTTCGTCTTTTCGATCGCTTGCCGAACGACTGTCTCGGGCTCGCCCAGAAACCGCATGAAGAACATCTGCTCGCCAACTGCAAGCTTCGACGACGTCACTGGATCGTATGCGGTATGGGTTTCATAGCGAACGTCGGTATCGGCCTCAAGCCTATTGCCCATTTGCACCCGGATCCCGTCTCGCAGAACTATCTGCCGCTCCACTGGGAATCGTGCTTCGCGCTCGCTGCGTGACAGCAGACGCCCCGACTTCGGCGAAAACTCGACTTCATGTTGACGACCGATTTTCGCGTCGGAGTACCAAACGATGACCGTCTGCGACTCGGCGTTCTCGAGCACCATCAGAAAAATGGCCTCAGGGATCAACGCCGCCAACGCTGAAGGCAGCGCGGAGTACGGAATATCTTCCCGCTTCAACATCCACCTTATCTGTACGCGCGTCAGTGAATGACTGCCGCAGAAATTTGCTGACAAATGCACCTTCCGGGGTCGACTCAGCCTACGCCGAAGAGCCGGAATCTTCCAATCAAGAGCAGGATTGAATTCGGGCCAGTCTCACATCTAGCGGCTCCAGACATCGATCAAGGATCGCTGCAATTCCTTGTTTTTAGTCAAGCTCGCGATATATGCGAAATGATCCTCGTCTTCATCCAGCTCTGGCAAATTCGGATCAAATGTTTCATCGCCAACCCACCATGCAGGATATTGAATGGCATGGCCGTCAATGGAGAAAGTCGTCATCCCTCGTTGAAAATCGTGTTCGTACTTGACGTTACGACCAAGATCCTCAAAATTCCAGCACCTTTTATTCCACTGAAGATAAAGCTGCCGATCTGCCGTAAAAACAGCAACTTCCTGGCCTTCGACAGCCATGTAATTTCCGCGCGCCACATATGCATCTCCTGCCAAAGCAGAAAACAACCCTGTGTCGACATTCAGCTCCACAAACCTGGACGGATGATTAATCACCCCGAGTTGCACATTCTTCATCATTCCCCAACCTACGCGATACCCGTAAGAATATCCATTGCAGGATTGCTTCTTGTTCCTGCAGCGATTACACCCTCCGGGCTACCATATTTCTGAAGCAGCGCTTCGTAGGTCGGCCCATACTTATTACCGTATTTGGCCATATTGCGCTCATACAATACCGGCAGCTTGTCCTCGGAGTATTTCGACATTCGGGTTTGATTTCGCATGTCGACAATCTGCCGCCCAATACTTTCTTCGCTGGCGCCACTGGCACGCATATCGGACACCCATGCACTCTCGTCAGCCAGACCTTGATGGTATTCCAGTCGCACGTTCCGAGCATTGGCAACTTGCTCCGGATTCGTCCAGTCTACCGGCCACTTGGGTGCAGTGACCTGCCCCGGTGTTATAGGTCCACTTGCTCAGCCTCAGAAATGACATGCCCGCGCCCCAGTGATCTGGTTATTGTCGTGACGGAAGGTTGATCAGCCCACAAACGATGAAGCCCAATCCGAAGGCAGCGAAAAAGACCGCATTCCCCCAGATCGCATCGAACCGATCGATTCTCGCAGTCGGAATCGGATTCTCGGCAAGATAGCGCACCTGCGGTCGATCGCCGACGGCCATTTTTGACACGATACCGCCTTGCGGATACGAAACGTGTTCGCCTGACTTGGTCATGAACTCGATTTCAGGGTGATAACCGCCCGCGTTCAACTTCACCACTTCGCCCGGCACCATGATCGACGTCCGCATGAATTCACGCGTCAGCTGAACGTTTATCGCCGCTGCGATCAAAAAGCCGACTCCGATCACGACAAAGGCTACGGCCTTGTACATAAATGTGCTCGCTCGTTCGTCAAATAGCAGTCGGGATGATACACAACGCGAGTCCCGCACATGGGACTATCCGACGGCATCCAGTCCATCCAAGAGATTACAAACCAAGCTTGTCGGAGCGCACAATTGTCGGCCCAACAAAAATGACTTTGCGCAACGACGATTGCGGACCATGCGGCTGCATCTTGAAATGCGGGCGACGCCAGTGCGGACTCTTTTCGTGATGCGGTACGGCAGTCTCATTGCCTTCCGCACCAATCGGCTCCCAATCCAGAACCGCTGGTCCCACGATATGTCGATCGTACAAGTACTCGATCTCCGCGAGTCGTTCTCGACGTTTGCGCTGCCCTAGTCCCTTGAACTCCCTCGGTGCCCGACTATAAGCAAGATCGGCTTCTACATGCGCATCTGGAAGCTTCAGATACAGCATCAATTTTACGATGTAGTCGAATACCTGCTGCCAATAGACAAGAGCCGTCTCTCGCCTCTCTGGAGCACATTGGTTGTTCAGATCTTCGAGTATCTGTTTGACCGTGCGATCAGGCTCATCCAGCGGATAGGTGACCAATTGTGTACGAAAGTCACCGCTGCTGAATTCCTGCCAGGTCACCATCGTCAACTGGTCGGCGCTCGTCGTCTCTGACTCGAGCCTACGTCGGAACAAGGCAATCGCGCGGATACCATCGTCTTTGTATCCTTGCCACGCAGAATTGGGAATAATGCAAAGCGCCGGCGCCGGAAATTCAACCAGACCGATCGGCACATCGTCTGCAATGTATGCAAATCGATGAAGCGCGGCGGTCGGTTCGTTCATTGCGCCGTTGCTGGCATGGTAAATCTACCAGGTCAAGCTGCGACGGGCGTTTTCCAGATCCTGCGGGTCCAGGCCGGCTGCCAATGACCGAACACAGGTCGTCACGAATCTCGGAAATTCGTCGAAGAGCTGATCGATTGGGTGCGACGCCAGCCTCGTTTGGAAATCGAACTGCCAAACCTTCTGCGCCTCCAGTCTCACGCGATCCCATGCGTCCAACGTTCCTGCGGCCCGATAACGAACTGGCGGCGGCAGCCGAGCATAGTCCGGTTTATCAGCCGCAGACGTATCCCTCAGCGCCACCCGTACGGACATTGCAAGAAACGCTTCGGGATTATGAAAGGCAAATTGACGGCCTGGGTCCACTTGAGCGCCTCAATGCATGCGTATTCAGCTCGAAACGATGGGAACTAGGATAGCAAATCTCCGACCGGATCCTTTTCTCGCCGTACCGAACACATCCCGCGTGACGCTGCCCCGACAAAACGCCTTGGCGGCACCCCAGCAGACCCGGCGACAACGCTCGAATCATTAGCAATTTGGGGACCGGAATCATAGCGGCCCCGGCTTGCCAAAGCGTAAAGTGAGTCGCTTGCGACAGGACAGGCAACCAGCAACTAAACAGTCGGCATCCCGTCACGGAATCGTCCCACGCTTCACCAAACGTTACGTCCTTCCTGCGAGCCTCTGCCCGCCGGGCTTCATGGGCCGCCCGTTGGTCGGCCCTCACTTCCCTCGGATCTTTGCCCTCGTTAACCAGCGTTTTTTCGACTTGCCAGCTTCGATGCGAGCCTTACCGAGATCCCAAGCTCGAGCATCACCGATGGTCAACCGGACGGTTTTGCCGAACAGCCGAGACTCGAACACGTAGGCCCGCGTGCCAGCCGCAGTCACACGCAAACCTAAGCCAGGCGTCTTTGCATCCCAATGGATTGTCTGCTGCTTTCCTGGCTCACATCCGAAGCCCTCAACCCGCGCCGCTGTAAAACTTTGCTTTGCCATCCCAGCCTCAAGTAGGCACCATGTAGGCAAAATGTGCGAACACAAAGGTATCTAAGTCAACACAAAAATCAGGACACGATCACACACTACGTTGTTTTATATTGATTTTTTTGTTCACACGGATGTCAATCCATGCACATCCACTTGCAGACTTCAGGACTCGACGTCCTCGAGGCTGAAGATCTCGGTCTGGTCGTTGTACGAGAAGATCTCGCCATAACGGCCCCAGTCGATCACCGCGTCGAGCGTTTCCTCGGCCGCGCCGTCCGACAGGGAATCCTCGAGTTCCTGCTCGAAGCGCACGCGCGGCGCACGATGGCCGGGACGCTCGTTCAGCACCTTCTTGATCCGCGCAGCCAGCGGCACGTGCTTCAGCAGGTGATCCGCGAACATCAGCTTGCGTTCCTGCGTACCGAATTCCGCGAACACGCGCCCCGGCGGCGTCAGGAACACGTCGCCTTCGCGCACGTCCGCGAAACCGAGGTATTGCAGCACTTCGGCGATCGGGAACAGATCGTCGACTTCCAGATGCAGCGTGCGCGCGATTTCCGGCATGTCGGCGCGTCCATGGTACGGCGCCATCGCGAGCGTTTCGATCAGGCCGGCCATCAGGTTGGTCGACACCTGCGGCAGCCAGCTGCCGACCTCGAGCCCCTTCTTCGTCGCCTCGCCGGTCTGGCGGGCCGTCATCTTCGCGTAGATATCGTCGACGAGCTTGCGGAACGCCGGGTCGAGCCGGTTGCGCGGATGCTTGAACGGCACCTTGATCTCGGCGATCACGCGGCCCGGGTTCGACGACAGCACCAGGATCCGGTCGCACATGAACACGGCTTCCTCGATGTTGTGCGTGACGATCAGCACCGACTTGATCGGCATCCGCCCTTGCGTCCACAGGTCGAGCAGGTCGGTACGCAGCGTCTCGGCCGTCAGCACGTCGAGCGCCGAGAACGGCTCGTCCATCAGCAGGATCGTCGGATCCACGACGAGCGCGCGCGCAAAGCCCACGCGCTGGCGCATGCCGCCCGACAGCTCGCGCGGATACGCGTTCTCGAAACCGTCGAGACCGATCAGGTCGATCGCGGCGAGCGCACGCTCGCGCCGCTCACGCGCGCCGACGCCGAGCGCTTCGAGGCCGGCCTCCACGTTCTGCAGCACGGTGAGCCACGGGAACAGCGCGAAGGTCTGGAACACCATCGCGACACCTTCGGCCGGGCCGCGCAGCGGCTGGCCGAGGTAGGTCACTTCACCGCCGGTCGGTTCGATCAGGCCGGCGATGATCCGCAGCAGCGTCGACTTGCCCGAGCCGGAACGGCCGAGCAGCCCGACGATCTCGCCTTCGCGCAGCGACAGGTTCGCATCGTCGAGCACGAGCAGTTCGCCCTGCGTCTTGTTGAAGCCGCGGCAAACGTGATCGACGCGCAGGATTTCCTCGCCGAGGCGCGGCGGCTGGGACGTCTGGACGGGGGCGTTTACAGCATTCGGATTGTGCATCGCGTTTCGCTCTCAATCGGTCTCAGTCGAGCCGCAGCTTCGCTTCGGCATAGGCATACAGCGGGCGCCACAGCAGGCGGTTGAACAGGGTGACGAACAGGGACATCACGGCGATGCCCAGGATGATCTTCGGGAAGTCGCCGGCGGCGGTGGTCTGCGCGATGTACGCGCCGAGGCCGTGCGCCTCGATCTTGGTGGTGCCCCACTGCACGGCTTCCGACACGATGCTCGCGTTCCACGCGCCGCCCGACGCGGTGATCGCGCCGGTCACGTAGTACGGGAAGATGCCGGGCAGGATCGCCTGCCGCCACCACTGCCAGCCACGGATGCGGAAGTTTGTCGCCGCTTCGCGATAGTCGTTCGGGTAGGACGTTGCGCCGGCGATCACGTTGAACAGGATATACCACTGCGTGCCGAGCACGATCAGCGGCGACAGCCAGATGTCGGGGTTCAGGTGGAAGCGCGCGATCACGATCACGAACACCGGGAACAGCAGGTTCGCCGGGAACGCGGCGAGGAACTGCGCGAGCGGCTGCAGCTTCTCGGCCAGCTTCGGGCGCAGCCCGACCCACACGCCGATCGGCACCCAGATCACCGATGCGATCGCGATCAGCACGACCACGCGCAGCAGCGTGATGAGCCCGAGCACCAGCACGTGGCCGACCTCGGCCATCGTCACGCCGGTCGACACGAAGCTGACGACGCGCCACACGATATAAGCCGTGCCGATCAGCACGAGGGCCGCCCATGCGATGTCGACCGTGCGCGACGCCTTCTTCTCGACGCGCGGCAGCGCGAAGCGCATCGCACCCGACAGCGGCACGCGCAGCGGAATCCGCGCAGCCTTGGCGAAGAACCAGCCGGCCGGCACGAGCAGTTGATGGATCAGGCGCGTGCGGCGCACGAGGTCGAGCAGCCACGACTCCGGCGCGTTGCCCGAGCTCGTGTTCTCCATCCGGAACTTGTCGGCCCACGCGACGAGCGGGCGGAACAGGAACTGGTCATAGGCCAGGATCACGACCGTCATCGTGAGGATCACCCAGCCGATCGCGCCGAGGTTCTTGTCCGAGATCGCCTGCGCGAGATATGCGCCGACCCCCGGCAGCGTGATGGTCTGGTTGCCGACGGTGATCGCCTCCGATGCGACGACGAAGAACCAGCCGCCCGACATCGACATCATCATGTTCCAGATCAGGCCCGGCATCGAGAACGGCACCTCGAGCTTCCAGAAGCGCTGCCAGGACGTCAGGTGGAAGCCCCGCGACACTTCGTCGAGATCGCGCGGCACCGTGCGCAGCGACTGGTAGAAGCTGAACGTCATGTTCCATGCCTGGCTCGTGAAGATCGCGAAGATCGCCGCGAGCTCGGCGCCGAGCACGCGGCTCGGGAACAGCGCGAGGAAGAACGTGACCGTAAACGAGATAAAGCCGAGCACCGGCACCGACTGCAGGATGTCGAGGATCGGGATCAGCACCATGCCCGCGCGACGGCTCTTGGCCGCGAGCGTGCCGTACACGAGCGTGAACACGAGCGACGCGACCATCGCCGCGAGCATCCGCAACGTGGTGCGCAACGCGTATTCGGGCAGGTTCGACGGATCGAGCGAGATCTTCTGCGTCTGCAGGGTCCCGATCGGTGCCATCGTTTCGTGGAAGCCGACGATCGCCATCGCCAGCAGGCAGATGATCAGCGGAAACGCGATGAAGTCCCACCGGTTCGGCAGAACGCGCCACGCGGACGCGTTGGCGGTCCGGTTCGGATTGAAGAATCCGACGTCCATCAGGCGCCCTCCCCGGTAAGGCCGAACGAAGCCGGCAGTCGATGTTGATTCATGGCAAAGCGCACGGGCGCGGTAATTCGATTGACTGACGATCTCGCGCAGGCGCGATGCGCAGCGCGTGCAAGCTGCGCCCCCGCGCGGCCCGGTCGAGTCGGCTCGCGACGGCACGACACTACACCAACCTGTATTTCAGGTACAACCGTCCGGGGGCGGCGCGACGGCGCCCGCCACGGGCGGCGCACGGATCGTGCCCGGCGCGCGGGCGGACGGCGGGTGCACGGTACGGGGCAGCCCGGCCGCAGTCGTTCGGCCGGCATGCAGGCCCGAATTATGCCGTGATCCGGGCCGGCCGTGAACCCGCCAGCCGCACGCAGGTGGAAACCATGTCGGGCGTCACGAGCCGGATGCGGCGAAGCGGGTATGATCGGGGCTAGCCCCCGGGGGCTGTTGCGGCCGTTCTCGTGGCTGCGCATGCACGCCCCATCTGCAAACCGACCCTGGGGATCGATCGACGAGCGGGAGGAAGGGAATGGCAGGAAACTTGGTGATCGTCTGCCGCGATCAGGATGCCGACGCGTTCTACGAACTGATGCAGGAGTACGGGTCGTTCCAGACGCGGCTGTCGTCGACGGCGTGGTACCTGAACATGAACGTCGTGCCGGAATCGCTGCAGGAGGAAATCCTGGAGCGCCTCGGCCGCTATACGACCGTCTACATCTTCGAGGCCACCACCGTGACCTACAACACGATCGACAGCAACGCAGCCGAGACGCTCGGCACGCTGTTCGAATGATGCCGCGCGGCGCTTGCCGGCCCGGGCAGGCGCCGCAGCCGCTTACGCGGCCTGTGCGTGAGGTTCGTCCTTCGGCACGACCTCGAACGGAAACGTCATCGCGACGCGCAGACCGCCTTCGGGGCGGTTGCCGATGTCGCACGCCCCGCCCAGCCTGAGCACGAGCCGCTCGACGATCGCGAGCCCGAGCCCGCTGTGGCCGTTCCCGCCGCGCGCGGGGTCGAGCCGCACGAACGGCCGCGTCGCGGCCGCGAGGTCGCGCGGTGCGATCCCGCCGCCGCTGTCGCTGACCGACAACACGTAGCCGGTCGGCGTGCGCGCCGTCTCGACGAGCACGGGCGGCGCGCCGTATGCATGCGCGTTGTCCAGCAGGTTCGACAGGATCCGGTCGAGCGTCGCCGTCGGCAGCCGGAAGCCCGGATCGGCGTCGAGCCGCGTCTGGACCGCCGGCGCATTCGGCGCGACCGCACGATAGCTGCGTGCGACCCGCTCGCAGGCCTGGTCGACCGGCACCGGCTCGCTGCGGTCGGACCCGCCGTGCGCAAACACCAGAAACTGGTCGACGATGTGCGACATCGAGTCGACGTCGCGCACGACGCCGTCGCGCAAGCGCGCGTCGTCCATCATTTCCGCGCGCAGCCGCATCCGCGCAAGCGGCGTGCGCAGGTCGTGCGCAACGCCCGCCAGCATCACCGCGCGATCGCTGTCGGCCTGCGACACCTGTTCCACCATCTGGTTGAAGCCATGCGTGAGCTGGCGCAACTCGCGCGGGCCGCGCTCGCGCAGCGGCGGCACCGGCTGCCCGCGGCCGAAGCGCGCGACCGCGCGCGCCAGCGAGCGCAGCGGCTGCTGCAACTGCCAGGCCGCGAACAATGCGGCGATCACGCCGGCCGAGAAGATCGTGCCGAGCCACAACAGCATCCGGTCGAGCGAGCGCGGCGGACGCAGCGGCTGCACGGGCACCACGATCCAGTTGCGGTCAGACGGCTCCTTCACCCACAGCACCGGAGGATGACCCGGCGCGCCGACCTCGACGCGCGTACCGGGCGGCATCCGCTCGCTCACGTCGTCGCGGAACCGCTTGAGCGCCGCCGGCAGGCTCGACGGATCGCCGTTCGGCACGTCGGCGCTATCCGGCGTCACGAGCCGCACGCGCGACGGCAACGGCTGGTCGGGCGTGCGCTCGACGTGCTGGCGCACCGCGTCGACCAGGAACGCGGCCTCCTCGACCGCGTAACGCGTCTGCATCTGGTTGCGCTCGAGCCGCATCGCGAAGAACCACGCGAAGTGCGACAGGAGCAGGACGCCAACGACGAGCAGCGCGAGCCGCCCGAACAGCGAATCAATGGGTTTGCGCATGGGCCTCGCCGTCGGGCACGAACACGTAGCCGCGCCCGCGGACCGTCTGGATGAAGCGCGGCGTCGACGGATCCGTTTCGAGGATGCGGCGCAGGCGCCACACCTGGACGTCGATGCCGCGGTCGGTACCGTCGTATTCGGGCCCGTGCAGCAGTTCGAGCAGCCGCTCGCGCGTCAGCGTGCGCAGCGCATGGTTCACGAAGATCTTCAGCAGCGCGAATTCACTGCTCGACAGCGTGGCCGGCTTGCCGTCGACCGACAGCGTGCGCCCCTGGAAGTCGAGCACGAAGCGGCCGAATGCGAACGGCTCGCGCTGTTCGGGCGCGGCTGCCGACGGCGTCGCGCGGCGGCGGCGCAGCACGGCCTGCACGCGCGCGAGCAGTTCGCGCGGGTTGAACGGCTTGCCGAGGTAGTCGTCCGCGCCGAGTTCGAGCCCGACGATACGGTCGACGTCGTCCGCACGCGCGGTCAGCATGATCACGGGGATGTCGTCGCCGGCCGCGCGCAACTGGCGCAGCGCGGTCAGGCCGTCCACGCCCGGCATCATCAGGTCCAGCACGATCAGGTCGGGCCGCTCGCGCTCGAGACGCTTCTCGAGCGTCGCCGCGTCGTGCAGCACGGACACTTCCATCCCCTGGCGCACGAGATAGTCGCGCAGCAGGTCTCGGAGTTCTTGGTCGTCGTCGACGATGAGGATCTGGGTAGTCATGGCTTGAAGTTTACCGCGCGAGGGCGGAGTCGAAGAACGAAACAAAGGGACGAAAGGGTTACTGCGGGTTACCGCGCAAGGGAACTGTAATGCGCGGTAACCGGGCCACCGCCCCGCGTAACACCGGCCGGGGCCCGCATCGCTAACCTGCGTCTTACCGGATGCGGTACCTGGCTTTCCCCGGACTGCATCGCCGGACCCTTTGGATACAAGGAGTTTCTGAAATGTATAAGAAGACTTCCCGCGTGGCCATCGCGGCCGCCACTGTGCTCGCTCTCGCCTTCGGCACCGCGCATGCCGCGCAGCCCAACGACATGCCGCCGCCGGGCGGCCCCGGCATGCACCAGATGCACGGGCACGACGGCGGCCCGTTCGGCGCGATCATGAAATTGCACGACCAGCTGAAGCTCAACGCGTCGCAGGAACAGCAATGGCAGACGGCCGTCAACACGATGAAGCAGAACCGTGATGCGATGCGCAAGAGCCACGAGCAGATGCGCGAGCAGTTCAAGGCGCAACAGAACCAGCCGATCCTCGACCTGAGCGCGCTGCACGCCGCGCGCCAGCAGGCCGAACAGCAGAACGCGCAACTGCGCGAGCAGACGTCCGCCGCATGGCTCGCGTTCTACAACGGGCTGAACGACCAGCAGAAGACCACGGTCAGCACGGCGCTCAAGCAGCAGTTCGCGCAGATGCAGCAGCGCCACGAGAAGATGAAGGAACGCTGGGAGCAGCATCGCGCGGCCAAGGGCGCGTCGGCGCCGGCGCAGTAAGCCGGCAAGCCGCTCCCCGGAGCGGCGCCGAAGGGGACGCGGGCGCAGGCTCGCGCCCCCTTTTTCGTTCAGGCGACGTCGAACAGCAGCACCTCGGCCGCCCGGCCGCGCGCGAACGTGACCGCGTCCACGCCGCCGATGCCCGCGCCATCGCCCGCCGCCAGCGCGCGGCCGTTGATCTCCACCTCGCCGCGCGCCACATGCGCGTAGACGCGGCGGCCGGCCGGCACGTCGAACGCCGCCCGCTCGTCGCCGTCGATCCATCCCGCGAAGATTCGTGCATCCGCGTGCACCGGCAGCGAGCCGTCGTCGCCGTCCGGCGACGCGACGAGCCGCAGCCGGCCGCGCCGGTCGTCGTCGGCAAAGCGCGTGTGCACGTAGCCGGGCCGGCCGCCCGGCCCGGCCGGCGCGAGCCAGATCCGCAGCAGGCGCAGCGGCTGGTCGCGCGACGCGTTGGTTTCGCTCAGCATGATGCCCGTGCCGGCGCTCGTGCGCTGTACGCCGCCCGCGCGGACGATCGCGCCGCTGCCGAGGCTGTCGCGGTACGCAAGCGCGCCGTCGAGCACGTAGGTGACGATTTCCGCGTCGCGGTACGGACGCATGCCGAAGCCGCGGGTCGGCGCGATGCACTCCTCGTTCAGTTCGCGCAGCGCGCCGAACGCCGGCGCGCCGCCACGACCGGCGGCGCGGGGAAAGCTGTGGTGGGATTCGTGCCAGCCGTGGCTGCGCTGGTCGCGATCGGCGGCGCGACGGATCTGGAACATGGGGCGGCACTCCGTGAGACGCACTATTTCTGGCGTGCTCCAACTGTAAGGTTGCGTCGACCACGCCACAATCCGTCGACCGCGCACCGCATCGTTGCATCCGCGGCTGCAATTGACACAATACCCGTTGCGAATACTGCGATTACCGCAACAGCCGAATCGAAGAATCGATCGATCGCGCCGGATTGCCGTTTTCCGGGTATCGCGTTCGGGTAAAATACCGCCCTTTTGGCGTTCGCCCGTCCGGCGGCCGCCATCGCCAGAACGCCGATCGGCGAATTTTGGCCGTCTAGAATACGCCGCGGCGCCCGGTCCCACCGGCCGCGAGCGCCCCCGGAAAAACAGAAGGATGGAAATGAAGAAGGCCGCCCTGTGCGCCGCCCTCGCCCTCGTGGCGGGCAGCGCCTTCGCGAAGGAGTGGAAGACCGTGCGGATCGGCGTCGATGCCAGCTACCCGCCGTTCGAGTCGACCGCGCCGAGCGGCGAGATCGTCGGTTTCGACGTCGATCTCACCAAGGAGATCTGCAAGCGGATCAACGTGAAATGCGTGTGGGTGGCGCAGGACCTCGACGGGATCATCCCGGCGCTGAAGGCGAAGAAGTACGACGTCATCGTGTCGTCGCTGACCGTCACGGACAAGCGCCGTGAGCAGATCGACTTCTCCGACAAGGTGTACGACGCACCGGCGCGGATGATCGCGAAGACCGGCTCGCCGCTGCTGCCGACGGTGGCGTCGTTGAAGGGCAAGCGCGTCGGCGTCGAGCAGGGCTCGACGCAGGAAACCTACGCGAAGGCGTACTGGGAACCGCAGGGCGTGACGATCATTCCTTACCAGAACCAGGACCAGGTCTATGCCGATCTCGGCTCGGGCCGCCTCGACGCGACGCTGCAGGACGAGCTGCAGGCCGACTACGGCTTCCTGCGCACGCCGCGCGGCAAGGGCTTCGCGTTCGCCGGGCCGGAAGTGAAGGATCCGAAGACGATCGGCGACGGCACCGCGATCGGCCTGCGCAAGGAAGATACGGACCTGAAGCTCAAGATCAACCAGGCGCTGGCCGACATGCACAAGGACGGCACGTACGACC
This sequence comes from Burkholderia pyrrocinia, assembly GCF_001028665.1. Classification (NCBI taxonomy): domain Bacteria; kingdom Pseudomonadati; phylum Pseudomonadota; class Betaproteobacteria; order Burkholderiales; family Burkholderiaceae; genus Burkholderia; species Burkholderia pyrrocinia. Next base: position 436,938 of record NZ_CP011503.1, read on the forward strand.
GGCTGTCGCACAAGTACTTCTCGTTCAGCGTCTATTCGGCTGCGGCCCGCTGAGCGCCGACAAGAAGAAGCAACGGATGCGGGGGCGGCCCCGCGTCCGGGCAGTACAGGCAGTCAACCACGCGCCGCCCGCCCCCTTGCCCGCCGCTCGCGCGACGGGCTCGCCCGGCACCGTTGCCGGGGCGGACGGTCATGATACGCACGGGGCGTTCCGCGCTGCTTGGCGGACGCGTCTTTCGCGGCGCACTGCGTGCGCCGTCAAGGACCACATATGTTTCTACAAGGTTACGGCCCGCTGATCCTCGCAGGCACCTGGCAAACCGTCAAACTGGCGGTGCTTTCGCTTGCGCTGTCGTTCCTGCTGGGTCTGCTCGGCGCGGGTGCGAAGCTGTCGCGCAACCGCGTGACGAACGGCGTCGGCACCGTCTATACGACGCTGATCCGCGGCGTACCCGACCTCGTGCTGATGCTGCTGCTGTTCTACAGCCTGCAGATCTGGCTGAACATGGCGACCGACGCGCTCGGCTGGGACCAGATCGACATCGATCCGTTCCTCGCCGGCGTGCTCGTGCTCGGCTTCATCTACGGCGCGTACTTCACCGAGACGTTCCGCGGCGCGTTCCTGTCGGTGCCGCGCGGCCAGCTCGAGGCCGGCAGCGCGTACGGGATGACGAGCTGGCAGGTGTTCACGCGGATCATGTTCCCGCAGATGATGCGCTTCGCGCTGCCGGGCATCGGCAACAACTGGCAGGTGCTCGTGAAGTCGACCGCGCTCGTGTCGATCATCGGCCTGGCCGACGTCGTGAAGGCGTCGCAGGACGCCGGCAAGGGTACGCTGCGGTTCTTCTTCTTCACGCTGATCGCGGGAGCGGTCTACCTCGCCATCACGACGATCTCGAACTTCGTGCTGATATGGCTCGAAAAGCGCTACTCGACCGGTGTCCGCAAGGCTGACCTATGATCGAACTCATCCAAGAATACTGGCGCAACTATCTCTACACCGACGGCTATCGCATCACCGGTGTCGCGATCACGCTGTGGCTGCTCGTCGTATCGATCGGCCTCGGCTTCTGCCTGTCGGTGCCGCTCGCGGTCGCGCGCGTGTCGAAGAGGAAGTGGCTGTCGAGCGCCGTGTGGCTCTACACGTACGTGTTCCGCGGCACGCCGCTCTACGTGCAGCTGCTGCTCTGCTACACGGGCCTCTACAGCCTGCAGGCCGTGCGCGGCACGCCGGTGCTCGACGCGTTCTTCCGCGACGGGATGCACTGCACGCTGCTCGCGTTCACGCTGAATACCTGCGCGTACACCACCGAGATCTTCGCGGGCGCGATCAAGGCGACGTCGTACGGCGAGATCGAAGCCGCGCGCGCGTACGGGATGACGCCGTTCACGATGTATCGCCGCGTGATCCTGCCGTCGGCGCTGCGCCGCGCGCTGCCGCTGTACAGCAACGAAGTGATCCTGATGCTGCACGCGACAACGGTGGCGTTTACCGCGACCGTGCCGGACATCCTGAAGATCGCCCGCGACGTGAACTCGGCGACCTACATGTCGTTCCATGCGTTCGGCATCGCCGCCCTGCTCTACCTCGTGATCTCGTTCGCGCTCGTGTGGCTGTTCCGCCAGGCGGAGCGCCGCTGGCTCGCGTATCTGCGCCCGCAAGGCAAGTAAGTTTTCGCAGGACTATTGATGAACTCCCAGACTCAGAAGCTTTTCGTCGACGATCTGCACAAGCGGTACGGCGACAACGAGGTGCTCAAGGGCGTGTCGCTGAAGGCGAACTCGGGCGACGTGATCAGCGTGATCGGCTCGTCCGGCTCCGGCAAGAGCACGATGCTCCGCTGCATCAACTTCCTCGAACAGCCGAATGCCGGCCGCATCTTCGTCGACGGCGAGGAAGTGCGCACCGCGCTCGACAAGGCGGGCGCGCTGCGCGCGGCCGATCCGAAGCAGTTGCAGCGCGTGCGCACCAAGCTGTCGATGGTGTTCCAGCACTTCAATCTCTGGTCGCACATGAACGTGATCGAGAACGTGATGGAAGCACCGGTGAACGTGCTCGGCATCCCGAAGAAGGAAGCCGAGGAGCGGGCGCGCGCGTATCTCGAGAAGGTCGGCCTCGCGCCGCGCGTCGAGAAGCAGTATCCGTCGCACCTGTCGGGCGGCCAGCAGCAGCGCGTCGCGATCGCGCGTGCGCTCGCGATGCATCCGGACGTGATGCTGTTCGACGAGCCGACGTCGGCGCTCGACCCGGAGCTGGTGGGCGAAGTGCTGAAGGTGATGCAGAAGCTTGCCGAGGAAGGCCGCACGATGATCGTCGTCACGCACGAGATGGGTTTCGCGCGCAACGTGTCGAACCACGTGATGTTCCTGCACCAGGGTCGCGTCGAGGAAGAAGGCGTGCCGGCCGAGGTGTTTGCCAACCCGAAGAGCGAACGCCTGCGCGGGTTCCTGTCGGGCAGCCTCAAGTAACGCACGACGTGCGCGACGTGCGAACGGGCGCCCCGCGGCGCCCGTATTTCGTTTACGCGGCGCTCACCGGCGCGCTGTCGGCAAACGCGCGCAATTCGTCGCCCGCGAGCCGGTAACGCACCCACTCGCTCTGCGGTGCGGCGCCGACGCTCTCGTAGAAGCGGATCGCCGGCTCGTTCCAGTCGAGCACGCTCCATTCGAATCGCCCGCAGCCCGATTCGACCGCGATCCGCGCGAGCGCCTTCAGCAGCCGCAGCCCGGCGCCCGCGCCGCGAAAGCGCGGCGACACGTACAGATCCTCGAGATAGAGCCCCTGCCGGGCAAGCCACGTCGAATACGAGAAGAAATACACGGCGAAGCCGGCCGGCTCGCCGTCGACCTCGCACACCAGCGCACGCGCCGGCGACCCTTCGCCGAACAGGCTGCGCTCGAGCGACGCGGGCGTCGCGATCACTTCGTGCTCCGCCTTCTCGTAGACGGCCAGCTCGGTAATGAAACGCAGGATCAGCGGCACGTCGGCGACGGTGGCGGTACGGATGTCGATTTGCACGGGTTGAGCCCTCCTCCGGCCCGGACTTGAAACGGAAAGCGGCGCCGCACAACAGCGCTGGCGCCGATCAGACCGTCATGCTACGTTCACGCCGTGCCTGCAGGAAGTGCAGTTTCTTCATCTCGACCTGAACATGATGCATCCCGACCTGCGCCGTCTCGACCTGAACCTGCTGCTCGCGTTCGACGCGCTGTACCGCCACCGGTCGGTCGCCGCGGCCGCGCACGAGCTTGCGATGAGCCCGTCCGCGCTGAGCCACGCGCTCGCGCGGCTGCGCGACGCGATAGGCGACGCGCTGTTCGTGCGCCTCGGCAACGAGATGCAGCCGACCGTGCGCGCCGACGACATCGCCACGTGGGCCGGCGACGCGCTCGACACGATGTCGAAGGGGCTCGCCCGCGCGCGCCGCTTCGATCCCGCACAAAGCGACCGCACGTTCGTGTTCGCCGCGACCGACTACACGGCGTTCGCGGTGCTGCCGGCGTTCCTCGCGCGCATCCAGCACGTCGCACCGCGGTTGCGGATCCGCGTCGTGCATTCCGACCGGAAGATTTCCGTCGACGAGCTGGCGGCCGGCCGCATCGATTTCGCGCTCGGCTATCACGAGGAATCGGCCGCCGACACGCCGGGCATCGAGGATTTCGACTGGTTCTCTGACGACTACGTCGTGATCGCGAGTGCCGCGCATCCGGACATCCGCCGGCGGCTGACGCTCGACCATTACCTGGCGGCACGCCACGTGGTCGTCACGCCGTGGAACGAATCGCGCGGCGTCGTCGACTACGTGCTCGACCGGCTCGGCCTCGCGCGGCAAGTGGCCGTGCAGTTGCCGACCGTGCTCGCCGCGCCGTTCGTGATCGCGGAATCCGCACTCCTGATGACCGTGCCGAACCGCGCCGCGCAAGCGCTACGGCACGCGGCGCCGATCCGCATCTTCCCGGCGCCGTTCGAGATCCCGCGCTACACGGTGAAGGTCTACTCGCACGCGAAGCATGCGCGCACCGATGCGCACCGCTGGATTCGCGCGCAACTGCTCGATGCACGGCCGGGCCCCGGCTGAATGCCACGCGCAGCGGCCCCGCGCCTTGCGCGACGGGCGTTGCAGGCACTGGGCAGCGACATCCGACGGCCGCCAATCCATTACGAAATACTTACCAATTTCGCCTCTTTCGCGCTTACGCCTGCGCCCCGACAACGTCAATAGTGGCAATCCTTGACCCATCTTCGCGGAATTCGTGTCTCCCTTGCGGGACAAGGGTTTTCCGGTAATTGCGAACCCTTATGGCACCTGTTGCATGGCAATTTGGCGACAGCTGTTAGTCAAACAACGATTTCCATCGCCACAAAATTGTATTTTTGCTAAATTAGTAACCAAAGTAGCAAAACGAAGTTCGTGAAATGTAGTTTAGCTTCACGACACTACAAGGAGACCCCGCAGGCCGACCCGGCTGCGCGGGACCGCTCAACGGTTTTCCGTCCGCTTGCCCGCGTGCTGCGCTTACCGGCCCTGCACGAGGTCTCCCTGGTTATCCCGCTTTTGCCCGGCGCTCGCGCTCCGGGCATCTCGTGCAGTCTGGGTTGACTTTTTGACAGGGTATGGAGGAGATGATGAAGAAAGCTTTGGTCGCGGCCGCGCTGATGGCTGCTGGGGTGGTAACGGCGCACGCGCAGAGCAGCGTCACGCTGTATGGCCGCCTGGATGCAGGCATCGAGTACATGAACGGCCTGCAAGACGGCCACCGAGTGCGCGCGGAAAGCGGCGACTGGGGCACCAGCCTGTGGGGCTTGAAGGGTAGCGAAGACATCGGCGGCGGCAACAAGGTCGTGTTCCACCTCGAAGGCGCGTTCAACACGATGACCGGCGGTCTCGGCACGTCCGGCTCGATCTGGGATCGTTTCGCGACGGTCGGCATCTCGAACGACCGCTACGGTACGCTGCTGTTCGGTCGCGAACTCGCGATCGCGAACGGCGTGTGGGACTTCGACCCGCTGGGTCAGTCGAGCTGGTCGTCGGCATCGCTCGTGCGCGGCCGCAACTGGAACAAGACCAGCAACAACGTGTCGTACCAGTCGCCGCAGTTCTACGGCCTCGACTTCTACGGCCAGTTCGCGTTCTCGAACTCCACCAGCTTCAACGGCAACACGACGTCCGGCCAGCCGGGCCGTGCAGCCGGCGCGCAGATCACCTACACGAACTCGCTGTTCCAGTTGCGCGGCATCTACGACGAAACGCGCGACAGCAACGGCCGCTTCTCGGACGTGTTCAACTACTCGCGTGAATACTTCGCGGGCGCGAACGTGTTCCTCGGCCAGTTCAAGCTGCAGGCTGCCTACCAGTCGTCGCACGCGGACGGCAGCGGCGGCCCGGCCGTCAACAACGGCATCACCGGCACCCAGCAGGTCTGGGGCGGCGTGACGTGGCAAGCGACGCCGGCGGCAGCGCTGATCGCGGCCGTGTATCACGTGAACGCGAACCACGGCGGCGGCAACGCGAACATCTACACGGTCGGCGGTTCGTACAACATCTCGAAGCGCACGCTGTTCGACGTGCAGGTCGCGACGGTGCGCAACAGCTCGACGGCCAACTTCAGCCTGAACGCGAACGGCGCCGGCACGGCCGTGTCGACGGGCAACCCGCATCCGGGCGGCAGCCAGACCGGCGTCTACGCCGGCATCCAGCACCTGTTCTGATCAGGCGCCGTCCAAAGAACGATTCGGCAACACTTTCCACGCTGCTGCGAGAGGCGCGTATCGGTGCGGTACCCTACCGGGTATCGCACCGTTTTTTATTGGCGGGCCGGCTTGGGGCCTGTTCACGCCAATGACGGGCCCTGACGCGGCCCACCGATGCATACGGCGCTCAGACGGCCGCTTCGTTCTCTTCGCCGGTGCGGATGCGGATCACGCGTTCGACGTCCGACACGAAGATCTTGCCGTCGCCGATCTTGCCGGTGCGCGCCGCGCCGATCACCGCATCGATCACCTGGTCAACCTGCGCTTCCGCGACGACCACCTCGATCTTCATCTTCGGCAGGAAGTCGACCACGTATTCGGCGCCGCGATACAGCTCGGTATGCCCCTTCTGGCGGCCGAAGCCCTTCACTTCCGTCACGGTCAGGCCCGTGAGACCCACCTCGGCGAGCGCTTCGCGGACTTCGTCCAGCTTGAACGGCTTGATGATGGCTGTGATGCGTTTCATGATGGTTGTCCCTCGATGCTCGTTTGGATGAAAAATCGCGATCCCGATTGTAAGCCGTGCGCGGGTCAGTCGAGACGCTCGGTAAAGCGCGACGTGATCGGATAGCGCCAGTCGCGCCCGAATGCGCGGTGCGTGACGCGGATGCCGATCGGCGCCTGGCGGCGCTTGTATTCGTTGATCTTGATGAGCCGCGTCACGCGTTCGACGTCGGCCTGCGCATAGCCGGCCGCGACGATCTCGGCGAGCGGCCGGTCTTCTTCCATGTACATCCGCATGATCGCGTCGAGCACGTCGTACGGCGGCAGGCTGTCCTGGTCGGTCTGGTTCTCGCGCAGCTCGGCCGACGGCGCGCGCGTCAGGATCCGCTCGGGAATCACGTCGCGCAGCGCGTAGTCGGCCGTCTCGTTGCGATAGCGGCAGAGCCGGTACACGAGCGTCTTCGCGATGTCCTTGATCACCGCGAAGCCGCCGGCCATGTCGCCGTACAGCGTGCAGTAGCCGACCGCCATCTCGCTCTTGTTGCCGGTCGTCAGCACGATCGAGCCGAACTTGTTCGACAGCGCCATCAGCAGCGTGCCGCGGATGCGCGCCTGGATGTTCTCCTCCGTCGCGTCTTCCGCGCGGCCCGCGAACTCGCCCGCGAGCGCCGCGCGGAACGCGTCGAACATCGGTGCGATCGCGATCTCGTCGTAGCGCACGCCGACGCGCCGCGCCATCTCCGCTGCATCGGTGGTCGAGATGTCGGCCGTGAAGCGCGACGGCATCATCACCGCGCGCACGCGTTCGGGCCCGAGCGCATCGCACGCGACGGCCAGCACCAGCGCCGAATCGACGCCGCCCGACAGCCCGATCAGCACGCCGGGAAACCCGTTCTTGCCGATGTAGTCGCGCACACCGGTCACGAGCGCGCGGTACACCTGCGCATGAGTCGACAGCTCCGGCGCGATCGCGCCCGGCAGCGGCCGCGCACCGTCGAATTCGACGATCGCGTGCCCTTCGTCGAACTGCGGCATCTTCGCGACGAGCGCGCCCTGCGCGTCGAGCACGAACGAGCCGCCGTCGAACACGAGTTCGTCCTGGCCGCCGACGAGGTTCACGTACACCATCGGCAGCCCGGTCTCGCGGATCCGCGCGCGCAGGATGTCGATGCGCACCGCTTCCTTGTTCATGTGGTACGGCGAGCCGTTCGGGATCAGCAGCACCTGCGCGCCGGCCGCCTTCGCGATCTGCGCGGCCGATGCATGCCACGCGTCCTCGCAGATGATCACACCGTATTTCACGCCGTTGAGCTCGAACACGAGCGGCTCGGCGTCCGTCGCGAAATAGCGCTTCTCGTCGAACACCTCGGCATTGGGCAGATCCTGCTTGCGGTAGGTGCCGGCGATCTCGCCGCCGACGATCAGCGACACCGCGTTGAAGGTGTCGGTGGGCGGCACGCCGCGCTCGATCGGGCGGTTTGCATTACCATCGACGGCTGGCGCGAGCGGAGCGCCGCCCACGTCGCGCAACGGATGGCCGACCAGCACCGCGAGCCCGTCGAACGCCTTCAGCGCGTCGGCGAGCGCGTCGAGCGCGGCCGCCGCCGCCGCGTAGAACGCAGGCCGCAGCAGCAGGTCTTCCGGCGGATAGCCGGACAGCGCGAGTTCGGGCGCGACCATCAGTTGCGCACCATCGTTGTGCGCGGCGCGCGCGGCCGCGACGATCCGCGCGACGTTGCCGGCGAAATCGCCGACGGTGACGTTGATCTGGGCGAGAGCGAGTCGGGTCTTCATGACGGGGTCGGCGCAGCCCGGCGGCGCGCCCTGAACGGCTGACGAAATCGTCCCGGTGCGGGCCACGGCGGCACGCATCCGGCAACATCCAACGGTACGGATTCACGCTTGAAACACGAACGCATCGATTATCGCACGGGCATCCTGTCGTCCCCCGCGGAGGTGCCGGCCGACGAATGGAACGCGCTGCTCGCGCGCGACGCGCAGCCGACGCCGTTCCTGCGCCACGAATTCCTCGACGCGCTGCATGTCGCGCGCTGCGCGGTCGACGATACCGGCTGGTCGCCGCACTTCGTCACGCTGACCGATGCGGGCACCGGCCGCCTCGTTGCCGCCGCGCCCGTCTACGCGAAGCAGCATTCGTACGGCGAATACGTGTTCGACTGGGCATGGGCCGACGCGTACCAGCGCAACGACCTGCCCTACTACCCGAAGCTGCTGTGCGCGGTGCCGTTCACGCCGGTGCAGGGCACGCGCCTGCTCGCGGCCGACGACGACGCGCGCCGCCGGCTCGCGGCCACGCTGCTCGCATTCGCCGAGCAGAGCGACGTGTCGTCGCTGCACGTGCTGTTTCCGACCGGCGACGAAGCGCGGCTGCTCGAATCGATGGGGATGATGCTGCGCGAAGGCGTGCAGTTTCACTGGCTCAACGACGGCTACCGCCACTTCGACGATTTCCTCGCCACGCTCGAGCAGAAGAAGCGCAAGAACATCCGCGCGGAGCGGCGCAAGGTGCACGATGCGGGCGTGACGTTCAGGCGGCTCACCGGTGACCAGATCACCGACGCCGACTGGCGCTTCTTCTCGCGCTGCTATCGGCAGACCTACCGCGAACACTTTTCGAGCCCGTACCTGAACCTCGAGTTCTTCCGCACGATCGGCGCGACGATGCCCGAGAACCTGCTGCTCGTGATCGCGGAAGCCGACGGCAAACCGATCGCGAGTGCGCTCGCCGTCTACCGGCGCGGCGAGCACGGCGGCGGCACGCTGTACGGCCGCTACTGGGGCGCGCTCGAGCACGTGCCCTGCCTGCATTTCGAAACGGCCTACTACCAGTTGCTCGAATTCTGCATCGAGGCCGGGCTCGACACGTTCGAAGGCGGCGCGCAAGGCGAGCACAAGCTCGCGCGCGGCTTCCTGCCGACCGTCACGCACTCCGCGCACTGGCTCGCGCACCCGGCGTTCTCGGATGCGGTCGCGCGCTTTCTCGAACGCGAGACCGAGCATATCCACGCGTACGTCGACGAACTGCGCGAACACGATCCGTTCCGGCGCGGCACCGAGTAGCGCGAGACGGCACGTGCGCCGGCCCGCATCGGGCGAATTCGGCGCCGGGCCGGCCGGGGCGCCGCCCCGGGCCTGCCCGGCGCATGACGCGGCCGGTCAGCGCGCCGCGAGCGACACCGCCTGCGACAGCGCCTGCGGATCGCGCGACGACGCGGCAGCCGTGAGCGTATAGCTGCCCGCACTCACCCGCCATGCATGCGTGTTCACATCCCAGGTCGCGAAACGCTGCGACGGAATCGCAATGCTGACTGCGCGCGACTCGCCCGGCTGCAGCGCGACCTTCGCCCAGCCGACGAGCCGCTTCGGCGGTTCGCCGAGCGATGCGGGCAGCGCCGCGTAGATCTGCACCGTGTGCACGCCGGCCCGCGCGCCCGTGTTCGCCACCGTCACGCCAACCGTCACGTTGCCCGATCCGTCGGCCCGCGCGGCCATCCCGGAAAGCGCATATGTCGTGTACGACAACCCATAGCCGAACGGGAACAGCGGCTCGATCGCCTTCGCGTCGAACCAGCGGTAGCCGTACGCGAGCCCTTCCGCATAGACCGATTGCTGGCTCGCCGGGTCGATCGCCTGTTGCGGCAGGTCGGCCTCCTGCTTCGGGAACGTCAGCGGCAGCCGGCCCGACGGGTTCGCGTCGCCGAACAGCAGGTCCGCGATCGCCTGGCCGCCCTGCACGCCCGGATACCACGCGTCGAGCACGCCGTGCACGTTCGCGAGCCACGGCATCAGCACGGGGCTGCCGTTCTCGAGCACGACGATCGTGCGCTTCGCCTTCGCCGCGACCGCGGCGATCAGCGCGTTCTGGTCGTACTGCTGGTTGTACGGATCGGCCTTCGCATCGGGCAGCGACAGGCTCGCCAGGTCGAGCCCTTCCGTCTGCCACTGCGTCGCGAACACGATCGCGACATCGGCCTGCGCGGCCACGGTCGCGGCGGCGTTCGCGTCGGTCCCGTCGAGATAGCTGACCGATGCGTTCGGCGCCTTCGCGCGAATCGCCGCGAGCGGCGCGGACTTGTACCAGGTCGCGCAGCCGCCGAACAGCGTGTCGGCCGGCTGCTGGCAGGTCGTCACTGCATTGCCGTCGATCGCCGGCACCGCGCCCGAGCCGCCGCCCGACAGCACGCCCGCATCCGCATGCCCACCGATCACGACGACCGATTTGAGCGCACCGGCCGCCAGCGGCAGCACGGGCTGCGCATCGCCGGGCGCGGCCGCGTTCTTCAGCAGCACCGCAGATTGCCGTGCGATCGCGAGCGCATCGGCGTTGCCGGCAGCTTCGTCGATCGCACCGCCCGCCTTCGGCGGCGCGTCCATCACGCCGATGCGGATCAGCGTGCGCAGCTTGCGCTGCACCATGTCGTTCAGCCGCGCGACCGACACGCTGCCGGCCTGCAGCGCCGCACGCAGCTTCGTATTGAAGTAGGAACCGAGCGGCGCGTTGCCGTCGTCGGCCGCGCCCGGCTGTTCCTCGTCGAGCCCCGCCTGCATGGCCGCGACCGTCGAATGCGTCGCGCCCCAGTCCGACTGCACGACGCCCTTGAAGCCCCACTCGTTCTTTAGCACCGTCGTCAGCAGATACGGGTTCTCGCACGCATACACGCCGTTCAGCTTGTTGTACGAGCACATCACGTTGCCCGGCTGGCCGCCCTTCACGCCGATCTCGAACGCGAGCAGTTCGGCCTCGCGCATGGTCCGTTCGTCGACGACCGAATCGATCGTCATCCGGTTGGTTTCCTGGTCGTTGAACGCGAAATGCTTGATCGTCGCGATCACCTTCTGCGCCTGCGTCGCGTTCGTGCGCGCGGCGCTCAGCGTGCCCGCGAGCACCGGATCCTCGCCCATGTACTCGAACGTGCGGCCGTTGCGCGGTTCGCGCGCGAGGTTCACGCCGCCGCCGAGCCCTTCCGCGAAACCGAGCGCGCGCAATTCGAGCGCGATGCGCGTGCCGTAGGTGCCCGCGAGCGCCGGGTCCCACGTTGCCGCGAGTGCGACCGGTGCGGGCAGCGCGGTCACGCGCGCGTTCTTGACGTTCACGCCGCCCGCCGAATCCGCGCTGCTGACGCCCGGAATGCCGAGCCGCGGCACGCCCGGGATGTAGCTCGCGCCGTTCAGCGCGTCGGCCGGAAACGGGCCGCCCAGGTCGAGCGCGGGCATGCCCGTACCGTGCACGAGCTGCAGCTTTTCGTCGGTCGTCAGTTGCGCGACGAGCGTGGCCGCGCGCTGGTCGGCTGCGGCATCGGGGTCGGCCGGCGCGACCGGGCCCGCGTGAATGTCGTCGCCGCCGCACGACGCGAGCAGCACCGTGAGCGCGCACGCGGACGCAATTGTCGAACACCGGAACAGCGAAGTTTTCATTGATCCTCCTGAATCGATCTGTTGTACTGGTCGCCACACTCCAGCGTCCGAGTCTAAAAATCGACCGGTCACCACGCTTGACCGGCAGGAGCATGCGTTGACCTCTCGCAGCGGGGACAAACCCGAACGACATGACGACAGGGAGACAGACATGGAGTTGCGACAGAAATCGGTATCCGTCCGGATCTACCGCTGGCTGTGCGAAGACGCGCGCGCGAACGGCATCGACATCGCGCCGCTCTACGAGACGCTCGGCATCGGGCCGGCCGAGCTCGCCGACGACACGCGCCGCATCGCGGGCGACCAGCACGTCGCCGCGATGCGGCTGACGAGCGCGTGGCCACTGTCCTGGCACCGCTCGCCGCCGCAGGCCGTGCCGTGGCTGGTGCCGTTCCCCGAGCTCGCGGGCGTCACGTGCAACGCGCCGACGCTGCGCGACGCGCTGCACGCTTACCTGCACTATCGCGAGCTGATCGGCAACGTCGACTGGGTCTTCGCGCACGAGAACGGCGATGCGATCGCGCTCGAATACGTGAACGAAGGAGACGGCCTGCACGCGGGCAGCGCGCTCGCGAACCTCGCGATCCTCGCGGCGCTCGCTCGCCTGTACGATCCGCACGTGCGCGTCGACGACGCCGAATTTGCCGGCCGTGCGTTCGCGCCCGCGGCCGCGCTGCGCGACATGCTCGGCGCGCCGGTGTCGTTCGATGCCGCGCACAACCGCATCGTGCTGCGCTCCGCGCACTTCGACACGCCGTTCGAGCGCTACAACGCGCCGCTCGCCGGCATCCAGCGCCACGCGGCCGACGCCGCGCGCGACCGGGTTCGCGTGCGCTCGACATTCGGCTCGTCCGTCGAGCAATGCGTGCGCGACTGGCTGCGTACCTCCGACGATGCCGACGTGCCGACCGACACGCTGATGCAGTACGTGTGCACACGCTTCGCGATGTCGCGCTGGACGCTGCGCCGGCGGCTGCATCGCGAAGCGGTCGGCTTTCACGCGCTCGTCGCGCAGGCGCGGCTCGGCGAGGCGCGCGACCTGCTGCTGAATACGCAGTTGCCGATCGGCGAGATCGGCGTGCGGGTCGGCTTCCGTTCGACGAGCGCGTTCACGCGCTTCTTCACGCGCGAACTCGGCGCGGCGCCGAGCCGCTTTCGCGACGGGCACGGTGATGGACTGCGATGACGCCCGGCTTTTCTGAGACACTGGCGGCTTCGCATCCCGCCGCCCTGCCATGTCCTGGTTTCTGTATCTGATCGAATGCGCCGACGACAGCGTCTACACGGGCATCACCACCGACGTTGCCGCGCGCTTCGACGAACACGCGGCCGGCAAGGGCGCGCGCTACACGCGCTCGCGCAAGCCGCGCGCGGTGCTCGCGTCGTTTCCGCTGCCCGACCGGTCGAGCGCGTCGCGCGCCGAATACTGGGTGAAGCGGCTCACGCCCGCGCAGAAGCGTGAGCTGGCGGCAGGGTTGCTGACGCTGGAATCGGTGCTGCCGGCGGGGGTGACGGTCGACGGGAGCGGCGAGGTTGCCGGGTTGAAGGCGGGTGCGCGCGGGCGGAAGAAGGTGAAGGCAAAGGCGGAGAACGTCGATAGCGCGACGAAGATGGCTGAAATGGAGCAGCCTGCTGCGAAGACCGAGAAAGCCGAGAAAGCCGAGCCGGTCGCGAAGCGCGCGAAGACCGGCGGCAATGCGGTCGTAAAAAAGACCTCGTCGCGCGGCACGCCGCCAAAAAAAGACCAACAGGCCGCGCCCCCGTCGTCGAAAAGAAAAGCGTTGGCGGCCAGCAGCAAGCCGGTCACGAACGGACGCGACGCCCTCGCACCCGCACCGGCTCGCCGCCGTCCGTCGGCCGCGAAATCCACCGAGGCCACTGAGGCCACCGAAGCCACCGAAATCTCCGTCGTCCCACGCCGCGCCAAACGCGCGAAGGACACACCGACCACCACTACGCCGCCCGCGCCCGCATCCCCTTCCGCAAGCAAGAAAACCGCGCGCGCAAAACAAAACCGCGCGGCCTCCTGAGGAGACACGCGCGGTTTGCGTTTCACACGAACCGGCCGTCGGGCCGGCGCGCCGCTTACTTCTTGTAGTTCGCGGCGCCGTCGGTGATTTCCTTGTGCGCGGCTTCGATGCCGGCCCAGCCTTCGACCTTCACCCACTTGCCCTTCTCGAGCGCCTTGTATTGCTCGAAGAAGTGCTTGATCTGATCCTTCAGGTACTCGGGCACGTCGTCGATCGACTTCAGGTTCGCCGTCATCGGGCAGATCTTGTCGTGCGGCACCGCGACCAGCTTCGCGTCGACGCCCGACTCGTCGGTCATCTGCAGCATGCCGAGCACGCGCGAACGCACGATCGAGCCGGCCAGCAGCGGGAACGGCGTGATCACCAGCACGTCGACCGGATCGCCGTCGCCCGACAGCGTCTGCGGGATGTAGCCGTAGTTCACCGGATAGCGCATGCCCGTGCCGATGAAGCGGTCGACGACGAGGAGGCCCAGCTCCTTGTCCGCCTCGTACTTCACCGGATCGCTTTGCGCGGGAATCTCGATGATCACGTTGAAATCTTGCGGCAGGTCCTTGCCGGCCGGAACATGATTGAAGCTCATGAGCGTTCTCTGTAGGTCGATGGGAATTCGGGACAGGGCGCCGCGGCCGATGCACCGCCGCAGGCGTCCCTCAACGGAATGCGCCATTATAGCCAATCGACCGGTGGCGTCCGGATGACGATCGGCGCGATAATCGTTCCGGATGTCCGGCCGTCGAACGACAGGAGCAGGCATGGAAGAGGCGAAGCATTTCATCGCGGGCGAATGGACGTTGCCCGCGCAACTGGAAACGATCGCGGTCGTCGATCCGTCCGACGGCCAGCCGTTCGCGACGATCGCGCGCGGCACCGCGCCCGACATCGAGCGCGCGGTCGCCGCGGCCCGCGACGCATTCGCGGGTGCATGGGGCGCCGCGAGCGCCGCCGAGCGCGGCCGCGTGCTGATGCGGCTGTCGGCACGCGTGGCCGATTCCATCGAGGAACTCGCGGCGATCGAGGCGCGCGACACCGGCAAGCCGCTGAAGCAGGCACGCGCCGACGCCGCCGCGCTCGCGCGCTACTTCGAGTTCTACGCGGGCGCCGCCGACAAGCTGCACGGCGAAACCCTCCCCTATCAGGCCGGCTATACGGTGCTGACGGTGCGCGAGCCGCACGGCGTCACGGGCCACATCGTGCCGTGGAACTACCCGATGCAGATCTTCGGGCGCAGCGTCGGAGCGGCGCTCGCGGCCGGCAACGCGTGCGTCGTCAAGCCGGCCGAGGACGCGTGCCTGTCCGTGCTGCGCGTCGCCGAGCTGGCCGCCGAAGCCGGGCTGCCGGCCGGCGCGCTCAACATCGTCACCGGCTACGGCCATGAAGCCGGCGCCGCGCTCGCGCGCCATCCGGGCATCGACCACATCTCGTTTACGGGTTCGCCGGCCACCGGCAAGCTGGTCACGCAGATGGCCGCCGAGAACCACGTGCCCGTCACGCTCGAACTCGGCGGCAAGTCGCCGCAGATCGTGTTCGCCGATGCCGATCTCGAAGCCGCGCTGCCCGTGCTCGTGTCGGCGATCGTGCAGAACGGCGGGCAGACCTGCTCGGCCGGCAGTCGCGTGCTGATCGAGCGCACGGTCTACGAGGCGCTCGTCGAGCGCCTCGCCACCGCGTTCAACGGGCTGCGCGTCGGCCCGAGCCGCGCCGACCTCGACTGCGGCCCGCTGATCAACGCGAAGCAGCAGCAGCGCGTGTGGGATTTCCTGTCCGACGCGCAGCACGACGGCATTCCGATGGCCGCGCACGGGCAGGTCGTCGCCGACGCGCCCGAAAGCGGCTTCTACCAGGCGCCCGCGTTGTTGCGCGACGTGCCGCCGTCGCACCGGCTCGCGCAGGAGGAAGTGTTCGGCCCCGTGCTCGCCGCGATGCGCTTCGTCGATGAAGACGAAGCCGTCGCGCTTGCGAACGGCACGCCGTACGGCCTCGTCGCGGGTATCTGGACGCGCGACGGCGCGCGCCAGATGCGTCTCGCGCGGCGCCTGCGCGCGGGCCAGGTATTCATCAACAACTATGGCGCGGGCGGCGGCGTCGAACTGCCGTTCGGCGGCGTCGGTCACTCGGGCCATGGCCGCGAAAAAGGCTTCGAGGCGCTGTACGGCTTTACCGCGCTGAAGACGATCGCGATCCGGCACGGCTGAACGCGCGGCGCGCGAAGCGCAGCCGGCAGCGGCCGGCCGCATCGCGCAACGAAACACGACGACTCTCATAACCAGCACAGGAGACACACCATGCGGTTGAGCGGCAAGACGGCCATCGTCACGGGCGGCGGCTCGGGTTTCGGCGAAGGCATCGCGAAGACGTATGCGCGCGAAGGCGCGAACGTCGTCGTCAACGACCTGAACGGGGCAGCGGCCGAGCGCGTCGCGAGCGAGATCGCGCTCGCGGGCGGCAAGGCGATCGCGGTGGCGGGCGACGTGTCGAAGCAGGATGACTGGCGCGCGCTGCAACAGGCCGCGCTCGACGATTTCCATTCGGTGCAGATCGTCGTGAACAACGCGGGCACCACGCACCGCAACAAGCCGGTGCTCGACGTGTCGGAAGCCGAGTTCGACCGCGTGTACGCGGTCAACATGAAGAGCCTGTTCTGGTGCGTGCAGACCTTCGTTCCGTACTTCCGCGAACAGGGTGGCGGCGTGTTCGTGAATGTCGCGTCGACGGCCGGCGTGCGGCCGCGCCCGGGCCTCGTCTGGTACAACAGCACGAAAGGCGCGATGATCACCGCGAGCAAGTCGCTCGCGGCCGAACTCGGCGCCGATCGCATCCGCGTGAACTGCATCAATCCCGTGCTTGGCGAGACGGGCCTGATGACCGAGTTCATGGGCTGCGAGGACACGCCCGAGAACCGCCGCCGCTTCCTCGCGACGATCCCGCTCGGCCGCTTCTCGACACCGCAGGACATCGCGAACGCGGCGCTTTACCTCGCGTCCGACGAAGCAGAATTCATCACGGGCGTCTGCCTCGAAGTCGACGGCGGGCGCTGCATCTAGCCGCATCTGGCTGTTCGCATGCCGCGTCGGGATTCACCGGCCGGCACGGCATTCACGTAGTGCTTCGCACGACACCGGGTCGGGCGCCGATGCGCCGGTTCGGGCCAACAATAAGGACAGGAGACAACATGGCAACATCGACGCAATCGCTGCCGGGCTCGTCCGGCGCATTCGAGGAAGCAACCTACCGCAAGGTGTCGTGGCGGCTCACGCCGCTCCTGCTGCTGTGCTACGTGGTCGCGTATCTCGACCGCGTGAACGTCGGGTTCGCGAAGCTGCAGATGGCGAGCGACCTGAACCTGAGCGACACCGTCTACGGGCTCGGCGCCGGGATCTTCTTCTTCGGCTATTTCCTCTTCGAAGTGCCGAGCAACATCATCCTGCACAAGGTCGGCGCGCGCGTATGGATCGCACGCATCATGGCGACGTGGGGCGTGATCTCGATCCTGACGATGTTCGTCACGACGCCCACGATGTTCTACGTGATGCGCTTCCTGCTCGGGCTCGCCGAAGCCGGCTTCTTCCCCGGCGTGATCCTGTACCTCACCTACTGGTATCCCGCGCACCGGCGCGGCCGGATGACGACCTTCTTCATGACGGCAGTCGCCTTGTCCGGCGTGATCGGCGGGCCGCTGTCGGGCTTCATCCTGAAGGCGTTCAACGGCGTGAGCGGGTGGCACGGCTGGCAATGGCTGTTCCTGCTGGAAGGCATCCCGTCGGTGCTGGTCGGCGTGCTCGTGTTCTTCAAGCTCGACGACCGGATCGCGAAGGCGAACTGGCTGACCGACGAAGAAAAGGCGCTGCTCGCACGCAACGTCGACGCGGAGGAAGCGACCAAGGAGGACCTGCCGCTCGGTGCCGTGATGTCGAGCCCGCGCGTGTGGCTGATGGCGCTGATCTACTTCTCGTTCGTGATGGGGCTTTACGGCGTCGGCTTCTGGCTGCCGACGATCATCAAGGCGACGGGCGTCACCGACACGTTCGCGATCGGCCTGCTGTCGGCGATTCCGTATGCGGCTGCGGTGGTCGCGATGATCCTGATCGCGCGCAGCGCGGACAAGCGCCGCGAGCGCCGCTGGCACCTCGCGATTCCGGCCGCAATCGGCGCGCTGGGGCTCGTGCTGTCGGTGATCTGGGCGCACCAGACCGCGCTCGCGATGCTCGGCCTCACGCTCGCGACGATCGGCATCCTGACGACGCTGCCGCTGTTCTGGAGCCTGCCGACCGCGTTCCTCGGCGGTGCTGCCGCCGCGGCCGGCATCGCGATGATCAACTCGATCGGCAACCTCGCGGGCTTCCTGAGCCCCTACCTGATGGGCTGGCTCAAGCAGGCGACGGGGGTCAACGACGCGGGCATGTACATGCTCGCGGGGTTCCTCGTGCTCGGCGGGCTGCTCGCGCTGTCGGTGCCGAAGCGGCTCGTCGACAAGTGATGCGCGGCGCATGACGATCATGACGACGGAACCAACCCGCATGCCCCACCGAATCGTTCAGGCAGCCGGCAGCCGCGTGCTGGTCCGCGATCCTTCCGCCGGCCTCGTGCAGCGGGAAAGCGATGCGCTCGACCTCGTCGCGCTCGCGCACGAGCATGAGGCCGACTGGGTCGCAATCCCCGCCGAGGCGCTGCACGACGATTTCTACCGGCTCGACAGCGGACTGGCCGGCGCGGTGCTGCAGAAGCTCGTCAACTACGGCGTCCGGCTCGGCGTGGTCGGCGACATCGACCGCTGGCTCGCGCGCAGCGAAGCGCTTCGCGCGCTCGTTCGCGAATCCAATCGCGGGAAATCGGTGTGGTTTGTCGCGAACGAGGACGACCTGCTACGCAGGCTCGGCGCGTAGTGCGCAGCGCGTCCGGCGCCGGCTCGCAGCGGACAAGAAAATGCCCCGAAGGCCATCCGGCGTTCGGGGCATGTTGCGCAGCGTAGCGGGCCGCCCGCAGCAGGCGGCCGCAGCCTGCGTCAGACCACGGTGATCGCGAGTGCGCTTTCGCGGTAGTGCTTCGCGGCCTTGTCGGTTTCGCCGAGCTGCTCGAACAGCCGCGCAAGCGCGCGATGCGTACGCACCTTCAGCGCTTCGTTGTCGGCCAGCTTCAGCGCCGCTTCGAGGAACGATTGCGCCTTGCCCCACAGTTGCTGCTGCTGGCAGAGACGGCCGAGCGCGAACAGCAGGTCGGCATCCTCCGGGTGATCCTTCTTCCACCCTTCCGCCTTCTGGATCAGCGGCAGCGCGTCGGCGCCGGCCGTGTCCGGGTAGCGGCGCAGCAGGCGTGCGTCCCAGTTGTGCGCGAGCGCTTCCTCGACGATACGGCGCGCTTCGTTGCGACGCTCGAGCGACACCAGCAGATCGGCCGCGAGATCGGCAAGACGCGGCGACTGGCGCTCGACCGGCGACAGCGACTGCCACACCTCGAGCAATGCATCCGGATCGTGCCGGCGTTCGCGCAGCAGGTTTTCCGCGGCCTGCTGGCGCAGCCGCACGGCCGCGGCCGGATGCAGCGCCTCGCGCTTCTCGAGCGCCTTCGCGAGCTTCAGCACCTCGGCCCAGTTCTTCAACTGCTGCTGCGCGCGCAGCGCAACCTGCTGCGCATGGATACGCTTGCCGCCCGCCTGCATGTCGGCCAGCGCGGCGAGCGCGCCATCGGCATCGCGCGCGTCCGCGCGCATGTCGGCCGCGGCGAGCAGCCGTGCGTCCTGCCATTCGGGCGCGTCGACCTTCGACAGCCAGTCGTCGCGGCGCGTGTACTCGTGCATCCGGTGCGCGGCGGTGGCCGCGACGAGACTCGCGGCGCCCAGGTTCGCGTCGACCGACAGCGCGTCGCGCGCAGCCTTCTCCGCGCGCGAGAAGCGGCCCGCGTACAGGTTCGAGATCGCATCGCGCAGCGACGCCTGCGCCTTCTCGTTACGCGAACGCGCACGATACGCGGCGACCCGCTGCGGCATGCGCCAGATGTTGCGCACGATGCGCAGCAGCGCATACACGACGATGAACAGCACGACGATGGCGATCACGAACAGGTTCAGCGACACGTCGATCCGGTACGGCGGATAGACGAGCAGCACCTGCCCCGCGTCGAAACGGCCGACGGTGGCGAGCGCCGCAGCGATCGCGAACAGGACCGCGAGCCAGACGATTCCTCGAAGCGTCATCGTTACCCCCGGCTCTTGAACTGCTGAACGGCGTTCAGGCTCGTATTCAGGTTCGGCACCGCGACCGTCAGCGATGCGCCGTCAACCTGCTTGAGCAGATCCTCGACGGTCTGCGTGTCCTTCGACGCCTGATCGAAATACTTCCCGAGCGACGCCTGCGCGGCGTGCAGGTCGGCCTTCATCGCGCTGTCGTTGCGCGCGAGCAGCGACAGGCGCGCGGTGAGCAGGCGCAGCTTCACGTTCTCGCGCACGAAGTAGCCCTGGTCGGGCGACGCGAGCATCGCGTCCGCGTTGTCGATCCGGCGCACCTGCACGAGGCCCTTCAACTGCTGGCCGAGACCGGCCGAGAAGTCGTGCCACCAGACCTTCCAGCGCGGCTCGCCGGCCACGGCCGTCGATGCGGCCTCGATCGGCGCGGCCTTCGGCGCCGCGTGCGGCACGATCGCCTCGCCGGAAAGCGGCAGCGCGTCGACCCTGGCGATCGCGTCGTCGAGCTTGATCGCGAGGCCCGTGAGATCGGCTGCCGGCGCGGCCTTCAGTTTTTCGATGTCCAGCGCGAGCGCCTTGCGCACCGTGACGGCCTGCGCGCTCTGCGACGTCGCGAGACGCGCGTCGGCGTTCTGCAGCGCGATCAGCGCGAGCTGCGTGTTGCCCGTCAGCTGAAGCTGCTGGCTCGCGCTCGACAGCATCTGGTCGACCTCCTCGAGCATCCACGCATCGCGGTTGCGCGACAGGTCCTGGTATTGCTGCTGCAGCGCCTGCTGCGCGCTCTGCGCGTCGGCGAGCTTGCCGTCGAGCTGCGCGAGCTGCGTGTCGACCTGGTGCGTGCTCGCAAGCGCCTGCTCGGTCTTCATGCGCGTCTCGGCCGTCTGCGCGTCGAGCGCCTTCTGGCGCGCGACGAACGTGCCGTCGAGCCGGTCGATCTTGCGGTTCAGCGCATAGCCGCCGACGCCCGCCGCGCAGCCGAGCACGACGACCACGAACCACAGCACCGCGCTGCCGCCGCGGCGCGCGGGCGGTTCGGACGCCATATAAGGGGGACGGGACGGCGGTGCGGATGCAGCGGCCGGCTGGGAAGCGACGCTTTTGGAATCGTTGGTATCTGTCATGCGTTTAGTCACCGGTGCGGCTGTCGCCGGTTGGACGGCCTCGTCGGCCATCGTTCGAAACGCGCGGACGATGCGCTCATCGCCCGCGCCGGTCAGCGTAATCCTATCAAAACCCAATGCGCGCGCGGTCTGCTCGATCCGCGGGTGCGGCGTCACGAGCGGCGCATGCTTCAGCGCGCCGATCTCGGCGTCGTTCAGGTGCGCCCGCGCGAGTTCGTGCAGGTTGCGCACGCCTTCCGAGCTCGTGACGAGCCACGCATGCGGTGCGCCATCGAGCAGCGCGTGCACGCGCTCCCATGCGCCGACGCGCGGCTCGGGCACGACGCGCCGGTACGCGGCGACCAGCGTGACGTCCGCGCCGGCCTCGCGCAGCCGGTCGGCGAGCCATTCGCGCCCGCCGTCGCCGCGCACGATCAGCACGCGCTTGCCCGCCAGCGCCTGCGCGCCGCCGAACGCGGCCTCGATGCACGCGAACAGGCTTTCCGAATCGTAATGGGGCACGCCGCCGTCGGCCGGCGCCTGCGGCGCGATCACGCGATGCGCGGGCGCCGCAATGCCGTGCCGCTCGAGCGCCGCGACGCTGCCGGGCCCGACCACGCCGACCGGCAGCGCGTTCGGCCAGATCGCGCCGTACTGCGCGAGCGCGCGGTCGATCGCGTTCGGCGACACGAAAATCACGAGCGCGTAGTCGGCAAGCGCCGCGAACGCGGCGTCGAGCGGCACCGGATCGTCGACCGGTGCGATATCGATCAGCGGGAATTCGAGCACGTCGCAGCCGGCATCGGCCAGTTGCGACGCCAGCGCGTCCGACTGGCCGTCCGGGCGCGTCAGGACAGCGGTGAACGCGCGCGTGCCGCCCGCCATCAGGCGTCGCCCTTGCCGGCCTGCGAACCGGCGAGCAGCGCCTTGACGATGTCGAGCGCGCCTTGCGCCTCGAGTTCGTCGGACACCGCGCGGCCGAGCGCGAGCGCATCGGCGACGGTCATGACGGCACCGCACTCCTCGGCCGTCAGCACACGCTTTCCGTCGGTCGTCGACACGCGGCCCGTCAGGTACAGTTCGCCCGCGCGCCACACCGCGTGTGCGGCAAGCGGCACCTCGCAGCTGCCGCCGAGCGCGCGCGACACCATCCGCTCGGCCTCGACCGCAAGCGCGGTCTGCGGGTCGTGCAGCGGCGCGAGCCATGCGGCGACGTCGTTGCGGTGCGCGGCGATCTCGATGCCGAGCGCGCCCTGGCCGGCCGCGGGCGGGCTGGCTTCGACGTCGATGAGCGCGCGGATTCGCGCGTCGAGGCCGAGGCGCTTCAGGCCGGCGGCCGCGAGAATGATCGCCGCGTAGTCGCCGCGGTCGAGCTTCGCGAGGCGCGTGTCGAGGTTGCCGCGCAGCGGCAGCACGTCGAGATGCGGATAACGCGCGCGCAGCATCGCTTCGCGGCGCAGGCTCGACGTGCCGACGACCGCGCCGGCCGGCAGCGCGTCGAGCGACGCGTAGTCGTTCGACACGAACGCGTCGCGCGGATCCTCGCGTTCCATGATCGCGGCGAGCGAGAAACCGTCGGGCAGCGCCATCGGCACGTCCTTCAGCGAATGCACGGCGAGATCGGCGCGGCCGTCGGCGAGCGCATTCTCCAGTTCCTTCACGAACAGGCCCTTGCCGCCGACCTTCGACAGCGTGCGATCGAGAATCTGGTCGCCGCGGGTCGTCATCCCGAGGATTTTCACGTCACAAGCTGGATATAATTTGCGCAGCGCATCACGCACATGTTCGGCTTGCCACATCGCCAGGCGGCTCTCGCGCGAAGCAATCGTCAACGTCGCGGGCGGCTGTGCCTGTTGCGGCCCGGCCGCAAGGGTCTCGGAATTCATTGCTGGAACATCGAAGGACGGGATTGAAGATCGAACAATGGTAGCACGCACGCCCCGGCCCGCCCGGGCCCGGAGCCTGCGCCGGACCGGCCCCAGCGCGGGTCGCGGCGCCGATGTGCGGATGTGCCGCACGTAGCTGGTTGCTTGACCGCAGTTCCCGCAGTTTCCGCAGTTCCTTTTGACTCGAGCTTTCCCAAGGAAACCCATCGTGAAGTCTTCCGGATCGGCGCGTACGGCGCGCCGCAATGCTGCCCTGTCCTCCTCCGACGCCCCGACGGACACCGTCGCCATCGCCGCGAACGGCCGTGCGAAAACGGCAACGAAACCGAAAGACCCGATACATCAGACAAAACGCGCGACGAAAGCCGCCGGCCCCGCGGCCCGCACGGCCGGCGCGCCGAAGTCCGGCACGCGCACGCGCGAGGACAAGGACGGCCCGCTGTTCGAGGACATCCGCTTCCTCGGCCGCCTGCTCGGCGACGTCGTGCGCGAGCAGGAAGGCGACACCGTGTTCGACGTCGTCGAGACGATCCGCCAGACCGCGGTCAAGTTCCGCCGCGAGGACGACAGCGAAGCCGCGCAGACGCTCGAGAAGAAGCTGCGCAAGCTGACGCCGGAGCAGACGGTGAGCGTCGTGCGCGCGTTCAGCTATTTCTCGCATCTCGCGAACATCGCGGAAGACCGCCACCACAACCGCCGCCGCCGCATCCACGCGCTGGCCGGCTCCGCACCGCAGCCCGGCACGGTCGCGTACGCGCTCGATCAGCTGAAGACGACCGGCAACGCGTCGAAGCGGCTGCTGCAGCGCTTCTTCGACGACGCGCTGATCGTGCCGGTGCTGACCGCGCACCCGACCGAAGTGCAGCGCAAGAGCATCCTCGACGCGCAGCACGACATCGCACGCCTGCTGGCCGAGCGCGACCAGGAACTGACCGCGCGCGAGCGCCAGTACAACGAATCGATGCTGCGCGCGCGCGTGACCGCGCTGTGGCAGACGCGCATGCTGCGCGACGCGCGCCTGACGGTCGGCGACGAGATCGAGAACGCGCTGTCGTACTACCGCGCGACCTTCCTCGACGAGCTGCCCGCGCTGTACGGCGACATCGAGGCCGCGCTCGCCGAGCACGGCCTGCAGGCGCGCGTGCCCGCGTTCTTCCAGATGGGCAGCTGGATCGGCGGCGATCGCGACGGCAACCCGAACGTGACGGCGGCGACGCTCGACGAGGCGATCAACCGCCAGGCCGCGGTGATCCTCGAGCACTATCTGGAACAGGTGCACAAGCTCGGCGCCGAGCTGTCGGTGTCGAACCTGCTCGTCGGCGCGAACGACGCCGTGAAGGCGCTCGCCGCCGCATCGCCCGACCAGTCGCCGCACCGCGTCGACGAGCCGTATCGCCGCGCGCTGATCGGCATCTACACGCGGCTCGCCGCGAGCGCACGCGTGCGCGTGGGCGAAGGCACGGTGCCCGTGCGCAGCGCGGGCCGCGGCGCGCCGCCCGTGCGCGCGATCCCGTATGCGGATTCCGAAGCGTTCGTCGCCGATCTGAAGGTGCTGACCGCGTCGCTCGACGAACACCACGGCACGTCGCTCGCCGCGCCGCGCCTCGCGCCTCTCGTGCGCGCGGCCGAAGTGTTCGGCTTCCATCTCGCGAGCATCGACCTGCGCCAGAGCTCCGACATCCATGAAGCGGTGGTCGCCGAGCTGTTCGCGCGCGCGGGCGTCGAGGCCGACTACGCGGCGCTCGCCGAGGAAGACAAGCTGCGCGTGCTGCTCGCCGCACTCGCCGACCCGCGCCCGCTGCGTTCGCCGTACTTCGAATACTCGGCGCTCGCGCAGAGCGAGCTCGGCGTGTTCGAGAAGGCGCGCGAAGTGCGTGCGCAATTCGGCGCGCGCGCGGTGCGCAACTACATCATTTCGCATACGGAAACCGTCAGCGACCTCGTCGAGGTGCTGCTGCTGCAGAAGGAGACGGGGCTGCTCGAAGGTGCGCTCGGCGTGCCGGGCGGCCATGCGAGGAACAGCCTGATGGTGATCCCGCTGTTCGAGACGATCCCCGACCTGCGCGACGCATCGCGCATCATGCGCGAATACTTCGCACTGCCGGGCGTCGATGCGCTGATCGCGCACCAGGGTGCCGAGCAGGAAGTGATGCTCGGCTACTCGGACAGCAACAAGGACGGCGGCTTCCTCACGTCGAACTGGGAGCTGTATCGCGCGGAACTCGCGCTCGTCGACCTGTTCCGCGACCGAAAGATCACGCTGCGGCTGTTCCACGGCCGCGGCGGCACGGTCGGCCGCGGGGGCGGCCCGACCTACCAGGCGATCCTGTCGCAGCCGCCGGGCACCGTGAACGGCCAGATCCGCCTGACCGAACAGGGCGAGGTGATCGCGAGCAAGTTCGCGAACCCCGAGATCGGCCGGCGCAACCTCGAGACGGTCGTCGCCGCGACGCTCGAGGCGTCGCTGCTGCCGCAGTCGAACGCCCCTGCGCAACTGCCCGCGTTCGAGGCCGCGATGCAGACGCTGTCCGACTCGGCGATGGCCGCGTACCGCGCGCTCGTCTATGAAACGCCCGGCTTCACCGACTACTTCTTCTCGTCGACGCCGATTACCGAGATCGCCGAGCTGAACATCGGCAGCCGCCCGGCTTCGCGCAAGCTGCAGGATCCGAAGCAGCGCAAGATCGAGGATCTGCGCGCGATTCCGTGGGGCTTCTCGTGGGGCCAGTGCCGGCTGCTGCTGACGGGCTGGTACGGCTTCGGCAGCGCGGTGAGCGCGTATCTCGACGGCGCGCAGGATGAAGCCGAGCGCACGAAGCGCGTCGCGCTGCTGAAAAAGATGAACAAGACCTGGCCGTTCTTCTCGAACCTGATGTCGAACATGGACATGGTGCTGGCGAAGACCGACCTCGCGGTCGCGTCGCGCTACGCGCAGCTGGTCTCCGACCGCAAGCTGCGCAAGCATGTGTTCGAGCGGATCGTCGCGGAATGGGAGCGCACGGCGCAGGCGCTGGCGGAAATCACCGGGCACGAAGGCCGCCTCGCGACCAACCCGCTGCTCGCGCGATCGATCAAGAACCGCTTCCCGTATCTCGATCCGCTGAACCACCTGCAGGTCGAGCTGATCAAGCGTCACCGCGCGGGCGACACGAACGCGCGGCTGCGCCGCGGGATTCACCTGACGATCAACGGGATCGCGGCCGGCCTGCGCAACACGGGCTGATCCGCATGCGGCGCGGGCCCGTTCCGCGCCACCCGGCATCGCAGAAGCCGCGATACGTCACCGTCGCCACGGTGCGTATCGCGGCTTTTTTCATCGGGGGGCCGCACGGCACCCGCGTGCCGTGCCGGCTGGCCCGGTCAATGCGCGTCGATCAACAGCGCGTCGTGCTCGAACGAACCGTCGGGCCGCACCGCGTAATAGCCGCGCACCTCGTCGGGCGCGTGTGCCCACAGCGCGCGAATGCCAGCGACGCTGTCGGCCGGCGTGCGGATGCGCGCGACCCACGTGTCGAAATCGATCGGCAGCCGCCAGCGGCTGTGCACGTGCGCGTCGAAACCCGCATCGCGGAACATCGCGAGCCATTCGTCCGCGCGGTAGTCGCGCACGTGCGACGCGTCGCGCAGCACTTCGGCGGCCTGCAGGTACGTGTCGAGCAGCGGATGATCGTTGCCGGCGATGTCGATCATCAGCACGCGGCCGCCCGGTTTCAGCACGCGGCGCACCTCGGCGAGCGCCGCGCGCATGTCGTGCCAGTGGTGCGCGCTCATCCGGCTCACGACCCAGTCGAACGTCGCCGTGTCGAACGGCAGTTGTTCCGCCGGGCCCTGCTGCGTGCGGATATTCGCGAGCCCGCGCTCGCGCGCGGCCGCGTCGACGGTCGCGAGCATCGGCGCGGCGAGATCGTAGGCGACCACGTCGCGCACGTGCGGCGCGACCGCGAAGCTCGCGTGGCCGGCGCCGCAGCCGAGATCGAGCACGGCCGCATCGGGCGTCGCGCTCACCGCGTCGGCGAGCGTCTGCAGATCGGCGCCCGTCGCGTGGACCGTGCTCGTCAGATAGGCGGCGGCCGTCGTGCCGAATGCGTCGGCGACCTGGTCGTGGTGTTTCATCGTTCGCTCCTTTTGTACGGTCGACTGGAGTGGGCGCGTCAGCGCTGATGTCGGCCGGAGTTAGTGCTTCAGCACTTACTCCAGCCCCATGCTTCGCATCCGGCCCCATGCCTTGCGCGGTCGGCCGGGATGGGCGCTTCAGCGCCCGCTCCGCCCGCCCCCTGCAACGCGTTTTGTGGGACGCCCGCTGCCTGCCAGCGTGCGAGCCGCTACAATAGGCCTGCGTTTGTACCAGTACAAGTTAAGCAGTTATTCTGGTATTCGATACACCTGCCTGATCGTTGCCGCATCCTCGCTTCCACTTCGCCGTTTCCGCATGAACCACCCGTCCTCCGCCCCTGCCCCTGTCCCGCCGCTCGACGCCACACCCGCCCGCGCGCTCGGCGAATTCATCCGCGCCCACCGCGAGCGGCTGTCGCCGCAGGCCGTCGGCCTGCCGCCCGGCCCGCGCCGCCGCACGCCGGGGCTACGGCGCGAGGAAGTCGCGCAGCTGTGCGGCGTCAGCCCGACCTGGTACACGTGGATCGAACAGGGCCGCCCGGTGTCGGCGTCGGCCGACGCGCTCGCGCGGATCGCCGTCGCGCTGCAGCTGTCGAAGGCCGAGCGCGCGTACCTGTTCGAACTGGCCGCGCAGCGCGACCCGGCCGAGCCCGATGTCGCGGGCGGCGACCTGCCGCCGACGCTCGCCGCGACCGTCGCGGCGATCGCGACGCCCGCGTACGTGCTCGACCGGCAATGGAACGCGCTCGCGTGGAACGCGCCGGCCGCCGCGCTTTTTTCCGGCTGGCTCGACGGCGAACACGACCGCAACTTGCTGCGCTTCACGTTCATGGCGCCGGCCGCGCGCACGCTGATCGTCGACTGGGAAACCCGCGCGCGGCGGCTCGCGGCCGAATTCCGCGCCGATTCGATCCGCCACCTGGCCGACGCGCCGACCCGCGCGCTGATCGACGCGCTGACCGCCGGCAGCGACGCGTTCGCGCAGTACTGGGCGTCGCAGGACGTGTTCGAGCGCGAAGGCGGCCTGCGTGAATTCGACCATCCGGCCGACGGCCGCCTCGTGTACCAGCAGATCACGCTGAAGCCCGCGCACCGCGAGGACCTGAAGCTGGTCGTGCTGGTGCGCGACTGAACCGGCTCAGAAACTGATCGTCGCGGTGATCGTGTCGCTGTAGTTGCCCGGCGCGGGTGTCGCCTGCGCGGGCACGCGACCGTAGACGGTGATGGCCTGCGCGAGCCCGCTGCCGGTGCCGGTCGCCATCGACGTGCCGCCGGTGCCGTCGCCCCATGGCTTCGTCAAGCCGCTGTCCTGGTAGAGCTGGTAGCCGACCGAGCCGCCGCCGCCCACGCGCTGCATCGTGCGGGCCGCGACATTGCTGCTGCTGCCGCCGTTCAGCGCGATCTGGAACGCGTCGCCGTTCGTGCACTGGGCACTGATCGAGCCGGTTGCCGTCTGCGCCGACGCCAGCACGCCCGTTGCGGGAAACGCAACATTCGTCGCACTGATGAAGCAATTGTTCACGATGGTCGCGTTCGTCGAATACGCGAACGTGCCCGCCGACGCCTGCGACGTGCATGGCACCAGCTGAATGCCGAGCAGCGCGAAGTTGTAGCTGTACGACGCCTGATTCCCGGCGAACGTCTGCGAGTAGAGCGTGCTGCTGTTGTTCACGCTCGGCACGGTCGGCTGGTTCGGCGCGATGCGGCCGTAAACGGTCAGGGTCGCGTTCGCGCTCGTGCCGATCCCCGGCCTCGCCAGCGTGACCGACATCGGCGTCGTGCCGCTGGCGACCGCGCCCCAGACCTGCGTATAGCCGTTGTCCTGGTACAGGTCGTACTGCATCTGGTTGGCCGCCCCGTTCGTCATCGTGCGCGGGCTCGTGGCGCCGAGATTCAGGCAGACCAGCGCGGTCGTGTTGAGACTCAACGTATCCCACGTGCACGTCACGCCCACCGTGCTGGTCGTCGTGTACGCGGCCTGCGTGATCGGGCTGACCGAACCGAAGCTCGTCGTCTGCGCGCTCACCGTGCAGCTGTCCGCCTGCGCGGACAGCCACGGCCCGCACAGCAGCGCGGCCAGCAGCCAGCACGCCACCCGATGCAGATACCGGTACGCCCGCACGGCCCGCCGCTCCGCCATGGTTTCCCCCGATAGAAAAGCATTCGTACCGGCGGCGGCCCGGCTGCCGCCCCGACCGTTGATCCAGATCAGCCGCCCGCCCGCACAATATTCAAGCAATGCGAACTAGTCCGCATTTCTACCATTGCATGCAACCAAATGCGTAGAGTAATCTAGTCAGACAAATGTGCGGTTCCGTCGACACGGCGAATCACGCGGTTCGGGCACCGCAGGCCGGGTCGACACTCCCAGAACGGCTGGAGACCATCACAATGAACGCCATCACGCGTCACGGGCTGTCCACCGCCATCGCGGCGGCCATCGCACTCACCCCGGCCTGGCGCCCTGTCGCCGCCGCCATCTATTCCAACGGCACCGCCACCGCGCAATTCAACGTCACGCTGACCATCCAGGCGAACTGCTCGGTCAGCGCGAACCCGCTCGCATTCGGCGCCTCGGGCGTACTGACGGCCGCGATCAACCAGCAGACCACGCTCTCCGTCACCTGCAGCAACACGACGCCCTACAACGTCGGGCTCGACGCGGGCGGCGTCTCCGGCTCGACGGTCAACGCGCGGCTGATGGCCGGCACGACCAGCGGCAACACGGGCACGACGGTCGGTTTCCAGCTGTTCCAGGACAGCGGCCACACGACGATCTGGGGGAACACGCAGGGCACCGACACCATCGGCGGCACCGGCAACGGCTCCGCCCAGACGATCAACGTATACGGCCAGGTGCAGACGCAAGCCACCCCGAAACCGGACACCTACCAGGCCACCGTCACCGCGACCGTCTACTTCTGACCCGCCGTGGCGATCGGCCCCTGCCTTGTCGCCGCACTGTGCGCCGCGTCGGCTGCAGCCGCGCCGGCCGCGACGCTGCAGATTTCGCCGGTCACGCTCGAGCTGCCGCCGTCGGTCGCGGCGGCGGGCGTCACGCTCAGCAATTCGGGCGTGCAGCCGATCTACGGCCAGGTGCGCACGTTCCGCTGGACGCAGGAGAACGGCGAGGACGTGCTGACGCCGACCGATTCGCTCGCCGCGTCGCCGCCGTTGCTGCAGATCAGCGCGAACGCCGAGCAGTTGATCCGCCTCGTGCGCACCACGCGCGCGAGCCCGGTCACGGAGGAAAGCTATCGCGTGCTGATCGACGAGCTGCCCGCGCCCGGCACACCGGCGCAGAACGGCATCACGATCCGCGTGCGCTACTCGGTGCCGGTGTTCGTCGAACCCGCCGCACCGCCCACCCCGCCGCAGCTCGACTGGCGCATCGAGGCCGATTCGCAGGGCCTGCGGCTGTCGGTCGCGAATCTCGGCGGCCGGCGCGCGCAGCTCTCCGCGGTGCAGCTCGTCGATGCGCACGGCAACACGCACGAAGTCGCGCGCGGGCTGCTCGGCTACGCGCTGGCCGGCAGCGTGCGGCGCTGGCCGCTCAAGCTCGACGCGCGCCCGTCGCCGTTCGTGAAAATCCGCGCGACGGTGAACACGCAACCCGTCGAGGCCCGGCTGACGCCGCGCTGAACCCGGCGCCAGTCCCCCTCCCGCCCCGTTGCGCGTGCCGACGACGCGACATGCCGATCGAACGACGCCAGCCAGGCGATACGCGTGGCTCGCCGCCGTCACGCTGGCGCTGCGCGCGGGCACCGCAGACGCGCAGCGGGCCCCCGAGCTGCCCCCTTCCGCCGCCCCGGAGCCCGGCGTGCTGTACCTCGACGTGTCGATCAACGGCGAGCCGACCCACCGGATCGCGCGCTTCCGGCAGGCCGACGGGCACCTGTTCGCGGCGTCGGCCGACCTGAACGACCTCGGCATCGCAAGCGGCGACCGCGCGCAGCCGCTGTCGAACACGCCGGTCGAGCTCGACGCGCTCGCGGGCCTGCGCTACGACTACGATCCGGGCCGCCAGACGATCGACCTGCACGTGCCCGACGCGC
Organism: Burkholderia pyrrocinia; assembly: GCF_001028665.1. Classification (NCBI taxonomy): domain Bacteria; kingdom Pseudomonadati; phylum Pseudomonadota; class Betaproteobacteria; order Burkholderiales; family Burkholderiaceae; genus Burkholderia; species Burkholderia pyrrocinia. The sequence continues at coordinate 467,931 of NZ_CP011503.1, forward strand.
TGCGCATTCCGCACACGTTCGACGCGCGCGGGCTCGCCGCCACGCCGCCCGCGACGTCCGGCCGGGGCATCGTGCTGAACTACGACGCATACGCGCAGACCGCCGCGCATTCGCCGCTCGCGGTGTGGACCGAGGCGCGCTACTTCGATCCGGCCGGCGTGTTCAGCAACACCGGCATCGGCTTCTTCCCTCGCGACGGGCAGCGCTACATGCGCTACGACACGTCGTGGACGGTGTCCGACCCGCGCACGCTCACGACGACCCAATTCGGCGACACCATCTCGTCGTCGCTGTCGTGGACCCGCTCGTTGCGCATCGGCGGCGTGCAGTGGCGCAGCAACTTCGGCCTGCGCCCCGATCTCGTGACCTTCCCGGTGCCGGCGCTGTCGGGCAGCGCGGTCGTGCCGTCGGCGGTCGACCTGTACGTCAATAACGTACGCCAGTTCAGCGGCGACGTGCCGGGCGGCCCGTTCGTGATCAACAGCGTGCCGGGCATCACCGGCGCCGGCAACGCGACGGTGATCACGCGCGACGCGCTCGGCCGCACGATCGCCACGTCGATCCCGCTCTACGTCGACACGCGCCTGCTCGCGCCCGGCCTCGCCAGCTATTCGGTGGAGGCGGGCTTCCTGCGCCGCGCATACGGCCAGGACGCGTTCGACTATGCGCGCACGCCGGCCGCGAGCGCATCGGTGCGCTACGGCGTCACCGAGCGGCTGACGGCCGAGGCGCACGCCGAGGCGACGAGCGGCGTCTACGACGCCGGCGCGGGCGTGCTCGCGCGCATCGGCGGCGGGGGCGTCGCGAACGCGTCGCTGGCCGTCAGCGCCGGGCGCTTCTCCGGCGCGCAGGCCGGCCTCGGCTACCAGTACGTGACGCCGCGCTTCTCGGTCGACGCGCAGACGCTGCGCGCGTTCGGCGGCTACGGCGACCTCGGTGCGCGCGAAGGCACGCCGGTCGCGACCGTCAGCGACCGCGTGACGGTGTCGTTCCCGCTCCTCCGCGCGCAGACGCTGTCGTTCAGCTATCTCGGCCTCAAATACCCGGGCGCGCCCGCGTCGCGGATCGGCTCGGCGGCGTGGTCGGTCAACGTCGGGATGCTCGCGTCGATGACCGTCAGCGCCTTCCAGGATTTCCGGCAGCACAACGCGCGCGGCTTCTTCGTCAGCCTGAGCGTCGGCCTCGGCGACAACACGTCGGTCGCGGCGAACGTCGGCCGGCAGAACGGCGAGTCGACCCGCGCGGTCAGCGCGTCGCGCGCGCCCGACTACGACGGAGGCTTCGGCTGGAACGTGCAGGCCGGCGAGAACGGCCCGCTGCGCTACGGCCAGGGACAACTGCAATACCTGGGCCGCGCGGGCCAGGTCACGCTGCTCGGACAGTCGTTCGGCGGGCAGCGCGACGCGTCGGTCGACGTGACCGGCGCGCTCGTGCTGATGAACGGCCAGTTGCTGACGGCGCGCCGCATCGACGACGGCTTCGCGCTCGTGTCGACCGATGCCGGGCGCGTGCCGGTGCTGCACCAGAACCGGCCGATCGGCGAGACCGACCGCACCGGCTACCTGCTGGTGCCCGATCTGAGCGCATACCAGCACAATCGCGTCGCGATCGACGGCACGACGCTGCCGGCCGATGCGCGCCTCGCGGACACGACGCTCGACGTCGTGCCGCAGGCCCGCTCGGGCGTGCTCGCGCGCTTCCCGGTCACGCGCTACCGCGCGGCGTCGATCGCGCTGCGCACGCCGGACGGCGCGCCGCTACCGCCCGGCCTCGACGTCGTGCACGTCGAAAGCGGCCAGCGCACGATCGTCGGCTACGACGGCCTCACGTTCGTCGACGGCCTCGCCGCGGACAATCATCTGGAGATTTCCGGCGGCGGACGCCGCTGCGGCGTCGAATTCGCGTACCGGCGCCCGGACGACGGCACGCTGCCGCGGATCGGCCCGCTGACCTGCGCGCTGCGCTAGCCCGCGCCGGCCGCCGGGCCCGCGAATGTTAGAATCGCGGGATTCCCTCGGCGGCGCACGCCGCCCAACTCCCCTTCGAAGAATCGCCATGACGTCCCAACTGCACAAAAAGGGCGAGGCCTGGTCGGCCCGCTTCTCGGAACCGATGTCGGAGCTGGTCAAGCGCTACACGTCGTCGGTGTTTTTCGACAAGCGCCTCGCGCTCGTCGACATCGCCGGCTCGCTCGCGCACGCGAACATGCTCGCCGCGCAGAAGATCATCAGCGCCGACGACCTGGCCGCGATCGAACGCGGGATGGCGCAGATCAAGGGCGAGATCGAGCGCGGCGAATTCGAATGGCAGCTCGATCTCGAGGACGTCCACCTGAACATCGAGGCGCGCCTGACCGCGCTGATCGGCGATGCCGGCAAGCGCCTGCACACCGGCCGCTCGCGCAACGACCAGGTCGCGACCGACATCCGCCTGTGGCTGCGCGGCGAAATCGACCGCATCGGCGGCCTGCTGAACGACCTGCGCGGTGCGCTGCTCGACCTCGCGGAACAGAACGCCGACACGATCATGCCGGGCTTCACGCACCTGCAGGTCGCGCAGCCGGTCACGTTCGGCCACCACCTGCTCGCGTACGTCGAGATGTTCTCGCGCGACGCGGAGCGCATGCGCGACTGCCGCACGCGCGTGAACCGCCTGCCGCTCGGCGCGGCCGCACTGGCGGGCACGAGCTACCCGATCGATCGCCACGCGGTCGCGAAGACGCTCGGCTTCGACGGCATCTGCGCGAACTCGCTCGACGCCGTGTCCGATCGCGATTTCGCGATCGAATTCACGGCGGCCTCCGCGCTCGTGATGACGCACGTGTCGCGTTTCTCCGAAGAACTCGTGCTGTGGATGAGCCCGCGCGTCGGCTTCATCGACATCGCCGACCGCTTCTGCACCGGCAGCTCGATCATGCCGCAGAAGAAGAACCCGGACGTGCCGGAACTCGCGCGCGGCAAGACCGGCCGCGTGAACGGCCACCTGATGGCACTGCTGACGCTGATGAAGGGCCAGCCGCTCGCGTACAACAAGGACAACCAGGAAGACAAGGAACCGCTGTTCGACACGGTCGACACCGTCGCCGACACGCTGCGGATCTTCGCCGAAATGGTCGCCGGCATCACCGTGAAGCCGGACGCGATGCGCGCAGCCGCGCTGCAGGGCTTCTCGACCGCCACCGACCTCGCCGACTACCTCGTGAAGCGCGGCCTGCCGTTCCGCGATGCGCACGAAGCCGTCGCGCACGCGGTGAAGATCTGCGACGACCGCGGCATCGATCTCGCCGACCTGACGCTCGACGAGATGAAGCAGGAGCTGCCGAACGTCGCGCACCTGATCGGCGACGACGTGTTCGGCTACCTGACGCTCGAGGGTTCTGTCGCCAGCCGCAACCATCCGGGCGGCACCGCACCCGACCAGGTGCGCGCGGCGGTCAAGGCCGCCCGCGCCGCGCTCGGCCAGTAAGCCCGCTGTTCCGGACGGACGCCTTCGGCGTCCGTTTTTCATTCGGGCGGCCGTTGCGCCGCCCATTGCCTGCCCCGCTTCCCGGATGCCGCCGATGACCTTTTCCGCCGCGCTCTTCGACATGGACGGCCTGCTCGTCGATTCCGAGCGGACCATCATGAACACGTGGATCGACGTGTCGAACGCACACGGTGTCGCGCTGACGGCCACCGACTACCTGCAGATCGTCGGCCGCTCGTTCGCCGAAGGCCAGGTCATCCTGGCGCGGCTGATCGGCAACCCCGCTACGTTCGACGCCGTGCGCATCCGCGTACGCGAACAGCTCGCGGCGCCGGAGCCCCATCCGAAATTCCCGTTGAAGCCCGGCGCGTTCGCGTTGCTCGACGCGCTCGCGCAGGCTGGCATTCCGTGCGCGGTCGCGTCGTCGTCCGCGTGCGACGTGATCCGCGCGCGGCTCGACGCGGTCGGCGTGCTGCCGTTCTTCCGCGCGATCGCGGGCGGCGACGAAGTCGCGCGCGGCAAGCCCGATCCGGCCGTCTACCGGCTCGCGGCCGAACGCCTCGGCGTGCCGGCGCACGCGTGCGTCGCGTTCGAGGACAGCGACTTCGGCGCGCAATCGGCCGCCGGCGCCGGCGCGTCGGTCGTCACCGTGCCCGACCTGAAGGCGCCGACACCCGAAATCGTCGCGCTGAGCCTGCACGTGCTCGCCTCGCTCGACGATGCCGTCGCGCTCGTGCCGTCGTGGTTCGGCCGGTACGACCCGCAACGGCCCGCATAGGCACGCGCGCGAAGCGCGCGCGTTGCACGCCGCCAAATGCAAACGGGCACCCTCGGGTGCCCGTTTCGTTTTGCCGCCGAACGACCGGCGTCGCGACGGCTGTTACTTGTTGCCGGCCGTCTCCGACAACCGCTTCATCGTCGCGATGCGCGCACCGATCAGGTCCACGCGCCCGTCCTCGCCGACGAGCGGCGCCGTCGCGTCGCGGAACGCGACCCACGCGCGCTGCGCGCGCACCAGCGTCGCGGCCGAATGCGCAGGCATCTTGCGGCGCAGCTTCTGGTAATAGCGGTTCAGGTCGAACAGCGCGTGCTCGCACGCGGCATCCTGTTCGCACGGCCGCACGCGGCGCACGGCCGAATCGCGCGACACGTTCGCCGCCGGCTTGCCGTTCGACGCGGTCGCGCCCTGGGCCGCGCTCGCGCCGCCCTGCGCGCCGCTCGTTGCCGCTACCGGTACGGCGGCGGGCGGCGGCGCATAACGGTCGGCCGCGCCGCGCAGCGCCAGCGCGCGATCGCGCACGGGCTGCAGTTGCATGTCGGCGCTCGACATCGCGTACGCGGTGCCGCGCGTCGTGTCGTATACGGCCGTCAGCAGATGGACTTCATCCTTGCGCCACGTGGCCCAGCGGCGCTGGCTATCCTGCCAGCCGCGCTTCGCGTCGGCCGGCGCATCCTTCAACAGGCGCTGGTACGCGCCGTCCATCACCGCCTGCCACTGCTGCTGCGCTTCGCCCATGCACTGGATCTGGCCGGCCGGCGACGACCGGTCGCGCCGCGCGAGGCATTGCCGCATCGCGACGTCGATCGGGTCGGCCGCCGCGACTTCCGCGTGTGCGACGCCGAACCCTGCCGGCCCCGCCGACCCTGCCGCCCAGACGACGAGCGCGGCCAGCGCCGCGCGCATCGCCCGGAATCTTCCGTGCATCGCCATCAGTCGCGCACGCAGTCGACGAAGTACTCGACGCGGCCGTTCACCTCTTCCGCGACGAGGCCGTGGATGTCGGTGTGGAAGCCCGGGAAACGCTCGTTGAAGTCGCGCGCGAACCGCAGGTAGTTCACGATCGTCTTGTTGAAGCGCTCGCCCGGGATCAGCAGCGGAATGCCCGGCGGGTACGGCGTGAGCAGGATGCTCGTCACGCGGCCTTCGAGCTCGTCGAGCGGCACGCGGTCGATCTTGCGGTGCGCGAGCTTCGCGAACGCGTCCGACGGCTTCATTGCCGGTTCCATGTCCGACAGGTACATCTCGGTCGTCAGGCGGGCGATGTCGTTCGCGCGGTACACGTCGTGGATCTGCGCGCACAGGTCGCGCAGGCCGACGCGCTCGTAGCGCGGATGCTGCGCGACGAACTCCGGCAGCACGCGCCACAGCGGCTGGTTGTTGTCGTAGTCGTCCTTGAACTGCTGCAGCTCGGTCACCATCGAGTTCCAGCGGCCCTTCGTGATGCCGATCGTGAACATGATGAAGAACGAGTACAGGCCGGTCTTCTCGACGATGATCCCGTGCTCGGCCAGGTACTTCGTGACGATCGCGGCCGGAATGCCCGTCTCGCCGAACTCGCCGTCGACGTCGAGCCCCGGCGTGATGATCGTCGCCTTGATCGGGTCGAGCATGTTGAAGCCTTCCGCGAGCGGGCCGAAGCCGTGCCAGTGGTCGTTCGGCTTCAGCATCCAGTCTTCGCGCGAACCGATGCCCTCTTCCGACAGGTTGTCCGGGCCCCACACGCTGAAGAACCAGTCGTCGCCGTATTCGGCGTCCACCTTGCGCATCGCGCGGCGGAAGTCGATCGCCTCGGCGATCGATTCCTCGACGAGCGCGGTGCCGCCCGGCGGCTCCATCATCGCGGCGGCGACGTCGCACGACGCGATGATCGCGTACTGCGGGCTCGTCGACGTGTGCATCAGGTACGCCTCGTTGAAGCGGTGCTTGTCGAACGTGCGGTTCTCCGAATCCTGCACGACGATCTGCGACGCCTGCGAGATGCCCGCCAGCAGCTTGTGCGTCGAGTGCGTCGCGAACACGAGCGCACCCGTGCGCGGGCGGCCGTCGCCGATCGCGTGCATGTCGCGGTAGAAGTCGTGGAACGTCGCGTGCGGCAGCCACGCTTCGTCGAAGTGCAGCGTGTCGAGCAGGTCGCCGAGCAGGTCCTTGATCATCTCGACGTTGTAGACGACGCCGTCGTACGTGCTCTGCGTGATCGTCAGGATCCGCGGCTTCATGTCCGGGTTCTCGCGCAGCGCCTCGCGCGCGAACGGGTTCGCCTCGATCTTCTTGCGGATGTTCTCCGGCTTGAATTCGTCGCGCGGGATCGGCCCGATGATGCCGAAATGGTTGCGCGTCGGCGTGAGAAACACCGGGATCGCGCCCGTCATCGTGATCGCGTGCAGGATCGACTTGTGGCAGTTGCGGTCGACCAGCACGATGTCGCCGGGCGCGACCGTCGCGTGCCAGACGATCTTGTTCGACGTCGACGTGCCGTTGGTCACGAAGAACAGGTGATCGGCGCTGAAGATGCGTGCCGCATTGCGCTCGGACGCCGCGACCGGGCCCGTGTGATCGAGCAGCTGGCCGAGTTCGTCCACCGCGTTGCAGACGTCCGCGCGCAGCATGTTCTCGCCGAAGAACTGGTGGAACATCTGGCCGAGCGGGTTCTTCAGGAACGCGACGCCGCCCGAGTGGCCCGGGCAGTGCCACGAGTACGAGCCTTCGTCCGCGTACTTGACGAGTTCCTTGAAGAACGGCGGCGCGAGCGAGTCCAGATAGACCTTCGCCTCGCGGATGATGTGACGCGCGACGAACTCCGGCGTGTCCTCGAACATGTGGATGAAGCCGTGCAACTCGCGCAGGATGTCGTTCGGCAGATGCCGCGACGTGCGCGTCTCGCCGTACAGGAAGATCGGGATGTCCGCGTTGCGGCGGCGCACTTCGGTCACGAACGCGCGCAGCTCGATGATCGCGGTCGCGAGCTCGGGCAGCTCGCCGTCCTGGCCGGTTTCGCCGAGCATGAGTTCGTCGTCGTCGATCGACAGGATGAAGCACGACGCGCGGCTCGACTGCTGCGCGAATGACGTCAGATCGCCGTAGCTCGTGAGGCCGAGGACTTCGACGCCCTCTTTCTCGATCGCTTCGGCCAACGCCCGGATGCCGGAGCCCGAGATGTTCTCGGAGCGGAAATCTTCGTCGATGATGACGACGGGGAAACGAAACTTCATGGGCGATTCTCCAAAAAGAACGACCGCGGCGCGTCACGCGCAGCGGTCACCCGGAAACTGGTGAGACGTTATGCAACCAGATCAGGTTTTCGGCAGCGTGACACCGCGCTGCCCCTGATACTTGCCGCCGCGATCGGCGTACGACACGTCGCACACTTCGTCGCTCTCGAAGAAGAGCACCTGCGCGACGCCCTCGTTCGCGTAGATCTTCGCGGGCAGCGGCGTGGTATTCGAGAATTCCAGCGTGACGTAGCCTTCCCACTCGGGCTCGAACGGCGTCACGTTGACGATGATCCCGCAGCGCGCATAGGTCGACTTGCCGAGGCAGACCGTCAGCACGGTGCGCGGGATGCGGAAATATTCGACGGTGCGGGCCAGCGCGAACGAGTTCGGCGGGATGATGCACACGTCGCCCTTGAAATCGACAAACGAACCCTCGTCGAAGTTCTTCGGATCGACGATCGTCGAGTTGATGTTCGTGAAGATCTTGAATTCGTCTGCGCAGCGGATGTCGTAGCCGTAGCTCGACGTGCCGTAGCTGACGATCCGGCGGCCGTCCGCGGACTCGCGAACCTGATCGGGCATGAATGGCTCGATCATCTTGTGCTCTTCGGCCATGCGCCGAATCCATTTGTCGGACTTGATACTCATATCGGGGCGCCAGGAAACGCTGCGTGACGGTAAACGAAGGCCGCCGGTTCAAGGCGGCGGCCGGGAAAGGCGCACATTTTACGCGATCATCGGCCCGCGCACGCGGCGGCCGTCAACGGATCACGCCGCAGGCCAGCGCAGGGCCCGCGCCATGGTGCGGGAACGCGGGATCGCTCGGGTCGCGGTGCACCAGCGCCGCGCGGTTCATCGCCGAGCGCACACCGTCGAGGGCCAGATCGGGAGCGACGATGAAGCCGGCCGCGACGCCGTTCGCATCCGCATGGATGTTGCCGAGATCGCCGGCAACGCGAGCGCCCGCGCGCAGGCGGTCGGCGGCCGGCGCGAACACCTGGCCGGCGCTCGAGCCGTCGCCCGCGTTGCAGTCGCCGCGCTCGTGCACCTGCAGCGCATGATCGCTGTTCGGCGGCAGGCCGACCAGGTTGTAGGTGACCTGGACGCCGTCCGGACGCTCGACGAACGTCACCGCGCCGCGCGCCTGCGAGCCGACCGTCGGCTGCAGTTGTGCGTCGGCCCGTTTTTCGTGCGACGAGGAAAAGGAGGTACAGCCGGCCAGCAGGCCCAGCGCGGCGGCGGCCAGCAGCGCGCGCCGCGCGCGGCCGGCGCGTACGCCGTGATGTCGTTGTTTCATTCGATCCTCATGCCGGCTGACGGTCGTTTGACACGACGGTCGCGCCGGGCGGGTAAAGGGACCCGGGAAAAGTCGCCATGATACCGCGCCTCGCGGCGCCGTAAACAGCGTGAGGCCCCGCCCCGCAAGGGTTTTACGTATTTTGAACAACGATCGTCGGGAACTTCGACGTCATGTCGCGCGCGCGCTCGGCAATCGCCAGCGCGACCCCGCGCGCGATGTCGCGGTAGCGACGCGCCAGCGCGCCGTCCGGATCGGCCGCGACCGTCGGCGTGCCGCTGTCGGCCCGCTCGCGGATCGCGATGTCGAGCGGCAGGCTGCCGAGCACGGTCACATCGTAGTCCTTCGCCATCCGCTCGGCCCCGCCGGCGCCGAAGATGTGCTCCTCGTGGCCGCAGTTCGAGCAGATGTGGATGCTCATGTTCTCGACGATGCCGAGGATCGGAATCCCGACCTTCTCGAACATCTTCAGGCCCTTCTTCGCGTCGAGCAGCGCGATGTCCTGCGGCGTCGTGACGATCACCGCGCCCGTGACGGGCACGCGCTGCGCGAGTGTCAGCTGGATGTCGCCGGTGCCGGGCGGCATGTCGACGATCAGGTAGTCGAGCTCGCGCCAGTTGGTCTGGCGCAGCAGCTGTTCGAGCGCGGAGGTCGCCATCGGGCCGCGCCACACCATCGGGTTGTCTTCCTCGATCAGGAAGCCGATCGAGTTCGCCTGCAGCCCGTGGCCGACGAGCGGGTTCATCGACTGGTTGTCGGGCGACTCGGGGCGCTGGCCGTGGATGCCGAGCATCGTCGGCAGCGACGGGCCGTAGATGTCGGCGTCGAGAATGCCGACCGACGCGCCTTCGGCGGCAAGCGCGAGCGCGAGGTTCACGGCCGTCGTGCTCTTGCCGACGCCGCCCTTGCCCGATGCGACCGCGACGATGTTCTTCACGTTCGGCAGCAGCTTCACGCCGCGCTGCACCGTGTGCGCGACGATCTCCTGCGACACCGCGACGCGCGCGTCGCGCACGCCCGGCACGGCCTGGAGCGCCGCCGCGACGCGTGCGCGCACGTCGTCGTGCTGGCTGCGCGCGGGATAGCCGAGCACCACGTCGAGCGTCACGACATCGCCGTCGATCGCGACATTGCGCACGCCCTTGCTCGCCGCATACGGACGGCCGGTATTGGGGTCGACGACAGCCGCCAGCGCGGTGTCGACTTGTGCCCGGTCAATGCTCATCGAAACTCCATGAAAACGTTTTTCTCGCGCGCAAACGTCAAAAAATATCAAATTACGCTGCGAAAATCGGGAAAAGTGAAAGAATCTGTTGCATGCCATTGCGCGAACGCGCGACCCGGCGCACTCTTCGCGTGCGGCATGCTATGGGGCCAAATCGACCCGTAACCGCCTATATTGTAGAGGCTGACGCGTCGCACTGTCCGAACAGCCACGCTGACGGACTGGGCATGCGGCCACCTCGGCGGCTGCCGCGAGCGCTGGCCGGCCTTCCTTTTTTCGGACGGCCCGCGCCGGGAGCCGTAAAACTGTTGTTGTCGTCGTTGTCGACTCGTTCAACCAAGAGAGGAATCCAAGATGAACATGAAAATCGCGACTCGCCTGTCCGTCTTCGCCCTGGCTGGTGCAGTGCTGGCCGGCTGCGCATCGCCGCAAGGCACCAACACGGCCGTCGGTACCGGCACGGGTGCGGCGCTGGGCGCAGGCATCGGCGCACTGGCGGGCGGCGGCAAGGGCGCGGCGATCGGCGCGGGCGTCGGCGCACTGGTCGGCGGAGTGACGGGTTACAACTGGCAGGCGATCAGGAACAAACTCGCGCCGTCGGCAGCGCAAACGGGCACGCAAGTGACCGAGCAGCCGGACGGCTCGCTGAAGCTGAACGTGCCGAGCTCGGTGACGTTCGCGACGAACCAGTACGCGATCACGCCGGCATTCACGCCGCTGCTGAACGATCTGGCGACGACGCTGAACCAGAACCCGCAAGTGACGGCATCGGTCGTCGGCTACACGGACAGCACGGGCTCGGCGCAGCTGAACCAGACGCTGTCGCAGAACCGCGCGCAAAGCGTCGTGAACGCGCTCGCGCAGCGCGGCGTCAACAGCGGCCGCCTGTCGGCGCAAGGCATGGGCCCGTCGAACCCGATCGCGGACAACGCGACCGAAGCCGGCCGCGCACAGAACCGCCGCGTCGAAATCTACCTGCGCGCAGCGCAGGCGCAGTAAGCACGCGACGAGGGGAAGGCGCGGGCGAACCGCCCGCGCAACCCCGCCGGACAAGGCTTCCGTCGGGGCCGGTAACAAATCGAAAAAAATTTCGAACTTCCGTCGCGGGCCGTGGTCAGTATTTACGGTACGCGGCTGGTGTTGCCGGCGCGTCACCATTCTCCTCTTGTCGTTGTTGCTCCGGGGCTGTATCCGCCCCGGTTTTTTTTGCCCGCAGAATTCGTGCTGCAATGCAGCAGCAGCATCGGGCGCGCCGTTTGCGCGGCCCCGCCCGTTCCGGCGCCCGCTGCGCGGCGCCGCCCGCCTCCCCGCCCCGCGCCCCTGCTAGAATCGCAGTTTCCCGTCGTATTTCCGCCGTTCCTCTACAGACCCTATGTCCGCATCCGACCTCACTTCCGTGCAGGCTGCGGCGCCGCAAGGCGACCGCCAGATCCTCGTTACGTCCGCACTGCCCTATGCCAACGGGCAGATCCACATCGGCCACCTGGTCGAGTACATCCAGACCGACATCTGGGTGCGGACGCTGCGAATGCACGGCCATGAGGTCTACTACATCGGCGCCGACGACACGCACGGCACGCCGATCATGCTGCGCGCGGAGAAGGAAGGCCTGAGCCCGAAGCAGTTGATCGACCGCGTCTGGACCGAGCACAAGCGCGACTTCGACAGCTTCGGCGTGTCGTTCGACAATTTCTACACGACCGACTCGGACGAGAACCGCGTGCTGAGCGAGCAGATCTACCTCGCGCTGCGGGAAGCCGGCCTGATCGCCGAGCGCGAGATCGAGCAGGCGTACGACCCCGTCAAGGAAATGTTCCTGCCGGACCGCTTCATCAAGGGCGAGTGCCCGAAGTGCCACGCGAAGGACCAGTACGGCGACAACTGCGAGGTGTGCGGCTCGACCTACCTGCCGACCGAATTGCTGAACCCGTATTCGGTCGTGTCGGGCGCGACGCCGGTGCGCAAGACGTCGAAGCACTACTTCTTCCGCCTGTCCGACCCGCGCTGCGAGACGTTCCTGCGCGAATGGGTGAGCGGCCTCGCACAGCCCGAAGCGACCAACAAGATGCGCGAATGGCTCGGCGACGCTGGCGAGGCCAAGCTCGCCGACTGGGACATCTCGCGTGACGCGCCGTACTTCGGCTTCGAGATCCCGGGCGCGCCCGGCAAGTATTTCTACGTGTGGCTCGACGCGCCGGTCGGCTACTACGCGAGCTTCAAGAACCTGTGCGACCGCAACGGCATCGACTTCGATGCGTGGATCCGCCCGGGCGCGAAGGCCGAGCAGTACCACTTCATCGGCAAGGACATCCTGTACTTCCACACGCTGTTCTGGCCCGCGATGCTCGAGTTCTCGGGCCACCGCACGCCGACCAACGTGTTCGCGCACGGCTTCCTGACGGTCGACGGCGCGAAGATGTCGAAGTCGCGCGGCACGTTCATCACCGCGCAGAGCTACATCGACACGGGCCTGAACCCCGAATGGCTGCGCTACTACTTCGCCGCGAAGCTGAACGCGACGATGGAAGACATCGACCTGAACCTCGACGACTTCCAGGCGCGCGTGAACAGCGACCTCGTCGGCAAGTACGTGAACATCGCGAGCCGCGCGGCCGGCTTCCTGATCAAGCGCTTCGACGGCCGCGTGCAGGACAGCGCGATGAACCATCCGCTCGTCGCGAAGCTGCGCGATGCGATTCCCGCGATCGCCGCGAACTACGAAGCACGCGAATACAGCCGCGCGCTGCGCCACACGATGGAGCTCGCGGACGACGTGAACGCATACGTCGACGGCGCGAAGCCGTGGGAGCTCGCGAAGGATCCGGCCAACGCGGTCGCGCTGCACGAAACCTGCAGCGTGAGCCTCGAGGCCTTCCGCCTGCTGTCGCTCGCGCTGAAGCCGGTGATGCCGCGCGTCGCCGAATCCGTCGAGGCGTTCTTCGGGATTGCGCCGCTCACGTGGTCCGATGCCGCGAAGCCGCTGTCGTCGGAACAGCCGATCAAGGCGTACCAGCACCTGATGACGCGCGTCGACCCGAAGCAGATCGACGCGCTGCTCGCCGCGAACCGCGATTCGCTGCAGGCCGAGACGACCGGCGCGGCCGCCGCGGGTGCGAACGCCGCGAAGGACGCAAAGGATGCGAAGAACGCCAAGGCGAACGCGAAGCCGGCCGTCGTGAACGGCGCCGACGATGCACCCATCTCGATCGATGATTTCGCGAAGATCGACCTGCGCATCGCGAAGATCGTCGCGTGCCAGGCCGTCGAAGGCTCGGACAAGCTGCTGCAGCTCACGCTCGACATCGGCGAGGAAAAGACCCGCAACGTGTTCTCGGGCATCAAGTCCGCGTACCAGCCCGAACAGCTCGTCGGCAAGCTGACGGTGATGGTCGCGAACCTCGCGCCGCGCAAGATGAAGTTCGGCCTGTCCGAAGGGATGGTGCTCGCGGCGTCGGCAACCGACGAAAAGGCCGAGCCGGGCCTCTACATCCTCGAGCCGCACAGCGGCGCGAAGCCCGGCATGCGCGTGAAGTAAGCCGAGCCGAGCGCGCCGCCGCTTGCACGAACAAGGCCCCGCACGATGCGTGCGGGGCCTTTTTATATGAGCGCGGCGCGATGCGCGCCCGCCGTCACCGTTGACTGAACCAGCGGTCGAAGCGCCGCGTGTAATTCAGGTCGACGCCCTGGAACGTGCCGCCGTACGCGGACACCGACCAGAAGCGCGTCAGGTTGATCGTTGCCTTGAATGCGTTGCTCGCCGACTGCAGGCCCTGCTCGAAGCCGAGCACGAAGCGCTCGTTGATCGCCTTCGACACCTGCACGACCTGCGGGTCGGTCAGGCCGACATCGCTGCGGCCGATCGAGAACTCGTCGAGGCCGAAGGTCTGCGCGACGCGCTTGCCGGTCACGCTGCCGAGCAGCCCAAGCGCCGCCGTCATCGTCCCCTGCTGGCCGACGTTGTTGCCCTGGTCGGTGCCGTGCCCGAACAGCAGCCACGACAGCTTTTCGTTGTCGGTGACGTTCGGCTCCGACACGAGCTTGACCGTCAGCGACTGGATCGTGCCCGTCACCTGCACGCCGGCCTCGACCTCCTGGTTGCGCCGCATCGCGAGGATGTTGACGCCCGGGTTCGACACGGGCCCGTTGAACGTGAAGAAGCCGTTCTCGATCGCGAGCTTGCGGCCGAACGACGTGTACGTCGACCCTTCGGTCACGCGCACGTTGCCGACCGCGCGCAGCGGCACGCCCGGCGCGCTCATCACTGTGATCGTGCCGCGCAGGCCGAGATCCGCACCGTGGCCCTTGAAGCGGAAGTTGTTGCCGAGGCCGATGTCGATGTTCGCGCGCGGCGCGAGCGACGGCGCCGGCTTGTCCGCGGCCGCCTGCGGCTTCGCCACCGCGGTGCCCGTCGGCGTCTCGCCGCGCACCGTGCCGTCCGGCTGCACGATCACGACATCGTCGGACAGGTGCGGCGCAGATTCCTCGGGCAGGTCGAACAGCGCACGGTCGACGACGAACTTGCCGTCGATCGACAGCGCGCCGCGCGGCCCGTCGTTCGCGACGGTCGCCTTGCCCGACAGCGACAGCTTGCGGTCCGGCGCCGCGAACAGTTCGAGCTTGTCCGCGACGATACTCGCGGTCAGGTCGGGCGCCTCGCCGTCGAGGCGCACGCGGCCGAGCGCGCGCAGCGTGCCGTCGCCGCCGTGGAATTCGACCTGCTGGAATTCGACGAGGTTTTCCGCGAGCTTCACGCGCACGATGCCGTCCTTCAGTTGCACGCCCTGGTCGACGAGCGTCGCGGACAGGTCGTCGCCCGTCAGCATCCCCGACAGGTTCGGCTTCGCCGGCGTGCCGGCGACCGTCAGCTTCAGCGCCGCGCGCCCGCCGAGCAGGTAGCTCGGCCCGAACAGGTTGCCGGTCGTCTTCAGCGCCGGGAGGTCGGCGTCGATGCGGCCCGACAGCGCGCCGTCGTCGACGACCCCGAACATGCCGTCGCGCAGCGCAAACGGCACCGTGACGTTTGCGTCGAGCGTGCCGATCCGGTTCGCCTTCGCAAGCGCCGTCACGTTGAGCCGGTTGCCGGGCGCGAAGCTTGCGCGCGCGGACAGGTCGGTCAGGCCGAGCGACGCGATCCCGCGCCCGCTCTCGATCGTCACGTCGCCGCCGCGGCGCTTCACCTGCACGTAGCCCGTCGCGTTCGCGCCGAGCGAGAAATCCCAGTCGGCATCGAGCACGACGTCGGTACGCAACGGCGGCCGCTGGCCCGTCAGCTCCTGGCGGACCTCGAGGAAACGTGCGACCGACGCGCCGCTCACGGAGCCTGCCGAGCGCATCTGGCCGTGATCGAACACGAACGACTTCAGGTCGATCGCCGCGCCTTCGAGCGTGAGCCGCGTCGCGCCGAGCGTCACGCGGCCGGCGCCGGCCGACACGGTGAGCGGCGCCTGCAGCGCGACGGCCGGCGTGCCGCGGTTCGCAAGACGCGTGACGGTGCCGTCCCAGCGCATTCCGTCGCGGTTCTCCACCACGCCGCCGTTCGCCGCGAGCGTCACGTCGATCACGCGGCCGCCGGCCGTCCCGAGCGCCGATGCGTCGAGCGTGTGCTTCGCGCGCGTGCCGTCGAGATTCGCGCGCAGCGATTTCAGCTTCAGCGAGCCGAGCGCGATGTCGGTCGCGTCGGCCGTGAACACGAGCGCACCGTGCGCGCCGTCGCGGATGTCCGCACGGCCGTGCGCGGCGCCGATCCGGTTCGATCCGACGACGACGTGCTCGGCCTTGTAGGTGGCCGTCACGTTCGGATGCGCGAAGCTGCCCGTCAGGTCGCCCTGCGCCTGCACCAACCCTTCGACGCCGAAGCCGAGCCGCTCGAGCTGCGGCGCGTCGATGACGAAGCGCAGCCGGTCGCCGGGCGCGCCGAAGCTGCCGCGCAAATCGACGTGGTTACCTGCGATCGACAGGTTCGCGTTGCTCGGCAGGATCCGCGAGCCGGCAAGCTGCACGACGCCGGCACCGGTCAGCGGCACGCCGTCGTACAGGCTGTCGCCGAGCTTGAACGTCGCCTTCGTCGACACCTGCGGCGCAAACGCGCCCGACGCGGTCAGCGTGCCCGACACGCGCGTCTCGCCGCGCCTGGCCGGCGCCGCTGCGTTGGCGGCCGCCTTGCCACCGGCCTTCGGCGCACTCATCGCGGCGAGCAGCAGCGGATCGAACGCCGTCAGCGTCGCCTTCGCGTCATAGCTCGAATGCGCGTCGTGGCGGAACACACCCGTCAGGTCGATACGGCCCTTGGCCACAGTCACGCGCGCGTCGGTCAGCACCGTCTGCTGCGGCGTCAGCGCGACCTTCGCGCGCGCGCCGAGCGCGAGCTTCGGGTCGTTCAGGTTGAAGTCGACAGTCGTCACGTCGCCCGCGAGCGTCACGCCGAGCGGGCCGCCCAGGCGCATCGGCCGCAGCTCGGCGACGAATGCGTTCAGGTCGAGGTTCGCGACCTTCAGGTCGAAGCGGCCCTTGCCGCCCGTCAGCGTGCCGTTGCCCGTCACGCTGCCGTCGCGGATCAGTTTCAGCGCGAGATCGTCGATCCGCTGCGCGTGCGCGTCGAGATGCACGTTCGCGTGCGCGTCGAGCACCGGCAGCAGGTGGTCGCCGAGCGTGCCGGGCTTCGCGTTGACGATCGACACGGGGCCTGTCACCGCGAAACCCTTCGCCGGTGCGGCGCCGGCCGGCGCGGTCACGGGCGCGAGCTCCGCGCGCACCGCGAGATCGGCGGCCGGTGCGCCGGGTGCGAGCGCCTGCGGATTCACGTGATCGAACGCGAGCGACGCGCGCGTGAGCGGCACCGCGCCGAATGGCGCGGCCTCGACGTGCGCGCGCCCGCTCAGCTTCATCCCGCTCGCGTCGACGTCCGCAACCAGCGCCTCGAGCGAACCCGATACGCGGGCCCGCGCGTCGACCGGCTCGTCGGACAGCTTGCCCGCGTAGGTGGCTTCGCCCGTCAGCGCGAACGGCTTCACGCCGTCGAGCTTCGCGCGTGCGGTCAGCGCGCCGTACGGCGTATCGATGCTGTCGAGCGCGAGTTCATGGTGACGGCCGTCGCTGCGGCCGTTCAGCGCGATATGGTCGAGCTGCGTCGTCGAACCGCCGTCGTGGATCGCGAGGCGATCGACGCGCAGGTCGTCGATCCGCAACTGCAGCGGCAGGCTCAGGTCCTGCGGTGTCGTGCTCGGCGTCGACGGTCCCGGCGCGATCCGCACGTCGATCGTGCCCGCGCGAAGATAGGCGATGGACAGCCGCCACGGCGCGCGAGTCAGCGCCCAGCGGCCCGCGATCCGGTCGATGCGCACTTCCGTGCCCGCCCCGCCGGGGCTCGTCCATGCGAAGTCGCGCAGCCGCACGCCGGTCGCCAGCGTTCCGCCGTCGAGCGTGCCGGCGAGCTGCCCGCCGAGCACGCGCACGGCCGCCTGCCACGCGAGCCGCGTGCCGCGCTCGGTCGTCGCCGCGGCCAGTATCAGCCCCACCGCCAGCACGACGAGCAGCACGACGGTCGCGAGCGTCCACGCGACGACGCGCACCGCGCGTCCGCGGCGCGGCGCGCGCGGCGGCGCGTCGGGCGCGCCGTCGGGCGAGTCCGGGTCGTGAGGCGGCGGCGTGTCGTTCGGGTCCTTCGTCATGCGGTTTGTCGTGGATGAAGCGGTACGTTCAGAAAGCGATGCCGAGCGTCAGGTACGGGCGCACGCTGTGGTTGCGCAACCCGTACGCGACGTCGACGTTGATCGGGCCGACCGGGCTGCGCCAGCGCGCACCGATGCCGACGCCCGGATAAAACACCTTCTCGCCCCACGCGTCGGTCGCGGTGCCGATGTCGAAGAACGTCGCGGCGCCCCAGTCGCGGTTGAACCAGTGCTGGTATTCGGCGGTGCCCGTCATCAGGTACTTGGTCGGCAAAACGGAGCCGTCGACGCTGTTGCCGATGCTCTGGTAACCGTAACCGCGCACCGAGTTCGAGCCGCCCGCGCGGAACAGCAGCGACGCCGGCACGCCGGTCGAGCTGCCGCTCGTGAACACGCCGCCCAGCTCCGCGCGGAACACGAACAGGTCGCGCTTGCCGACCGGCAGGTATTGCTGGCCGCGCGCGTAACCGCGGATGAAGGTCTGGTCGGTCGCCACGCCCTTGACTGCGAAGCCGGCCTCCGCGTGGATCAGGTTGCCCGAGCGCGGAAACAGCGGATCGTCGACATTGCGGCGCGTCCAGGCCCATTGCGGCACGAGCGCGCGGCTCGTGGTCGGCCCCGCGCCGTTCTGGTCGAGCCGGTCCTGGTAGTACGTCAGCGAATACGCATAGTCGATGAACTGGCCGGTGCGCGTGCGCTGCACGCCGACCCGCGCGCTGTAGATGCGCGTGTCCGACACGTTGGTATTCGTATAGGACGCGAGCACGCTGTTGGTCCATCCTTTCTCGCCCGGCGGCATCGACAGCTGGACCTGCCCGTACTGCTGGATCTGGTCGAGCCGGCCCGACACGGTCAGCGGCCACGCGGCGCCGAACGTGTCGAGATACGTATAGGAGCCCTGCACGTGCGGCCCGGTATCGGTTGCGAAACCGACACCGCCGCGGATGTTGTTGTACGGGAACTCGCTGACCTTCACGTGCACGGGCGTGCGCTCGGGCTTCGCCGTATCGTCGCCGACGTCGATCGCGACGCTCGCGTAGTACGGCGTGTTCTGCAACTGCCGCTGCAGTTCGGTGATCCGCTGCACGTCGTAGATCTCGCCTTCCGACAGCGGATTGACGTTCGTGACGATCTTCTCGGGATAACGACGCACGCCGTCGACATCGACCTTGCCGATCGTGAACGTCGGCCCGCTGTCGAACGTGACCGCGAGCGTCGCGCGCTGCGTGCGCGGGTCGATGCGCGCCTCGGACGACACGATCTTCGCGCCGAGATAGCGGCGCGACTGCAGTTGCCTGAGCGCCGCGCCCTTCGCGCCGTCCCAGTCGGACTGCGTGAACGGGTCGCCCGGTTTCATCGAGAACGCGAAACGGGTCGCGGCCTCCTGCTTCGGATCCTCGGTGTCGACGGGGCCCTTGAACGTCAGGTCGACCGTCGACACGACGGTCTGCGGCCCCGGATCGACCGCGATGCGCACGTCGCGCTTGCCGCTGCGCGTGCGCACGTCGGTGCGCACGACCGGCGAGAAATAACCGGCCGTCGCGGTCAGGTCGCGCACCTGCTGCGGCGTGGCGGTCACGAGGAACTCGAACTGGTCTTCGCTGATGTCGTCGCGCTTCGCGAAGCGTGCAATATCGAGATGCGACTTGAGCAGCTTGCGGACCGAGCGCGGCGCGTCGATGTCGACGTCGTACTTCGCGTGGGCCGGCAGCGCGAAGAACGCGGCGATGCAACCCGCGAGGGCCGCCCGTGCGGCGCGGGCCGCGGTGCCGGCGAGATTGCGTGCCGCGCGCGGGCCTGCGTCATGCGCCGTGAGTGCTTGCTGGTTCGACTGCCCCGCCAAATATGACCTCGCCCTCGGTTGTCACGGTTTCGTGGAAACCCTGTATTTGACCACAGGGCAGCGGCGATGCCCGCACGCGCGAGGCTTTGACGCTTGCGCGCAACGGCGCGCGCACGGGCCCGGACCGCGTCGCCGCAGGTGCGCGCCCGCGGATTCGACGCGCGATTGGCGCCGGCCGTTCCCGCGATGCGGTAAAATCCCGCCATCGCGAATCCGGCGCATCGTGCGCCGCCCGAAACGGAAAATCCAGCCATGCCGTACCAGTCCGACGTCACGCAGTTCCTGAACCAGCTCAAGCAACAGAAGCCGACGCTCGAGGAAGAGCAGCGCAAAGGCCGTTCGCTGCTGTGGGACAAGCAGCCGATCGACCTCGAAGAGCGCGACGAGCAGCAGGAATCGGGCGTGAAGCAAACGTCGTACGTCTACTACCAGAACTTCTGACGACGTGAGCGCCGCCGACGAGGCCAGCGCCGCCCGGCAGGACGACGCGATCGCCGCGCCCGCGGGCGCCGATTCGACGCCCGACACGGTCGACGGTGTCGCGGCGTTCGCTCGCCTGTACGGCGAGCCGCTCTTCAAGCTGCCGCAGGATCTCTACATCCCGCCCGACGCGCTCGAGATCTTCCTCGAGACGTTCGAAGGCCCGCTCGACCTGCTGCTGTACCTGATCCGCAAGCAGAACTTCAACGTGCTCGACATCCCGATGGCGCAGGTCACCGCGCAATATCTGGGCTATGTCGACCAGATCCGCACGTCGAACCTCGAGCTGGCCGCCGAATACCTGCTGATGGCCGCGATGCTGATCGAGATCAAGTCGCGGATGCTGCTGCCGGTCAAGAAGGCCGACACCGGCGACGAGGCGGAAGATCCGCGTGCCGAACTCGTGCGCCGCCTGCTCGAATACGAGCAGATGAAGCTCGCCGCGCAGCGCCTCGACCGGTTGCCGCAGCTCGGCCGCGACTTCCTGCGCGCCGACGTCTACATCGAGCAAAGCATCACGCCGCGTTTCCCCGACGTGAACTCGGACGACCTGCGCGCCGCGTGGGCCGACGTGCTCAAGCGCGCGAAGCTCGTCCAGCACCACAAGATCTCCCGCGAGGAACTGTCGGTGCGCGAACACATGAGCCTGATCCTGCGCCGGCTGCAGAACGCGCGCTTCATGGAGTTCGCCGACCTGTTCGACACGTCGCGCGGCGTACCGGTCGTCGTCGTGAACTTCATCGCGATGCTCGAACTCGCGCGCGAATCGCTCGTCGAGATCACGCAGCCCGAGCCGTTCGCGCCGATCTACGTGCGCCTCGCATACCTCCCCGCGTAAGACCCGCGCCCGCCCGTCCCGCTTTCCCGATTCATCCCGACGCTCGCCGCTTCGCCGCGGCGGGCGGCCGCGCCCCCGGGTCGTGGTTCGTTTCCGGCACGCCCGATTAAAAAGTGAACGATCGTTCTCTTTTCGATGCGTTTGGCGGCCAAATCCTCTACAATCCGCCGACGCCCGATGCGCCGCCCGCGCGCCGGCGTTCTCCGCTTCGACCCCGACGCCGCCGCTGCGGCGCCAACGCGCGCATGCGCGAGGAACCCGCTACCCGATCATGAAAGTCATCAGCTCGATCCATGAACTGCGCGACCAGTTGCGCGGACAGAACCGCACGGCGTTCGTGCCGACGATGGGCAACCTGCACGAAGGGCACCTGTCGCTGATGCGCCTTGCGCGCCAGCACGGCGACCCGGTCGTGGCGAGCATCTTCGTCAACCGGCTGCAGTTCGGCCCGAACGAGGATTTCGACAAGTATCCGCGCACGCTGCAGGACGATATCGAGAAGCTGCAGAAGGAAAACGTCTACGTGCTGTTCGCGCCGACCGAGCGCGACATGTACCCGGAACCGCAGGAATACCGCGTGCTTCCGCCGGACGATCTCGGCGGGATCCTCGAAGGTGAATTCCGGCCCGGTTTCTTCACCGGCGTGTGCACGGTCGTGTCGAAGCTGATGGCCTGCGTGCAGCCGCGCGTCGCCGTGTTCGGCAAGAAGGACTACCAGCAGCTGATGATCGTGCGCCGCATGTGCCATCAGCTCGCGCTGCCGGTCGACATCATCGCCGCCGAAACCGTGCGCGACGAGGACGGCCTCGCGCTGTCGTCGCGCAACCGCTACCTGTCGGCCGACGAGCGCCGGGAAGCGCCCGAACTCGCGAAGACGCTGCAGCGCATGCGCGAAAGCGTACTCGGCGGCGAGCGCGACCTCGGCAAGCTCGAGCAACTGGCGCGCACGCACCTGGCCGAGCGCGGCTGGGCGCCCGACTACCTGTCGATCCGCCGCCGCGCGAACCTGATCGCGCCGAGTGCCGCCGAACTCGAAGCCGGCGAGCCGCTCGTCGTGCTCGCGGCCGCGAAGCTCGGCGCGACGCGCCTCATCGACAACCTGGAAATCTGACGGGCCGCCCGCCCGCGCCTCTCACGACGCATCACGGAGACACCATGCAGCGCCACATGCTCAAATCGAAGATCCACCGCGCGGCAGTCACGCACTGCGAGCTGCACTACGAAGGCTCGTGCGCGATCGACGAAGACCTGCTCGAAGCGTCGAACATCGTCGAAAACGAACGGATCGACATCTGGAACATCAACAACGGCGAGCGCTTCTCGACGTACGCGATCAAGGGCGAGCGCGGCAGCGGGATGATCTCGCTGAACGGCTCGGCCGCGCGCCGTGCGCAGCTCGGCGACCTCGTGATCATCGCGGCATTCGCAATGGTCGACGAAGCCGAACTGCAGGCCGGCTGGAAGCCGAAGCTCGTGTTCATCGACGACGGCAACAAGATCAAGGGCCACCGCGATCACGTCCCGACGCAGAACTGGACGTAACCCGAGCGGCCGCCCGCGTGCCGTGGCGCGCGGGCGCGGCTGCGCCGCTTGCGGTCGAAGGGCCGGATCCCGTTCGGCACGGGATCCGGCCCTTTCTCATTTTGTCGTGCATCGGCCCGACGGCCGCGCGATCAGGACGCCTTGGCGACCTTCTCCGTCTTCTCGGCCTTCGGCACGCGGCGCTCGGCCCATTCGACGATCGGCCGCCACTGTTCGAGATCCTTGTCGACCCGGCTCTTCGCGACGTCCCACAGCGTGAGGCCGTGCGCGGCGATCTGCACGTAATTCTGCGTGTCGCGCACGTAGCCGAGCACCGGCAGGCCGAGCCCTTCGACGAAGCGGTGCAGCTGGTCGGACGAGCGCGTGCGCGCATCGACCCGCATCCCGACGATCCCGACCTCGACGTTGCCCTTGCGCATGGCCTTCTCGCCGGCGAGGCGCTCCAGAAACTGCTGGGTCGCGAGAATATCGAACATCGACGGCTGCAGCGGCACGATCACCTTGTCGGCCAGTTGCAGCGCGACGCCGAGCCGGTTGCCGTGCAGGCCGGCCGGCGTATCGATCACCGCATATTCGAGGCCGCGCGGCGGCTTCGACGGCGCGTCCGGATCGAGATCCCACGCCTCGATTGCCGGCAAGCCAGCCGGCCGCAGGTCGAGCCACGCGTGCGCGGACTGCTGCCGGTCCAGGTCGGCGAGCGCGACCCACGCGCCCTGCGCCGCGAAATAGCCGGCAAGATTGGTGGACAACGTGCTCTTCCCCACGCCGCCCTTCGGATTCGCCACCACGATCACCGTCATGAATTCCCCCGAAAATGCCACGCGGCGCCGGCCGCATGGCTGGCGCCGCTCGATTGCGGATACAGGGAGCGATGATATCGGCAAACGGGGGATCACCGGAACGGGTTGCGCCGAACCGTGTGTCGCTCACGCGCCCGTCATGCGCGCTGAACCGCGGCCTCCCGTGCACCGATCGCGAACGCGCCACCGCCCAGCAGTGCCTGCACGGCAAGCGTGACGGCCCAGAACGCCGGATATTCCCAGCCGCCGTTCGGCGACGAGAAGCTCCAGCCGTTCGGCAGATGCGCGGCCGTTGCGCCGAGCATGAACGGCAGCAGCGCGAGCGCGGCGACGCGCACGCGGAAGCCCGCGAGCAGCGCAAGGCCGCCGGCCAGTTCGACGAACGTCGTCAGGTACGCGAGCCAGCCCGGCAGGCCGATCGACGCGAAGAACTGCGCGGCGCCGGGCAACGTGAAGACGAACACCTTCTGCGCGACGTGCGCGAGGTACAGCACGCCGAGCGCGACGCGCAGCAGCGTCGCGGCGAAATCGTTCAGGCGATTGGGGGTCATGGCGGATTCCTTCGTGAGTGGATGAGAATGCACCCCACTCTATTAGAAGCGATTCGACCAATAAATATGCAAATCGGCTTTAACTGATTCCTATAAGGAACGAATAAGACCGTAAAAAGGGGCATGACCGATCATGCCCCGATACCCGCGTCAGTAACCGCTCTTGCCTTGTGTAGCGTCGCCGGAACCGGACTGGCTGCCGCTCGGGGCGTACGAATCGCACGCATGCGCAACCGCCGATGCGCCCAGCAGCGCCGCGAGCAGCACGCTCCACCACCATCGAGCCTTCATCGTCGCACTCCTCCAGACGGACATCCGCCCTCCTGTGTTGTACGCGATCCGGCGGAAAAAGCGAGGGCGGCACGGCGCCGCTTCAACGAAACTCGGCGTACAGCGCGTCGAGGTCGAGATGTTCGGCGAATGTGTCGGCCAGCCGCTCCAGCGATGCCTCGCGCAGCGCCGGATAGTCGATGCGTTCCGCGCCGTCGAGCCCGGCCCACGCGAGCAGCGCCGCGCACGCGTCGGGCGCGTCGAACAGCCCGTGCACGTAGGTCGCGAGGATCTGGCCGTCGGCGGAAACCGCGCCGTCCGGGCGCGTGCCGCCCTGCGCGGCATCGGCTGCCAGCGTCAGCGCGGGCGCCGCGAGCGCGGGCCCGCGCGTGTCGCCCATGTGGATCTCGTAGCCGCGCACGGCGGCCCCGCCCGGCAGCGCGAGATGTCCGGTCACGTTCCTCAGCGTCTTGTCGGGCTGCAGCGTCGTGTCGAAATCGAGCAGCCCGAGCCCCGGCACGCTGCCGGGCGCGCCTTCGAGGCCGAGCGGATCGTCGAGCGTGCGGCCGAGCATCTGCATCCCGCCGCAGATGCCGATCACCTTGCCGCCGTAGCGCAGGTGGCGACGGATCAGCGCGTCCCAGCCCGCGTCGCGCAGCCATGCGAGGTCGCGCTGCACGCTCTTCGAGCCGGGCAGGATCAGCAGGTCGGCATCCGGCACCGGGCCGCTCTTCCAGTACGTGAACTCGACCTGCGGATGCGCGCGCAGCGGATCGAAATCGGTGTGGTTGCTGATGCGCGGCAGCGCGGGCACGACGACGCGCAGCACGCCGGCGTCGCCGCGTGCCGCGGCGCTGCGCGCCTGCGCGGGCAGCATGTCCTCCGCATCGAGCATCAGCCCGTGCAGGTACGGCAGCACGCCGAACACAGGCTTGCCGGTCTGCGCGCGCAGCCAGTCGAGCCCCGGCTCGAGCAGCTTGAAGTCGCCGCGGAAGCGGTTGATCACGAAGCCGCGCACGCGTGCGCGCTCGCTGTCCGACAGGCACGCGAGCGTGCCGACCAGGTGCGCGAATACGCCGCCGCGGTCGATGTCGGCGACGAGCACGACCGGGCAGTCGACGCGCTCGGCAAAACCCATGTTCGCGATGTCGCCGTCGCGCAGGTTGATCTCGGCCGGGCTGCCGGCGCCCTCGACGATCACCGTGTCGTAACCGGCGCGCAGGCGTGCATACGACTCGAGCACCGCGTCGAACGCGACCGGCTTGTAGTCGTGATACGCCCGCGCGTCGAGGTTCAAACGCGGCTTGCCGTGAATGATCACCTGCGCGCCGCGGTCGCTCGTCGGCTTCAGCAGCACGGGGTTGAAATCCGTATGCGGCGCGACGCCCGCGGCCAGTGCCTGCAGCGCCTGCGCGCGGCCGATCTCGCCGCCGTCGGCCGTCACCGCGCTGTTGAGCGCCATGTTCTGCGGCTTGAACGGCGCAACGCGCGCGCCGGCACGGCGCGCCAGGCGGCACAGGCCCGCGACGAGCGTGCTCTTGCCCGCGTCGGAGGTCGTGCCCTGGATCATCAGCGTGCCGTGCGGCCGCGGCTCGGGTGCATTCATCGTGTAAAGGTCGTCGCGAAGCAAAGGCCGCATTATCGCCCGCGCCGGTACGCCCGCGCCGTTACAATCACGCGATGATTCCGCACGACCTCACCTTCGTCCTCGGCGGCGCGCGCTCGGGCAAGAGCGCGCATGCCGAGCAGCTCGCGGCCGACAGCGGCCGCCCCGTCACCTACATCGCGACCGCGACCGCCGCGGATGCCGAATTCGCGCAGCGCATCGCGCATCATCGCGCGCGCCGGCCGGCCGCATGGGGGTTCGCCGATGCGCCCGTCGACCTCGCCGGCACGCTCGCGCGGCTCGACGATCCGCACGCATGCCTGCTGGTCGACTGCCTGACGCTGTGGCTCACGAACCTGCTGTGCCCGGCCGACGGCGAACCGCTCGACGATGCGCAGTACGCGGCGCAGGTCGAGCGGCTCGAGCACGCATTGCGCGGCGCGCGCGCGAAGGTGATCATCGTCAGCAACGAGATCGGGCTCGGCGTCGTGCCGCTCGGGTCGGTCACGCGCCGCTACGTCGACGAACTCGGGCGCCTGAACCAGCGCGTCGCCGCGCTCGCGACGCGCGTGACGCTGCTCGTCGCCGGGCTGCCGCTCGACCTCAAGACGGGAGCGCCGTCATGCTGATGCTGTCGCTGCCCGTCGTCGCGATGCTCGCGGTCGCGGCCGCGATCGTCGACCGCGCGATCGGCGAGCCTGCCGGCTGGCATCCGCTCGTCGCGTTCGGCCGGCTCGCCGCGCGCATCGAAGGCGCATTGAACACCGGCCGGCACGGCCGCGTAGTCGGCGTCGCCGCGTGGGCCGCAGCCGTCGTCCCGCCGGTGGCCGTCGCCGCATGGCTCGTGGCCGTGCTGCCGTGGCCGCTCGCGGCCGCGCTGCACGTCGCGCTGCTGTGGTTCGCGCTCGGCGCGAAAAGCCTCGCCGACCATGTCGCACCGATCGCCGCGGCGCTGCTGCGGCGCGACCTCGACGCCGCGCGCACGCTGACCGCGCGTATCGTGTCGCGCGACACGAGCAACGCCGACGAAGGCGCGTTGTCGCGCGCGGCCGTCGAATCGGCGCTCGAGAACGGCAACGACGCGATCTTCGGCGCACTCTTCTGGTTCGTCGTCGCGGGCGGCCCCGGCGCGCTGCTGTTCCGCCTCGCGAACACGCTCGACGCGATGTGGGGCTACCGCACGCCGCGCTTCCTGACCTTCGGCTGGGCCGCCGCGCGGCTCGACGACGCGCTGAACTGGATTCCCGCGCGCCTCACGGCCGCGAGCTACGCGCTGCTCGGCGATACGGCCGCCGCATGGCGCTGCTGGCGCACGCAGGCACGCCACTGGGACAGCCCGAACGCGGGCCCCGTGATGGCCGCGGGCGCCGGCAGCCTGAACGTGCAGCTCGGCGGCCCGGCCGTCTATCACGGCGAGATCGAGGATCGTCCGGCGCTCGGCACCGGCGCAACGGCGACCGCCGTCCACATCGTCGCCGCGCTGTCGCTCGTCACACGCACGCTCGCGCTGTGGCTCGCGCTGCTGGTCGCGAGCGGCGCACTCGTCATGGCCACCCATCATGTCTGACACACGCATCGCGCACGGCGGCAACCTGCATGAAGCCGCACGCCGCCACGGCATTCCGTACGACGCGTGGCTCGACCTGTCGACCGGCATCAATCCGGTCGGCTATCCGGTGCCGCCCGTCCCGGCCGACGCGTGGCGCCGGCTGCCGGACGACGGCGACGGCCTCGCGGCCTGCGCCGCGCAGTACTACCGCGCGCCCGATTCCACGCACGTGCTGCCGGTCGCCGGCAGCCAGGCCGCGATCCGCGCATTGCCTGCGTTGCTGCCGACCGGCGACGCCGGCGTCGCGTCGCTCGCCTATGGCGAATACGCGCCCGCGTTTGCGCGTCACGGCCATCGTGTCGTTCTGCTCGACATCGGCGCGGATACGCTGCCGGCGACGCTGCGTCACGTCATCGTCGGGAATCCGAACAACCCGACCGCCGAATTCGTGCCGGCCGAACGCCTGCTCGGCTGGCATGCGCAGTTGTCGGCGCGCGGCGGCACGCTGATCGTCGACGAGGCATTCGCCGATACGGGTGCGACGCAATCGCTCGCGCCGCAGGTCGATCGTCCGGGGCTCGTCGTGCTGCGCTCGGTCGGCAAGTTCTTCGGCCTCGCCGGCATCCGCGCGGGCTTCGTGCTCGCCTGCCCCGAACGGATCGTCGCGCTGCGCGACATGCTCGGCGCATGGACCGTCGGCGGCCCCGCGCGTCACGCGGTCGCTGCGGCATTTGCCGATCGCGCATGGCAGGCCGCCGCGCGTGAACGGCTCGCGGCCGACGGCGCGCGGCTGGCCGCACTGCTGCGCACGCACGGCTTCGCGGTTCGCGCGACACCGCTCTTCAGCTGGACCGACGACCCGCGCGCCGCGGCGCTGCATGCGGCGCTCGCGGCACGCGGGATCTGGACACGGCACTTTGCGAAGCCGTCGAGCGTGCGCATCGGCCTGCCGGGCAGCGAAGCCGAGTGGCAGCGCCTCGGCGACGCGCTCGCGCACTGCGTGCCGACGCTGCAACAGGAATCCGCATGAGCCCGTGCAAGTTCCGCCGGCTGGCGCCGGCCGCGACCCTGGCCGCGCTCGCTCATGCATCGCTCGTCCACGCGGATGTCACAACGCGTGACGACGCCGGCAATACCGTCACGCTGCCTGCGCCCGCGCAGCGCGTGATCAGCCTCGCGCCGCACGCGACCGAACTGGTCTACGCGACCGGCGGCGGCGCGAAGCTCGTCGGCACCGTCACGTACAGCGACTATCCGCCCGCCGCGCAAGCGGTGCCGCGCGTCGGCGACAACAAGGCGCTCGACCTCGAGCGGATCGCCGCGCTGAAGCCCGACCTGATCGTCGTCTGGCGGCACGGCAACGCCGAGCGGCAGACCGACGCGTTGCGCGCGCTGCATATCCCGCTGTTCTTCAGTGAACCGAAACATCTCGACGACGTAGCGTCGTCGCTGCGCCGGCTCGGCACGCTGCTCGGCACGCAACCGGCAGCCGATGCGGCCGCGACGTCCTTTGCGCGCGACATCGCGACGCTGCGTGCACGTTACGCCGCACGCACGCCCGTCACGATGTTCTTCCAGGTCTGGGACCACCCGCTGATGACGCTCAACGGCGCGCACCTGATCAACGACGTGATCGCGCTGTGCGGCGGCCGCAACGTGTTCGCATCGCTCAAGCCGCTCGCGCCGACCGTCACCGACGAGGCCGTGCTCGCGGCGAATCCGGAAGCGATCGTGACGACGAGCGCCGGCGCGACGCGCTCGGACGAACCGTTGCCGAGCCTTGCACGCTGGCGTGCGTGGCCCGCGCTGACGGCCGTTGCGCGCAACAACCTGTTCGCGATCGACGGCGATCTGCTGACGCGGCCGTCGCCGCGGATCGCGCAAGGCGCGGCCGCGCTGTGCGAGGATCTCGACGCCGCACGAGCGCGGCGGACGGCGCGCTGAGTTCCGGCGACTTGCGCGTTTGTCGCGCACCTACTGATGCGTTCGATGCTTGAGTTGGTTTGATCGCGCGTTGTGTCGTTCACATGCTGGCTCAGGCGAGCCTATTCGTCCCAGTGCACGACTTCCCATGTTCGCGCCGCATCGTCCGCACGCAGCCAGACGACACCACCTGTCGGCACCGGCCGCGACAGCAGCGTATCGAGCGGCACACGCAACACATGCGACGCAAACGCGCGGATCACGCCCGCATGCGTGACCGCCCACTGCGGCCGATTGACCTGCACAACCGCGTCGGCCTGCCGCGCAACCCGCGCGGCGAACCGCTCGACGCTTTCGCCGCCATGCGCGCACGCATGCATCAGGTCGGTCGCCCACGCATCGAGCGCCGCACGGTCGATATCGTCCCAGCGCTGCATTTCCCACGCGCCGAAATCCATTTCCTGCCAGCCGGCATCGCATCGCAGCGGCACATCGAATGCCTGCGCGAGCCGTTCAGCAACCGACGCGCATCGCGTCAGCGGGCTCGTCCAGATCTGCTCGGGCCGCGGCGCACCGAGCGCCGACAGATGCGCGCACACGGCATGCACGCCGGCATCGGCCGGCACGGCGAGCGGCACGTCGCTGCGCCCGTAGCAGACGCCCGGTTCGACGGCAACGGCCGGATGACGGATCAGGACGACGTCCATCCGAGCACCACGAGATAGATCGCCAGTTCGTTCAGTTGCTGCGCGAAGCCGAGGCAGTCGCCCGTATAACCGCCGATCCGCTTCACGAAATAACGGGCTGCCCACGCGCGCACGAGCACGAGCGCGACGCCTGCGGCGACACCCATGCGCCAGTCCGGCCAGAACAGCCACGGCAATCCGAATACCGCCGCGACGCACGCCGCGCGCGCGCCCATCCGTTGCGCGACCGGCTTCGCCTTGCCTTCGGGGCGCACATAGTCGAGCGACATCAGCAGGCTCACGGCCGCCGCGCGGCTCGCCGCATGCGCGGCGATCATCGTCCATGCGGCGCGCAGCGGCGGCATCGCCGCGAGCGCCTGCCATTTCAGGCCGAGCGCAATCACGAGCGCGACCGCGCCGAACGTGCCGATCCGCGAGTCGTGCATGATGCGCAGCACGTCGTCGCGCGTATAGCCGCCGCCGAACGCGTCGCAACTGTCGGCGAGGCCGTCCTCGTGGAAGGCGCCGGTCGCGAGCAGCGTCGCGGCCATCGACAGCCCGACCGCGATCGACGCGGGCAGCACGCGCAGCGCGGCGAGATAGACGAGCGCGCCCCACGCGCCGACGCATGCGCCGACGAGCGGGAAATAGCGTGCGGCCTGGTCGAGATCGCCGGCTGCGTAGCCGATCGCGCGCGGCACGGGCACGCGCGTGAAATAGCCGAGCGCGACGAAGAAGTAGCGCAGTTCGGCACGCACGCCGTGCGCGCGCTCAGGCGTCACGATTGTCGACGCCGGCGGACTCGAAGCTCGCCATCTCGCTGAGGAACGCAGCCGCCGCGCGCACGAGCGGCAGCGCGAGCGCCGCGCCCGTGCCTTCGCCGAGCCGCAGGTCGAGTGCGAGCAGCGGCTTCGCGCCGAAATGCTCGAGCATGCGCCGGTGCCCGGCCTCGTGCGACGTATGCGAAAACACGCAGTAGTCGCGCACGCCGGGCGCGATACGCTCGGCGACGAGCAGCGCGGCCGTCGCGATGAAGCCGTCGACGAGGATCGTCATCCGCTCGCTCGCGGCCGCGAGATACGCGCCCGTCATCATCGCGATCTCGAAGCCGCCGAAGGTCGCGAGCACGTCGAGCGGCGCGATCGCGTGCGAGTGCTTGACGAGCGCGCGGCCGAGCACCGCGCGCTTGTGCGCGAGGCCCTGGTCGTCGAGGCCCGTGCCGCGCCCGACGCATGCGTCGATCGGCACGCTGAGCAGGCGGCTCATCAGGCACGCGGCCGACGACGTGTTCGCGATCCCCATCTCGCCGAAGCCGATCACGTTCGTGCCGAGGGATGCATGCAGGCGCACGCGTGCCGCACCGGCCGCAAGCGCCGTCATCGCCTCGTCGTGCGTCATCGCCGGCTCCACCGCGAAGTTGCGCGTGCCACGCGCGACCGGCAGCGACACCAGCCGGTCGGACAGCGGCAGCGGCGACGCGACGCCCGCATCGACGATCTCGAGCGTGCTCTGCGCGACGCCCGAGAACGCGTTGATCGCCGCGCCGCCGGCCAGGAAGTTCGCGACCATCTGCGCGGTCACCGCCTGCGGATAAGGACTCACGCCCTCGGCCGCGATCCCGTGATCGCCTGCGAACACGATCATCACGGGGCGCTGCACGACCGGCCGCTCGGTGCGCTGGATCAGGCCGATCTGCAGCGCGATCGCCTCGAGCTGGCCAAGGCTGCCGGGCGGCTTGGTTTTGTGGTCGATCACATGCTGCAGGCGCTTGCGCAGCGCATCGTCGAGCGGCGCGATCGCGGGCGGGAATTGGGTCGGAGTCGTCATCGAAGAACCGTGTCGTTGGCGCGGCCTGCGCCGCGCATCGTAAAGGAAAAGGTCATTGTCGCTCGGGCCACGCGGGCAGCAGCGCATCGCGGCCATGCTCGCGGATCAGCACGAGCGGATAGCCGAACGCGTCGCTCGCGCGCTCGGGCGTCAGCACGTCGTGCACGGGGCCGGCCCATGCATGACCGCGGCCGTCGAGCAACAGCGCATGCGTCGCGAAACGCCGCGCGAGATTCAGGTCGTGGCACGAGAACAGCACCGTGCGCGGGCCCGCATCGAGCCACGCGGCCAGTGCGGTCAGGCAGTCGATCTGGTGATGCAGGTCGAGATGCGCGAGCGGCTCGTCGAGCAGCATCAGCGGCGCATCCTGGCACAGCGTCGCGGCCAGCGCGACCCGCTGCCGCTCGCCGCCCGACAGCGACAGCACGTCGCGCGACTCAAGTGCGGCAAGGTCGAACGTCGCGAGCGCATCACGCGCGGCCGCGCGGTCGCCGTCGCGCTCCCAGCCCCAGCCCCAGCCGCCGAGATACGGAAAGCGATTGAGCAGCACCGTGTCGAACACGGTCGCGCTGAATGCATCGTGCAGTTGCTGCGGCATCAGCGCACGGCGCTGCGCGAGCTGCGCAGGCTTCCATGCGGCGAGCGGCCGGCCGTCGATCTCGACGCGCCCGCCGGCCGGCGGCTGCAGCCCCGCGAGCGTCGTGAGCAGCGTCGTCTTGCCCGCACCGTTCGGCCCCGCGACGCACCAGATTTCGCCGGGACGGAAGGCCTGCGTGAAGCCGTCGAGCAGCGTGCGCGCGCCGGCCTTCAACGTCAGGGCGACGGTTGCGCAGGCCATGTCGTTGCCGGCGGCAGCGGCGTGCTGCGCGGTACTTGTCATCGCATCGGCCTCCTCAACAACATCCACAGGAACACCGGCACGCCGATCAACGCGGTCATCACGCCGACCGGCAGTTGCGCGGGCGCGATCGCGGTGCGCGCGAGCAGGTCGGCCGCCATCACGCCGCCGCCGCCCGCAAGCATCGCGGCCGGCAGCAGCATGCGCTGGTCGTTGCCGAACGCGAGCCGCAGCGCGTGCGGCACGACGAGGCCGACGAAGCCGATCGTGCCGGCCGTCGTCACCGCGGCCGCGGCGGCCAGCGACGCGACGAGATAGATCCGCACACGCACGCGCGCGACGGGCACGCCGAGCGCGAGCGCGGTCGCGTCGCCGCGCAGCAGCACGTTCAATTGCGGTGCAGCCGGCAGCGCAACACATGCGGCCAATAGCAGCGCACCCCATGCGAACCACGGTGCGGTCACGCCGTTCAGGTCGCCCGTCAGCCAGAAGATGATCCCGCGCAACCGCGCATCGGGCGCGAGCGACAGCAGCAGCGTGACGAGCGCGCCCCACCCTGCCGCGATCACGACACCGGTGAGCAGCAGCCGCGGCGACGCGTCGCGCGAATCGCCGCGCCACAGCTCGCGGCGCGCGAGGCCGAGCACGAGCGCAACCGACACGAGCGAGCCGGCGAACGCCGACGCATCGACGAGCCACCACGCACCGCCCGCGATCATCGCGACGAGCGCGAACCCGGCCGCGCCGCCTGACACGCCGAGCACGTACGGTTCCGCGAGCGGGTTGCGCAGCAGCACCTGCAGCAGCGCACCGGCAAGCGCGAGCAGCGCACCGCACGCGAAGCCCGCGAGCGCGCGCGGCAGGCGCAGCGTGCGGACGATGTCGGCGAACAGCGCGTCGCCGCCATGCGGCACGAGCGACGCGAGCGCCTGCCACGGCGACATCGGCACGCTGCCGATCGACAGCGACGCGACGAACAGCAACGCGACCGCAGCGGCCAGCGCGGCCCAGATCGCGGCGGCACGCGCGGCGCTCATGCCGCGCACGGCCCCGCGCACGACGCGCGGCGCATCTGCTTACTGCTGCTGCCAGCCGAGCGTGACATAGGCGCCGCGTTTCGGCGTGTTGTAGGCATATGCAAGCTCGTAGTCCTTGTCGAGCAGGTTGTCGATGCGCGCGCTGACGTACCACGACTTCGTGATGTTGTAGCGCGCGGACAGGTTGACGATCCCGTAGCCGCCGAGCCGCCCGCCGCCCGAATCGTTGCGCGCGCCGCTCACGAGCCATTCGCCGCCGACGCGCCACGCGCCGAACGCGCGGTTCACGGCCATCGACGCGAAACGTCGCGCGCGGCGGTCGAGATCCTGATTCTGCGTTTCGTTGACCGGGTTCTGCAACGTGGCGGCAACCCGTACGTCGGTCGCGCCGACATGCCCCTGCCACGACCCTTCGAGCCCCTGCACCTTCGCGCTGCCGACGTTCTGCGCAATATAGTAGAAACCGCTCCCGTCGGGCCGATAGTTGATCAGGTTTGCGTAGCGCGTCTGGAACGCGGTGAGCCGCATCACGCCGACCGCATCGGACGCGTACTGCAGCGCGGCCTCGATCGAATGGCTGCGCTCCGGCTGGATCGACGGGTTGCCGGCCATCGGGTAATAGAGGTCGTTGAAGCTCGGCGCGCGGAACGCATCCGAATAGCTCGCGGTCACCTTCCAGCGATCGGTCAGTTCGAGGCCGTAGCCGAGATAGTAGGAATTGGCGCCGCCGAAGTCCGAGTACTGGTCGCGGCGCAGGTTCGCCTGGAACTGCTGGCGTCCGAAGCGCCCCGAGTAACCGATCCAGCCGGAATTCACGTGACGCTGCGGCGCGGCATACGCATTCGACATGAACTGCTGGTCGAGCCGCTCGTAGCCGGCCTGGATCAGGTGTTCAGGCGCGATGCGGAAATCGTTTTGCCACGTGTACTGGCGGTTGTCGGTATTGAAGTGATCGGTGTAGACGCCGTTCAACGCCGACTGGCTGCGATCGTTGCCGGTCGAGACGCTCAGGTGAGCGGTCCACCAGTCGGTCAGCTTGCCGTTCGCGAACGCACGCACCTGCTGCACGCGCGAATAGAGGTTATTCAGGTCGGTCGGCACGCCCCACGCATTGTCGTAGCTGTTGTTGCCGTTCGACTGGAAGTAGCTGACACCCGCATCCCAGCGGTCGTTGAAGCGGTGGCGCAGCGCCGCGGTGATGCTCTCGTTCAGGTAGCCGTTCGCATTCGGGTTCGCGTTCGGCTTCTTCGCCGGGTCGAGCGCGGAAAAACCGTTGTCCTTGTCGCGTGCGATCGACACGCTGAACGTCGTCTTCCCGTCGCTGTCGAGCCGGCCCGATACGCCGGCCTGCTGTGTCTGCGTGCCGTAGCTGCCGACGCCAACCGCGAAGTTGAAGCGCGGCGGATGATTGCCGCCATCCTTCGTGAACACCTGCACGACGCCGCCAATCGCACCCGAGCCGTACAGCGACGACACGTTGCCGTTGACGATCTCGACGCGCTCGATCTGGTCGAGCGGCACCTGGCTCAGTTGCGCGGCGCCGAGACTCGCGGAATCGACCCGCACGCCGTCGATCAGCACGAGCGACTGCGTCGACTCCGCGCCGCGCAGGAACATCGTCGCGCTCGCGCCCGGGCCGCCGTTGCGCACGATCTGCGCGCCGGGCGCGAGCGCGAGCAGCGTCGGCAAGTCGGCGCCCGGGTGCGCGGCGATATCCTGCGCGTCGAATACGGTGGTTTGCGGAATCGTGTCGGCCAGCGCCTGCGGCGCGCGCTGCGCGGTGACGACGACCGGCTCGAGCATGGTTGCAGCGGCAGGCTGGGCCGCGGGCACCGTGGACGTTGTCGCGGGTACGGCGGACGCCGCGGAATCGGCATTCGCCGCGGTCTGCGCGGCGGCGGCAAGCGGCAATCCGCAGAGCGCGCCGAGCGCCGTGCGGACGATTGGGGTCAGCATGAAGATAAATCCCGTGAAGCACTGCGCGCCCCGCCTCCCCGCAGGCCACGCGTCACGAAGCCCGTGCGGGCTCCCCGCCTCGGCCGGTATCCGGGCTGGCGGCGTACCGGCTCGCCTTCCCGCGCGATGACGCGCAGTGGCCCGCGCCCGCGTGCGAAACCTGCACGCGGAACGCGCCCGAGCCGGCCTGCGTCACTGGACGCGGCCGCTTACCGTTGCGGGGGCAGCGCAGGTTGGCGGTCTCCTGGCGGAGCCCGCGCCCTGCTTCCCGTTTAACCGCGCGTTCCACGCGCGAGCACCGAGGCGGCGCCAGTTTAGGAGCCGCTCGCGCGAGCGTCAAGGAAGCGTCCGGACACGCACGGGACGCGCCTATTCGCGGCAAGAAGCGGGGGTGTTACGACTGGAAACGTTACAGATGTCGGATTGCGCGTTATTCCGCGCTAAAATGCTGGGTCTTTAGAGGACGCAGCAAATGCTCAACGAACTCGAAACTTTATCTCAAAATATTGGCCGTCTGATTTCGCTGAACAAGCGCTATCACTCGGAACGGCTCGCGCTCGAGGAGCAGGTCGCGCAATTGCGCGCGGAAGCGGACACGGTCCGCGCGGAACTCGCGCAACTGCGCGACGAACGCAATGCGCTCGCAGCCGAGCGCGACACGCTGTCGGCGAAGATCGACGACGCGCAGGTGAAACTGAACGCGATTCTCGAAAAGCTGCCGCGCTCGAAAAGCGCGGAACAAGCCGACAACCAGCTCGACCTGCTGGATGCGCAGGCGCGTACGGATGGCGATGACGCGGCCAGCCACGGAGAACATGCATGAGCACCAAGCAGATCGAAGTCTCGATTCTCGGTCAGGCCTATCGTCTCGCCTGTTCGGCCGAGACCGAAGCGGCGCTGCTCGAGGCGGTCGCGCGCGTCGACGCCGAAATGTCGAAAATCCGCTCGAACAGCTCGGTACGCGGCACCGATCGCATCGCGGTGATGGCGGCGCTGTCGCTCGCATCGGAATTGCTGCGGCTGCAAACGAGCGTGCGGCACGGTGAAGCATTTCCGGCGGAGGAAATCCGTCGTACAATGCACCAGATGAACGAACAGCTCGGTGCGGTGCTCGCACAGCACGAGACGCAGTAACGTTTTAATCGATGCGTCGATTCTCCTTGATCTCGGCGATCAACGGTGGTCAAATTGGCGCATCGAAACACAGTTCAGTCAGCTTCCCTGCCTGGTTCGCCAAGGTCATATATTCCTTGAACCAATGCCATGTGCACGGTTGCGGAAATTTGTAGCACGGGCGCGCGCGTCACTCTGTCTGATGTACCCGAAGTGCTGCTAACTGCGACCAATTCTGAACCTCAGGTTCAGGATGCCGGCCTAGCGGCCAAGGCGGGGACCTATCCAACGGCATCGGGCAAGTCCCGGTGCCGTTTTCTTTTGTAGCAGCCTCATTCTGCGTCGATCACGATCCATGCAATACTGGCTGATGAAGTCCGAACCGGACGAAGCAAGCATCGACGATCTCGCCAACGCACCGCAGCGCTCGCTGCCGTGGACCGGTGTGCGCAACTATCAGGCGCGCAATTTCATGCGCGACACGATGAAGATCGGCGATGGCGTGCTGTTCTATCACTCGAGCTGCCCCGAGCCGGGCATCGCCGGCCTCGCCGAAGTGTCGTCGACGCCCTACCCCGATCCCACGCAGTTCGATCCGACAAGCCCCTATTACGACCCGAAGTCGACGCAGGAAGCGCCGCGCTGGCTGCTCGTCGACGTGCGCTATGTGAAAAAGGCGCCGCTCGTGCCGCTCGCCGCACTGCGCGAACACGACGAACTCGCCGACATGCGCGTGCTCGCACGCGGCAACCGGCTGTCGATCACGCCCGTCACGCGCGCCGAATGGCGGTTCATCACCGAAAAGCTGATGAAGTAGGTGCACGCAGCAGGCGCAGGCCAAAGGTCAAATCTCGTCAGCACACTCGGCCGCCGCGGAACTCGCGGGTCTTTCGCGCAGCCTAAGCAACCGCTGTCGGCCTGTCGGGCCGGCTGTTTTTTTCGTTGCGCGGTACGCCCGCGTCGTGCACGCGTGATCCGCGTGCGCGCCCTCGCACAAGGAGTCCAACAATGACCAAGAAATCCGCACTCGCGCTGTCGCTCGCCCTCGCCGCCGCCGTTCCCGTCGCGCTGACGCTCGCGTCGCCCGCCGCGCACGCGCAGGCCGCGAACCCGCACTTTCCGGAACCGGCGGGCGTGCTGTCGCTTTCGTCGCAGGCCAGCGCCGACGTGCCGCAGGACATCATCCACATCACGCTGTTCTACGAACAGCAGGCCAAGGATCCGGGCAGCCTCACGTCCGCGCTGAACCAGCGCGCCGATGCCGCGCTGTCGCAGGCGAAGGGCGTATCGGGCGTCACCGCGCACACGGGCGCATTCTCCGTGTATCCGAGTACCGATCGCGACGGGAAGATCTCCGCATGGCGCGGCCGTACCGAGGTCGCGCTCGAATCGCGCGATTTCGCCGCGGCGTCGAAGCTCGCAGGCCAGTTGTCGAACCTGATGCAGGTCGCGAACGTCGAGTTCTCGCTGTCGCCTGAAGCGCAGCGCACGGCCGAGCAGAAGCTCACGACCGAAGCGATCAAGTCGTTCCGCGCCCGCGCGGACGAAGCCGCGAAGGCGTTCGGCTACGGCAGCTACACGATCCGCGATGTCAACGTCGGCAGCGGCCGCAACGTGCAGCCGTACCCGCGCATGATGGCGATGGCCGCGGCGCCGATGGACAGCGCGAAGATGAGCGCACCGATCGCGGTCGAAGGCGGCAAGGCTACCGTGTCGGTCACCGTCAATGGCTCGGTGCAGATGAAGTAACGCGCCACGCGCGGCTGTCGGAAACGCAAAACGCCGGCCCGAGGGCCGGCGTTTTTATTTGCGTGCGGGTTGCCGATGCACGCGCCAGTTGCGCGCGCATCGGTATTGCATCACGCAGCCGCATGCGCCGCGCGACGGCGATACGCCCAGACCATCAGCGCGATGCCCGCGAGGATCATCGGCAGCGACAGCCACTGCCCCATCGACAGGCCGAGCGCAAGCAGGCCGAGGAAGTCGTCGGGCTCGCGTGCGAACTCGACCGTGAAGCGCGCGAGGCCGTAGCCGATCAGGAACAGCGCGGACACGGCGCCCATCGGCCGCGACTTGCGCGAGAAGAAGAACAGCGCGAAGAACAGCGCGATGCCTTCGAGCGCGATTTCATAGAGCTGCGAAGGATGGCGCGGCAGCATCTGGTACTGCATGAACACGTCGGCGAGATGCCACTTCTCGACGAGCGCCGGATGTTTCGGCAGCCATGCCGCATCGTCGCGCATCGCGCCCGGGAACAGCATCGCCCACGGCGCCGTCGGGTCGGTCACGCGGCCCCACAGCTCGCCGTTGATGAAGTTGCCGAGCCGCCCGGCCGCGAGCCCCGTCGGCACCATCGGCGCGACGAAATCGGTGACCTGCAGCCAGTGGCGCTTGCGCTGCCACGCGAACAGCATCATCGCGAGCGTCACGCCGAGGAAGCCGCCGTGAAACGACATGCCACCTTCCCACACCTTGAACACGTCGAGCGGATGCGAGAAGTAGAAATCGGCCTTGTAGAACAGCACATAGCCGAGCCGGCCGCCGAGCACGGTGCCGAGCACACCGTAGAACATCATGTCGTCGATGTCCTTCGCGGTCCAGCCCTGCGCCTCGACGTGCGGCAGCTTCAGGCGGATCCGGCCGACGACGATCGCCGCGATGAAGCCGACGAGATACATGAGGCCGTACCAGCGCACGGCCAGCGGCCCGAGATGGATCGCAACGGGGTCGAAATTCGGGTGAATGATCATGGGTTAGCGAAGAAGTTTTCGAATGCGGTACGGCGATCGCGAACGCGCAGCACCGCGCATTGGACGGCACCGATGCACCATCGTTCACGTCACGCGGCGATGCCCTGCGCACGCACGACGTCGATGAAGCCGGCGAGCACGGGACTCACGTCGCCCGTGCGCCACACGAGGCCTGTCTCGACGACCGGCGCGTGACCGGCGAGCGGCCGGTAGACCACGCCGGTGCGCCGCAGGTTACGCAGCGATTGCGGCACCAGTGCGACGCCCATGCCGGCCGACACGAGGCTGACGATCGTCTGCATCTGGATCGCCTCCTGGCCGATGCGCGGAGTTTCCCCCGCCGCGCCGTAGCAGCCCGTAATGATGTCATAAAAGCCGGGCGCCAAACGACGCGGAAAGATCACGAGCGGCAATGCGGCGACATCGGCGAGATGCACGGGTTCGTCTTCGGGCGCGTCGGACGCTGATGCCGGCATCGCAACCACCAGCGGCTCACGCACGACGGGCAGGTACGACAGCCCGGCCGCGTGACGCGGCGGCACCGGCGGAATGACGAGCCCCGCGTCGATGCGGCCGGCGACGAGTTCGTCGATCTGCACGTCGCTCGTCGCCTCCGAGAGTTGCAGGCGCACCTGCGGATAGCGCGCGCCGAACGCGCGCAACAGCGACGGCAGCAGCCCGTAATCGGCCGTCGACACGAACGCGAGCGACAGCGAGCCGGCCTCGCCGCGCGCGAGCCGCCGCGCGAGCGGCGGCAGCGCATCGGCCGACGCCAGCAGCCGGCGCACGTCGGGCAACAGCGCCGCACCCACCGCCGTCAGCGCCACCGAGCGCTTGGTACGCACGAACAGCGCGACGCCGAGCGCATCCTCGAGCGCCCGGATCGCCTGCGACAGCGGCGGCTGCGTCATCGCCAGACGCTCGGCCGCGCGGCCGAAATGGCGCTCGTCGGCAACGGTCATGAAATAGCGCCACTGGCGCAGGTCGGGCGTCGGATCGGCCATGCGTCACTCATTCGCAAAAAGACTTAATAAGCGACAAATAATATATTGGACATCCCAATCCGGAAACTCCATTCTTGTTTCATCCGAACCGGCACGCCGCTCACGGGCGTCGCCCAGACAACGATGGAGTCCCCCATGTCGTACAACCGTCGCTCGAAGCACATCACGCAAGGCGTGGCCCGTTCGCCGAATCGCTCGATGTATTACGCACTCGGCTACCAGAAGGACGATTTCGACAAGCCGATGGTCGGCATCGCGAACGGCCATTCGACGATCACGCCGTGCAATTCCGGCCTGCAGCGCCTGTCGGACGCGGCCGTCGAGGCCGTTAAGGCATCCGGCGCGAACCCGCAGATCTTCGGCACGCCGACGATTTCGGACGGCATGTCGATGGGCACCGAAGGCATGAAGTACTCGCTCGTGTCGCGCGAGGTGATCGCCGACTGCATCGAGACCTGTGTGCAGGGGCAATGGATGGATGGCGTGGTCGTCGTCGGCGGCTGCGACAAGAACATGCCGGGCGGCATGATCGCGCTCGCGCGCCTGAACGTGCCGGGCATCTACGTGTACGGCGGCACGATCCGCCCGGGCCACTGGAAGGGCCGCGACCTGACGATCGTGTCGTCGTTCGAGGCCGTCGGCGAATTCACCGCGGGCCGGATGTCGCAGGAGGATTTCGAAGGCGTCGAGCAGAACGCGTGCCCGACGTCGGGTTCGTGCGGCGGCATGTACACCGCGAACACGATGAGTTCGTCGTTCGAGGCGCTCGGGATGTCGCTGCTGTACTCGTCGACGATGGCGAACCCCGACCAGGAGAAGGTCGATTCGGCCGCCGAATCGGCGCGCGTGCTCGTCGAGGCCGTGAAGCGCGACCTGAAGCCGCGCGACATCATCACGAAGGCGTCGATCGAAAACGCGGTGTCGGTGATCATGGCGACCGGCGGCTCGACCAATGCGGTGCTGCACTATCTCGCGATCGCGCATGCGGCCGAGGTCGACTGGACGATCGACGACTTCGAGCGCATCCGCAAGCGCGTGCCCGTGATCTGCGACCTGAAGCCGTCGGGCCGGTACGTCGCGACCGACCTGCACCGGGCCGGCGGGATTCCGCAGGTGCTGAAGATCCTGCTCGATGCGGGGCTGCTGCACGGCGACTGCATGACGATCACCGGCCGCACGATCGCCGACGAACTGAAGGACGTGCCGAGCGTGCCGCGCGCGGACCAGGACGTGATCTTCCCGATCGACCGCGCGCTGTACAAGGAAGGCCATCTTGCGATCCTGAAAGGCAATCTCGCGGAAGACGGCGCGGTCGCAAAGATCTCCGGCCTGAAGAACCCGGTGATCACGGGCCCGGCACGCGTGTTCGACGACGAGCAGAGCGCAATGGATGCGATCCTCGGCGACCGGATCCTCGCAGGCGACATCCTCGTGCTGCGCTACCTCGGCCCGCAGGGCGGGCCCGGCATGCCGGAAATGCTCGCGCCGACGTCCGCGATCATCGGCAAGGGGCTCGGCGAATCGGTCGGCTTCATCACGGACGGGCGCTTCTCGGGTGGCACGTGGGGCATGGTGGTCGGCCACGTGGCGCCCGAGGCGTTCGTCGGCGGCACGATCGCGCTCGTGCAGGAAGGCGACTCGATCACGATCGACGCGCACCAGCTGCTGCTGCAGCTGAACGTCGACGATGCCGAACTCGCGCGCCGTCGCGCGGCGTGGAAACAGCCGGCGCCACGCTATACGCGCGGCGTGCTCGCGAAATTCGCGGCCCTCGCTCGGCCGGCGAACAAGGGCGCCGTCACGGGTTGACGCGGGCGGACGCGATACCGCCGCAACATGCGACCCCAATAGAAATGGCCGCCGGGGAAACGCGCAAAACGTGCGTTCCCTTTGCTTTTATAATGCGCGGACCATGAGGCCGGCCGTCCCCGCCGGCGGAGAACCGCATGAAACAGACGATATTGCGCGCCCTGCTCGTGACGCTGCTGATCGGCAGCGCAGCGCCGGCGCGCGCGGAACAGGCCGACGGGCTTGCGCTCGCGCAGCGCAAGAACTGCATGGCCTGCCACGCGATCGGCAAGCCGCTGATGGGCCCGTCGTTCCGCGACATCGCCGGCAAGTATGCGGCGCGCGGCGACGCCGTCGATTACCTTGCCCAATCGATCGTGAAAGGCAGCGTCGGCGTGTGGGGCAGCGTGCCGATGCCCGCCAATACGCAACTGACGAGCGGCGAAGCCCATGCGCTCGCGCAATGGGTGCTGTCGCTGCGTTGAACCGGATGCCCCGGACGGGGCACAACCGTTATGCCGGGCGCCGCCGACAGGCGGGCTTGCACCGGCTGACCGGCCCCTCGCCGGCAGCTTTGCCGGCACTTACTGGAACCGCACCCTCTTTTCTGTCGCCGAAACGGCCGGGTGTTCAGCCCGAATGACCGGCGCGGCGCCGCGCGATCTCTTCGTCTACCGCGTCGCGGACCCAGTCCATGACCTCGGTTTCCAGCGTCAGCGCCACCTCGCGCGTGACCTGGCCGACCAGCCAGGCCGAATGCTCATGCAGCGCATTGCGGCAGCGGGCCTCGATGGCCTCGCGCCCTGCTCCAGTCAGATAGCTCGTCAGCCGATTGCGCAGGCGCTCGGCGATATGCTGCGCATCTTCCGGCGTCAGACCGACGGCTGCCTGCACATCCGGCTGCGGCACCGCAGCCGGTACGACCGCCTCCGGCATGACTGTTTCTGACGCGTGCCCGACCGCATCACGCGCCACCGCGGCGAACGCATGCGACACATCGTCGTCGCCCAGCGATGACTGGAGCGGCGCATTCATTGCCGCTGCGTCCTCGGCGACCACGTGCTCCGCGGTGCCCGGTTCGGCCGGCGCATCGGTCTCGCCCATCGCCGCCGCAGCAGCCGTCGCCACGTCGCCCGGCAGCTCGACCGTTGGCACGTGCAGCGTCGGCACGGGTTCGATCACGACGAATTCGGGGTCGG
This sequence comes from Burkholderia pyrrocinia, assembly GCF_001028665.1. Taxonomy (NCBI): domain Bacteria; kingdom Pseudomonadati; phylum Pseudomonadota; class Betaproteobacteria; order Burkholderiales; family Burkholderiaceae; genus Burkholderia; species Burkholderia pyrrocinia. Next base: position 511,178 of record NZ_CP011503.1, read on the forward strand.
CCTCGGTTTTCGTGGAATCGGTTGACGCGATCACGTCGGTCAGCACCGGAATCGCCGCGCCGGCGTGCGGCTGGGGCTGCGGCGCGTCGGGCGCGGGCGCGCGCGCCGGCACCGGCTTGCCCGGCACCAGCACGTCGGTCAGCGTCGGGATCGTGGATGAATCGTCTTGCGTCACGAGAACACTCCGTCGACGGTTGCGGCTAGCTGCCCTGCTTGTAGTTGTTCAGCGCGTATCCGCGATCGCGGTAGAAGCGGTAGCGATCGCGGCCCGCGGCCAGCTCGTCCGGCGCATTGCCGACCACTTCGAGCAGGCGCTCGAAGCGGGCGAACTGCGCGGGCACGGTTGCGCCGAGGTTCAGCAGCACGTGATGATGCGGCGCCTGGTCGAGATCGGCGGCCAGCACGATCGGCGTGCCGGCTGCGTGCTCGCTGTCGACGCCGCAATGCGGAATGAAATCGAGCGGCGAGAACGTCCAGAGCCGCTCGTCGAGCGCGCGCAGGCGCGCGGGCTCGGCGAGCACGACGACCGGCTGCCCGGCCTGGTAGGCCTTGCGCAGCAGCCGGCATGCGTACGCGAGCGAATCGCCGACGTTCGAATGGAAGTCGATTCGCGTCATTGCCCGCTCACCCGCATCGTCGTCAGCACCGCCATCACTGGCCGGCGCGGTCGATCAGGAACTGCGCGAGCAACGGCACCGGACGGCCCGTCGCGCCCTTCGCGGCGCCGCCCTTCCATGCGGTGCCCGCGATGTCGAGGTGGGCCCACGGATAGCTGTCGGTGAAGCGCGACAGGAAGCACGCGGCCGTCACGGCGCCGGCCGGGCGCCCGCCGATGTTCGCGATGTCCGCGAAGTTCGACTTCAGCTGGTCCTGGTACTCGTCGTCGAGCGGCATGCGCCACGCCGGGTCGTTCGCCTCGCGCGACGCGTCGAGCAGTTCGCCCGCGAGTGCGTCGTCCTTCGAGAACAGGCCGCTGTTGTGACCGCCGAGCGCGATCACGCACGCGCCCGTCAGCGTCGCGACGTCGATCACCGCGGCCGGCTTGAAGCGCTCCGCATAGGTGAGCGCATCGCACAGGATCAGGCGGCCTTCGGCGTCGGTGTTCAGCACCTCGATCGTCAGGCCCTTCATGCTGGTAACGATGTCGCCCGGCTTCGTCGCGTTGCCGCCCGGCATGTTCTCGCAGGTCGGCACGATCGCGACGACGTTGATCTTCAGGCCCATCTCGGCGACCGCGCGGATCGTGCCGAGCACGGAGCCGGCGCCGCACATGTCGTACTTCATCTCGTCCATGCCCTCGCCCGGCTTCAGCGAGATGCCGCCCGTGTCGAACGTGATGCCCTTGCCGACCAGCACGACCGGCGCAGCCTTCGCGGCGGCGCCCTGGTAGTGCAGCACGATGAACTGCGGCGGCTCGACCGACGCGCGCGCGACCGACAGGAACGAGCCCATCTTCAGCGCCTGGATCTGCTTGAGCCCGAGCACCTCGGCCTTCAGGCCCCAATCCTTCGCGATCTTCTTCGCGGTGTTGCCCAGATAGGTCGGCGTGCAGACGTTGCCGGGCAGGTTGCCGAGGTCGCGGGTGAGATCCATCCCGTTCGCGAGCGCGACGGCCTGCTTGACCGCGACCTTCGCGGCCTTTTCATCCGACGGATCGACGCTGAACACGACGCGCTTGAGCGTGTGCGACGCCGGTTCCGGCTTGCTCTTCATCTGCGTGAAGCGGTAGGTCTCGTTGCGCAGCGCGAGGATTGCCGCGCGCACGCCCCAGTCGGAGCTGCGCTCGTCGACCGGCAGTTGCGCGAGCGTGAACGTGACCTGGACGACCTTGGTCGCCAGCAGCGCGCGCCAGGCGGCCGTGACCGCGTCGTTATAGGCTTTCTGATTGAAAGCATCCTGCTTGCCGAGGCCGACGAGCAGCACGCGCGACGCGCCGATGCCCGATACTTCGTGCAGGAACAGCGTCTTGCCGCGCTTGCCGTCCATGTCGCCGGCCTTCACCACGCGCGAAATCAGTCCCTTGGTGGCCGTGTCGATGTCGAGCGCCGCGCCCGAAAGCGTCTGCGCCTCGAAGATGCCGAGCACGATGCAGTCGGACTTCCCGGTCAGGAACCCCTTGGCCTCGCCTTTGCTCCAATCACAGCCTTTTATGCTAAAGTCCATCGCGCTTGTCCTCGGATAAAATCTGGGCTAAGGATGAAAGCCGCAATTATCCGCTATTTTTCCCGTGGCGGCGCGAGCGCTCCACCACGCGTGCGCAGCCTCCCGCCCTCTTCTCATCAAGAATGATCTTCGAACGCTCCCTCCAGCGCGAGCTTGCGTATACGGCTGGCGCCGTGTTCATGGTGCTGCTCACGATCATGCTCACGACGATGATGATCCGCATCGTCGGCTACGCCGCGTCCGGTGAAATCGATCCGCGGGACGTGCTCGTGCTGATCGGCCTGACCGTGATCGGCTACCTCGCCGTGATGCTCGTCGTCACGCTGTTCGTGTCGATCCTGTTCGTGCTGACCCGGTGGTACCGGGACTCCGAAATGGTGGTGTGGCTCGCGTCAGGCGTGAGCCTCACGCGCCTCATCAAGCCGATCGGCATGTTCGCCGCGCCGATCATCCTGCTGATCGCGTTCTTCGCGTTCGTCGGCTGGCCGTGGTCGAACCAGCAGAGCAAGCTGATCAAGGCACGCTTCCAGCAGCGCGACGAGATCTCGCTGCTCGCGCCGGGCCAGTTCCGCGAGTCGGCCGCGAACCATCGCGTGTTCTTCATCGAGAAGATGACGCCCGATCAGAGCAAGGTGCAGAACGTGTTCGTGACGTCGACCGAGAACGGCAAGGTCAACGTCGTCGTGTCGCAGACGGGTCATACTGAAACCACGAAGGACGGCGACCGTTTCGTCGTCCTGGAAGACGGCCGCCGTTACGACGGCACGCCGGGCCAGCCGAACTTCAAGATCATGGAGTTCGAGCGCTACGGCGTGAAGATCACGAGCAAGCCGGTCGTGAACGTGCAGACCACCAACAGCACGCCGACACCCGAGCTGCTGAGCAACCCGACGCGCGACAACCTCGCGGAATTCGCGTGGCGCGCGGGGCTGCCGCTGATCGCGCTCAACCTGATGGTGCTCGGCATCCCGCTCGCGTACCAGAACCCGCGCCGCAGCCGCACGATCAACCTCGTGATGGCCGTGCTGATCTACCTCACGTACTCGAACCTGCTGAACGTCGTGCAGGCGCAGATCGAGCAGGGCAAGATGTCGTTCGGCGTCGGCCTCGTCGGCCTGCACGCGCTCGTCGCGGCGATCGTCGCCGTCATCTTCTGGTTGCGCGTGCGCAATCGTCCGCTGTTTACACGCGCGCTGTTCGGCCGCTCGGGAGCATGATCGATGCGGCTCTATGAAAAGTACTTCGCGCGACAGATCTACGTCACGTTCGTCTTCATCCTGTTCGCGTTCTCGGGCCTGTTCTTCTTCTTCGACCTGATCAGCGAACTGAACTCGGTCGGGCACGGCAACTACAAGTTCGGCTACGCGGTGCTGCGCGTCGCGCTGCAGACGCCGTCGCGCTTCTACGAGATCATCCCGGTCGCCGCGCTGATCAGCGCGATCTACGTGTTCGCGCAAATGGCCGCGAATTCGGAATTCACGATCTTCCGCGTGTCGGGCCTCGCGACCAACCAGGCGCTGCGCTCGCTGCTGAAGATCGGCGTGCCGCTCGTGATCCTCACCTACCTGATCGGCGAATTCGTCGGCCCGTACGCCGACCAGTTGTCGGAGCGCGTGCGGCTGCAGGCGCTCGGTGCGTCGGTGTCGTCGAACTTCCAGTCGGGCGTGTGGGTGAAGGACACGCTCGCGGCCCGCGAAAACGGCGAACAGGTCACGCGTTTCGTCAACGTCGGCAGCCTGTCGCCCGACTCGACGATCAGCAACGTGCGCATCTACGAATTCGACTCGAAATTCCAGCTGCAGAACCTGCGGATCGCGCAGACGGGCCGCTACGAGCCGCCCGGTCACTGGCTGCTGACGGGCGTCACCGAAACGGAGCTCACGCCGATCAAGCCGATCAGCGGCCAGCCGGCCGACGCGCTGAACCCCGTCTACCGGTCGCAGCAGGTGTCGCTGCCCGAATACCGGCTGCGTTCGGACCTGACGCCGCAGATCCTGTCGGTGCTGCTCGTATCGCCGGAGCGCATGTCGATCTTCAACCTGTTCCGCTACATCCAGCACTTGCGCGAAAACCAGCAGGACACGCAGCGCTACGACATCGCGCTGTGGCGCAAGCTGCTGTATCCGTTCGCGGTGTTCGTGATGCTCGTGCTGTCGCTGCCGTTCGCATACCTGCACACGCGTGCGGGCGTGGTCGGCGTGAAGGTGTTCGGCGGCATCATGCTCGGCATGAGCTTCCAGCTGCTCAATACGCTGTTCTCGCACATCGGCACGCTGAACACGTGGCCCGCGCCGCTCACTGCTGCGACACCGGGCCTGATCTATCTCGCGCTCGGCCTGTTCGCACTCAAGTGGGTCGACCGGCACTGAGCGCCGCGTCACGACGGAGATTTCAACATGAGCTCGCACGGCATCGTCCTGTTCGGCCACGGCGCCCGCGATCCGCGCTGGGCCGAGCCGTTCGAACGGCTCGCCGCGCGGCTGCGCGGCGCCGGCTCCCCTGCTCCGCACGTGTCGCTCGCGTTCCTCGAACTGATGACGCCGTCGCTCGGTGAAGCCGTCGCCGCGCAAGTCGCAGCCGGCTGCGCGCGCATCACCGTGATACCGGTGTTCTTCGGCCAGGGCGGCCATGTCCGCCGCGATCTGCCGCAGCTCGTCGATGCATGCCGCGCCGCGCATCCGGGCGTCGAGATCCGCTGCGCGACGGCCGTCGGCGAAGACGACGGCGTGCTCGACGCGATCGCACGCTATTGCATCGACCAGATCGGCGACGACGCGTAAGCGAAACGGCGGCCCCAAATGAAAAAGCGCTGGCTTCTGCCAGCGCTTTTTTCGTTTCGGACTCCAGCCGGATTCCGCTCAGGCCGCATCCCGCAGCGGATCGCCCGTTTTCGCGTGCCGTGCGCGCTCGGCGAACGCGTCGCCGATCATCAGCAGGCTCGGTTCCGCGGGATCGAGCCACGCCTGCGCATCGCCCGCCGCCATCTGCGCGAGCGTCAGCGTCAGCGAGCGTTCGCGCGCGGTGCTGCACGCCTCGACGATCGCCACGGGCGTCGCCGGTGCACGGCCGGCGTCGATCAGTTCCTGCGCAATGCCGGGCGCGCTGTCGCGGCCCATGTAGTAGACGATCGAATCGGCGCGCGCGGCTTCGCGGATCTCGTCGCTGCCCGGCGCACGGCTGTGCGTCGCGAACGCGACGCTGCGCGACACGCCGCGCAGCGTCAGCGAACGCTTCAGCGTCGCCGCGCCGGCCAGCGCCGCGGTGATGCCCGGCACGACCTCGTAGTCGATGCCGGCCTCATCGAGCGCGCGCATTTCCTCTTCCGCGCGACCGAACAGCATCGGGTCGCCACCCTTCAGCCGCACGACGCATGCATGCTCGCGCGCCGCATCGACGATCTGCTTGTTGATGAAGTGCTGCGCGGTCGAGCGCTGCCCGCAGCGCTTGCCGACCGCGATCTTGCGCGCGTTCGGCGCGTAGTCGAGCATCGCGGGCTCGACAAGCGCGTCGTGCAGCACGACGTCGGCCTGCGCCAGCAACCGCGCGCCGCGCACCGTGATGAGGTCCGCCGCGCCCGGCCCTGCTCCGATCAGATACACCTTGCCCATGTTTGTCGCTTCGCTAGTCCTGCGGCCCGCGCCGCCGTATGGCGGCGCGGCTCGCCGCGCGGTTTGCCGATTACGCCGAGAACGCCCGGATCATGCCGGCGGCGACCGTGTGGTGCGTCGCCTCGTCGATCAGCACGAACGCGCCCGTGCCCGGATGCGCATCGTACGTGTCGCAGACGATCGGCTTCTGCAGCGTCAGTGCGACGCGGCCGATGTCGTTCATCTTCAGCTCGTGACGGTCGGTCGCGTGCGACAGCGTATGCACGTCGAGCACCTGCTTGACCGCGCCGATCTTGGCGAACACCGTGCTCGTGGTCTGCTTCAGCAGGTACTTGCGCTGCGGCGACAGCGGCGTTTCGTCGAACCAGCACAGGTCGGCCTCGAGCTTCCTGGCCGGCTCGACCGGCTCGGCGGTCGTGACGAACATGTCGCCGCGCGACACGTCGACATCCTGTTCGAGACGGATCGTCACCGTCTGGCCTGCGAACGCCTGCGGGACGGACGCGGTGCCGCCCGGCACCGGCGCGACGATCTCTGCGACCGTCGCGGTGCGGTTCGACGGCAGCACGACGATCTCATCGCCGACCTTCACTTCACCCGACTCGATACGGCCCATGTAGCCGCGGAAATCGTCGGCCGAGCTGCCGTCCTGGCGCGCGACCCATTGCACCGGGAAGCGCAGCGCGTCATGCGCCTGCGTCTCGACCGGCAGCGACTCGAGCACGTCGAGGAGCGGCTCGCCCGCGTACCACGGCATGCGCTCGCTCGCGCCGACGATGTTGTCGCCCTTCAGCGCCGACACCGGCACGAAGCGCACGTCGGTCAGGCCGAGCTGCTTCGCGAGCGTGACGTACGCGTCGCGGATCTCGTTGAACCGCGCCTCGCTGTAGTCGACGAGGTCCATCTTGTTGATCGCGACGATCACGTGCTGCAGGCCGAGCAGCTTGACGATCGCGCTGTGGCGCTTGGTTTGCGGCAGCAGTTGCACGACGCCGTTCTCGACCGTGATGCGCGTCGCATCGATCAGGACGATCGCCGCGTGCGCGGTCGACGCGCCTGTCACCATGTTGCGCGTGTACTGCTCGTGGCCCGGCGTGTCGGCGATGATGAACTTGCGCTTCGCGGTCGCGAAGTAGCGGTACGCGACGTCGATCGTGATGCCCTGCTCGCGCTCGGCCTCGAGGCCGTCGGTCAGCAGCGCGAGGTCGAGCTCGTCGCCGACCGTGCGCTTGTTCTTCGCGCGCGACAGCGCGGACAGCTGGTCGGACAGCACGGCCTTGCTGTCGTACAACAGGCGGCCGATCAGCGTGCTCTTGCCGTCGTCGACGCTGCCCGCGGTGATGAAGCGCAACACGCCGAGGTCTTCGGTATTTTCGATGATGCTCATGATGTGAATGTCCTCGTGTGCTTCAGAAATAACCTTGCTTCTTGCGCGTTTCCATCGCGGCTTCGGACGCCTGGTCGTCCATCCGGGTCGCGCCGCGCTCGGTGATCTCGGTCACCGCCGTCTCGGCGATGATCTTCTCAAGGTCGTCCGCATCGCTCTCGACCGGGCACGTGCAGCTGATGTCGCCGACCGTGCGGAAGCGCACCTGCGCGAGCTCGCTCGTCTCGCCCTCGCGCATCGGCGTGAGCGGCGTGACGGGCACCAGCAGCCCGTTGCGGCGCACGATCTCGCGTTCGTGCGCGTAGTAGATCGACGGCAGTTCGAGGTTCTCGCGCGCGATGTACTGCCACACGTCGAGCTCGGTCCAGTTCGAGATCGGGAACACGCGAAGGTGCTCGCCTTTATGCAGTCGCGCGTTGAAGAGGCTCCACAGCTCGGGGCGCTGCGCCTTCGGGTCCCACTGGCCGAATTCGTCGCGGAACGAGAAGATGCGCTCCTTCGCACGTGCCTTCTCTTCGTCGCGGCGCGCGCCGCCGATCAGCGCGGTGTAGCCATGCTGCTCGATCGTCTCGAGCAGCGTGACGGCCTGCGCGGCGTTGCGCGAATCGGTTTCGCGGCGCAGCACGACCGTGCCGCGCTTGATCGAATCCTCGACGTGGCCGACGACCAGTTCGGCGCCGAGCTCCTGCGCGCGGCGGTCGCGGAAGTCGATCACTTCGTCATAGTTGTGGCCCGTGTCGATGTGCACGAGCGGGAACGGCAGCGACGTCTTGCGGTTCGCGCCGAGGCCGAACGCCTTCAGTGCCAGATGCAGCACGACGACCGAATCCTTGCCGCCCGAGAACAACAGCGCCGGCTTGCTGCATTCGGCGACCAGTTCGCGCAGGATGTGGATCGACTCGGCTTCGAGCCAGTCGAGGTGGCCCATGCGGCTGTCGCCGCCGGTGGCCGGGGCAAAGGCGGATTGCTCGAGCGTCGTGCTCATGATTTCAGTCCTTCTTCTGGGTTCGTGCCGCCCGCTGTCGCAGGCGGCGCAATATTCAGTTTCTTGTGAGGCGTTCAGTGCGCGGCGCCGGCTTCGGCGGTCGCGGGAATCGGCGTGATCGTGATGTGCAGCCCGCATTCCTTCGTATCGCGCGACTCCCACCACCAGCGGCCCGCGCGGCTGTCCTCGCCGGGGCGGATCGCGCGCGTACAGGGCTCGCAGCCGATGCTCGGGTAGCCGCGCGCATGCAGCGGGTTGACCGGCACGTCAAACGCACCAAGGTACGCCCATACGTCGGCTTCGGTCCAGTCGGCGAGCGGATTGTACTTCGCGATCCCGCGCGCTTCGTCCTGCTCTTCCTCGTGCAACTCGGCACGCGTGACCGACTGTTCGCGGCGCTGGCCCGTCACCCACGCGCCGACGTCGGCCAGCGCGCGGTTCAGCGGCTCGACCTTGCGGATGTGGCAGCACGACTTGCGCAGCTCGACGCTCTCGTAGAACGCGTTCAGGCCGTGCTCGGCGACGTACTGGTCGACCGCATCCTGCTGCGGGTGGAACTGCTCGATTTCGTAGCCGTAGCGCTCGCGCACGCGGTCGATCATGCCGAGCGTCTCCGCATGCAGGCGGCCCGTGTTCAGCGAGAAGATGCCGATCGACACGCCCTTCGACAGGATCGCATGCGTGAGCAGCATGTCTTCCGCGGCAAGGCTGCTCGCGAACTTCACCTTCTCGTGACGTGCGCCGATCTGCGCAAGCAGCGCGTCGAGGCGCTCGACCTTCGCGGCGAGTTCCGGGGTCAGCGCGGTGGCGGTCGCGGTGCTCATGCGCCCACCTTGGCGTCGGGCGTCGCTACGTCGGTCACGGCGGCGCGGCGGCGGAACAGCGGCGCCGGCTCGTCGAACGCGCCCTGGTAGCGCTGCGTGAATTCCGTGAAGGCATTCAGCGCGTCGCGGATGTCCTTGTCGGCGCGCACCGCGAATGCGTCGAAGCCGCAACGCGACATGTACAGCAACTGATCGCGCAGCACGTCGCCGATCGCGCGCAGCTCGCCCGTCCAGCCGTAACGCTCGCGCAGCAGGCGCGCGATGCTGTAACCGCGGCCGTCCGCGAAGCGCGGGAAGTCGACTGCGATCAGCGAAATCGCGCCGAAATCGGCCGCGAGATCGGCCGGCTCGCTGTCCGGCGCGAGCCACACGCCGAGTTCGTCCTTCGTCTTCGCGGCAACGAGCGCCGTACGCTCGGCCTGCCACCACGCGAACGGCACCAGCACCTTGCCGGCCGGCAATGCGTCGACCGCGGGCAGTGCACCGTCTTCCGCCGCGCGCACGACCTGCCATGCATCGTCGATCACTGCGCGGTTCTTGATAATCGAAGCCATCTGCTAATTCCTTCTACCCGGTTGGTTACGCGTTCACCGTCTGGCGCGCCGCATACACGCGCTCCTTGAACGGCGCGATGCCGATGCGATCGTACGTGTCGATGAAACGCTCGCCGTCGACGCGCGATTCGACGAACGTGTCGATCAACTTCGCGATCACGCCCGGCACTTCGTCCGCGGAGAACGACGGCCCGATCACGCGGCCGAGGCGCGCGCCGTCGCGGCCCGTGCCCTGCTCGCCGCCGAGCGACACCTGGTACCACTCGGAACCGTCCTTGTCGACGCCGAGGATGCCGATGTTGCCGACGTGGTGATGGCCGCACGAGTTCATGCAACCGGAAATGTTCAGCGACAGGTCGCCGAGGTCGTACACGTAGTCGAGATCGTCGAAACGCTGCTGGATCGCCAGCGCGATCGGGATCGACTTCGCGTTCGCGAGCGAGCAGAAATCGCCGCCCGGGCACGCGATGATGTCGGTCAGCAGACCGATGTTCGGCGTCGCGAAACTGGCCGCCTTCGCCTTTTCCCACACCGCGAACAGGTCGCGCTTCTTCACGTTCGCGAGGATCAGGTTCTGCTCGTGCGACACGCGCAGCTCGCCGAACGAGTATTCGTCGGCCCAGTCGGCAACCAGCTCCATCTGCCGGTCGGTCGCGTCGCCCGGGGCCACGCGATGATCCTTCAGCGACAGCGTGACGGCCGCGTAGCCCGGCACCTTGTGCGGCGCGACGTTACGCTCGACCCAGCGCGCGAACGCCTTGTTCTCGAGCAGGTGCTGTTCGAACGATGCGTCGGTGTCGGCCAGCTTCTCGTAGACGGGCGGCTGGAAATACTGCGACACGCGGTCGAGTTCGGCCTGCGTGAGCGTCGACGGGCCGTCCTTCAGGTGCTGCCACTCTTCCTCGACCTGCTGCGCGAACTTCGCGGGCGACAGCGCCTTCACGAGAATCTTGATGCGGGCCTTGTACAGGTTGTCGCGGCGGCCGTAGCGGTTATACACGCGCAGCACGGCTTCGCAGTACGTGAGCAGGTGCTGCCACGGCAGGTCTTCCTTGATCACCGCACCGACGATCGGCGTCCGGCCGAGGCCGCCGCCCGCGAGGACGCTCGCGACGACTTCGCCCTGCGCGTTCTTCTTCAGGTACACGCCGAGGTCATGGATCTGCACGGCCGCGCGGTCGTGCTTCGAGCCCGACACGGCGATCTTGAACTTGCGCGGCAGCCACGCGAATTCGGGATGGAACGTCGACCACTGGCGCAGGATCTCCGACCACGGACGCGGATCGATCTCCTCGTCCTGGGCGACGCCCGCGAACTGGTCGGCCGTGATGTTGCGGATGCAGTTGCCCGACGTCTGGATCCCGTGCATCTGCACCGACGCGAGCTTCGCGAGGATCTCGGGCGTGTCTTCCAGCTGGATCCAGTTGAACTGGATGTTCGAGCGGGTCGAGAAGTGGCCGTAGCCGCGGTCGTGCTCGCGGGCGATGCGCGCCAGCATCCGGAGCTGGTCGCTGCGCAGGTTGCCGTACGGAATCGCGATGCGGTGCATGTACGCGTGGCGCTGCATGTACAGGCCGTTCTGCAGACGCAGCGGACGAAACTCCTCTTCGCTCAACTCGCCCGACAGGCGGCGGCGCACCTGATCGCGGTACTGCGCGACACGCTCGTCGACGATCGTCTGGTCGTATTGGTCGTACTGATACATTCGGGGACCCCAGGGGTTTTCGTGGTGACCGCGCGACGTCCTAGCCACGTCGCGCCCGAATCTCCGTTCCACCGTCACTGCCGCCGGCCATTCCGCTGCCGGGTGGATTGCTAATGACGAAAACAGATATCCATATTTGAAAAACTCCGGTGAATCGTAATAAACTCGCCTTATATTTCAAACGACTAAAAAATTCTGTTGATATGCGGAAGGGTTATAAATGAACCTGCACCAATTTCGCTTCGTGCGCGAGGCCGTCCGGCAGAATTTCAACCTCACCGAGGCCGCCAAGGCGCTCTACACGTCGCAACCGGGGGTATCGAAGGCGATCATCGAGCTCGAGGACGAGCTCGGCGTGGAGATCTTCACGCGGCACGGCAAGCGCGTGCGCTCGCTCACCGAGCCGGGCAGGATCATCCTCGCGTCGGTCGAGCGGATCCTGCAGGAGGTTGAAAGCCTTAAAAGGGTCGGAAAAGATTATGCCGCACAGGACCAGGGCAACCTGACCATCGCGGCCACCCACACGCAGGCCCGCTACTCGCTGCCGGCCGCGATCGCCGAATTCAAGAAGCGCTTCCCGAAGGTGCACCTGTCGATCCTGCAGGGCAGCCCGACGCAGGTGGCCGAGATGGTGATCCACGACCAGGCCGATCTCGCGATCGCCACCGAGGCGATCGCCGACTACAAGGAACTCGTGTCGCTGCCCTGCTTCCAGTGGCATCACGCGGCCGTCGTGCCGGCCGATCATCCGCTGCTCGAACGCAAGCCGCCGTCGCTCGACGATCTCGCGCAATATCCGCTGATTACGTACGACGACGCGTTCGCGGGCCGCAAGAAGATCAACCAGGCGTTCGCGCTGCGCGGGCTGTCGCCGGACATCGTGCTCGAGGCGATCGACGCCGACGTGATCAAGACCTATGTGGAGCTCGGCCTCGGCGTCGGCATCATGGCCGACATCGCGTTCAATCCCGAGCGCGACCGCAACCTGCGGCTGATCCCGGTCGGCCACCTGTTCGGCAGCAACGTGACGCGCGTCGCGCTCAAGCAGGGCGCCTATCTGCGCAGCTATGTGTATACGCTCGTCGAACTGCTGTCGCCGACGCTGAACCGCAAGCTGATCGAGCAGGCGCTCAAGGGCGAAGCCGAATCGTACGAGCTGTAAGCGCCCCCGGACCTGTCGCTTCGCACCAGGCTCTCCGAGGGGGTCATCCCCCAAGGGGACTTCCTTCGGGGCGGAAAACCTGGGGCGGCCCGGCGTGTTCTTGAGACCCGCGTGTATAAACACCGGGGGCGCATATCGCGCCCCTTTTTGCTGCCCGACGGAGATTCCCGCATGACGCTTCCCGCCCTGTTGCGCCGCGCCGCCGGCGCTGCCCTCGTACTGGCCTGCGCAGCCGCGCATGCCGACCTGAAGATCGGCGTCGACCTGTCGTCGACCGGGCCGGCCGCCGCGATCGGCATCACGAGCAAGAACGCGATCCTGATGTGGCCGAAGACGATCGCCGGGCAGCCCGTGCAGGTGACCGTGCTCGACGATGCGTCCGACCCGGGCACCGCCGTACGCAACATCCGCAAGCTGGTCGACGAGGATCACGTCGACGTCGTGGTCGGGCCGAACGTCACGCCGGCCGCGCTCGCGGCGCTCGACGCGGTGGCCGCCGGGCAGACGCCGATGATCACGCTGGTCGGCTCCGGCGCGATCGTCGAGCCGCAGGAAGGCGCGCGCACCTGGGCGTTCAAGATGGCGCAGAGCGACCGCGCGATGGCCGACGTGATGACGCGCTACATGGCGAACCACGGCGTGAAGACGGTCGGCTTCATCGGCTTCGCGGACAGCTACGGCGACAGCTGGCTGAACGAGTTCACGCGCTTCGGCGACCTGCGCAAGATCCGCGTCGTCGCGACCGAGCGCTTCAACCGCACCGATGCGAGCGTCACGGGCCAGGCGCTGAAGCTGATCGCGGCGAAGCCCGACGCGATCCTGATCGCGGGCTCGGGCACGCCGGCCGTGCTGCCGCAGCGCACGCTGATCGAACGCGGCTACAAGGGCGCGATCTACCAGACGCACGGGATCGCGACGCCGGAATTCATCAAGCTCGGCGGCAAGGACGTCGACGGAACACTGTTCCCGACCCAGCCGGTCGTCGTCGCACGCACGCTGCCGGCCGACCATCCGGCCCGCAAGGCCGCGCTCGCGTTCGTCGACGCGTACGAGGCGAAGTACGGCGCCGGCACCGTCACGCAGTTCGCGGGCGACGCGGCGGGCGTCTACCCGCGCCTCGCCGACGCGGTCGGCCGCGCACTGAAGACCGCGCAGCCCGGCACGCCGGCGTTTCGCGCGGCGCTGCGGCGGGAACTCGAACGGGCGCACGAACTCGTCGTGCCGAACGGCGTCGTCAATTCCAGCGACAAGGATCATGTGGGGCTCGACCAGCGGGCAAGCGTGATGGGGATCGTGAAACAGGACCGGTTCGTCTACCTGAGCCAGTAACTCGCGCGCCGGCAACCGGGTGGCTTGCCCGGCATCCGGATTTCCGCCATAATCCGCGTTTCGCCGCGCACAATCGCATGCGCGGCCAGGAACAAGCCCAGGTGGTGAAATTGGTAGACGCAGGGGACTCAAAATCCCCCGCCGCAAGGCGTGCCGGTTCGATTCCGGCCCTGGGCACCAGAATTTCGCAGCGTCATGCGCTGCACCTGTCGAAACCCGCGCAAGCTCACCGCTTCGCGGGTTTTTTTGTTGTTGCCGCACGCAACGTGCCCCGCAACGCATGCCCTCGCGCGGCGGTCCAAGCATCAGGGAACGCAGCACGGAGGCAGGCCATGTCCACGCGCGCCATTTCAAGCCCGATTTGCCGCGGCGTGCTCGCCGCGGTTCTGTCGCTCATGCTGGGCGGATGCGACGTGCTGAGCGCGCCGCCCGTGCCCGACTGGCCGGGGCCGCATGCGCCCTATCCGTTCCCGGACAACATTCCCCATCGCACCGAATGACCGGACCACCGCCCGGCCGCCTTTCGCCGTGCAGGCTCAGGCCATCAGCTCGCGGACGAAGTCGAGAAACACCCGCACCTTCGCGGAAACGAGGTTCGACGCGTGGTGATACGCATAAAGCGGGAACGTCTCGTCCGCCCACTCCGGCAGCAGCAGGACCAGCCGCCCGTCGGCGAGGATGTCCCGCGCGTAGAGTTCCAGCAGTTGCGCGACGCCCGCGCCGCCGAGGCAGGCGCCGAGCAGCGCGCCCGTGTCGTTGACCATCAGCCGGCCGCCGGCGTCGAACGACACCACCTCCTTGCCGCGATGGAAGACCCATTCGAACGGCCGCCCCGTTACCGGATCGCGGATCAGCACGCAACGATGCCCGTCCGCGAGATCGTGCGGATGCCGCGGTTCGCCGTGACGCGCGACATAAGCCGCCGACGCGCAGGTGAGCACGCGCGTCTCGAGCAGCAGCCGCGCGCGGTATGACGACGGCTCCGGAATGCCGAAGCGCACCGCCACGTCGAAGCCGTCGGCGACGAGATCGCCCATCCGGTCGCGCACGCTGATTTCGACGGACAGCTCGGGGAAACGGTCGAGGAATTCCGCCATCCGCGGCGCCAGCACGTAGTGGCCGAAGGTGCCGTCCACGTTGACCCGCAGCCGCCCCCTGACGCGCGCCCTGGAACGGCCGGCGTCGACCGCCGCCTCCTCGATGCCGGCCAGCAGCGGCGCGACCGCCTCGTAAAAGCGCCGCCCTTCGTCGGTCAACGTGATCGCGCGCGCCGTCCGGTTGAAGATCCGGATGCCGACGCGCTCTTCCAGCCGCGCGACGGCGCGACTCACGGCCGGCTGGGTCAACCCCATCGCCTCGCCCGCGCGCGCGAAGGTGCCGGCCTCGATCACCGCCGAGAGCACGCCGATACCGCTCAGGAGCCTGCTGTCGAATGCCATGAGACATACTTTCAGTCATTCTTGATCTGATCATTATTCATTATTTTTATTGATCGAGGAAGCCTACATTGGTCCTGTCGCCGGCTCGCACGGCACTCACGAACCAAGGAGCAGGACATGAGCACAACGGAAAAGGTCGCCCTCGTCACGGGTTCATCGCGCGGCATCGGCGCGGAAATCGCCTGCCGTCTCGCCCGGGACGGTTTCAGGGTCGTCGTGAACTATGCCGGCAGCGCCGGCCCCGCGCGGGACGTGGTCGACGCGATCGTCGCCGACGGCGGCGAAGCCGTCGCGGTGCAGGCGGACGTCGCCGACCCGGCGGCGACCGCCGCACTGTTCGACGCGGCCGAGCGCGCGTTCGGCCGCGTCGACGTGGTAGTCAACAGCGCGGGCGTCATGAAGCTCGCCGCCATCGCCGACGTCGACGACGCGACCTTCGACCAGACCGTCGCGATCAACCTGAAGGGCACGTTCAACGTCAGCCGCGAGGCGGCGAAGCGCGTGCGCGACGGCGGCCGCATCGTCAACCTGTCGTCGAGCGTGATCGGCATGCGCCTGCCGACCTACGGCGTGTACATCGCGACCAAGGCGGCCGTCGAAGGCCTGACGCAGGTGCTCGCCCAGGAGATGCGCGGCCGCGGCATCAGCGTGAACGCGGTCGCGCCGGGGCCGGTCGCGACCGAGCTGTTCCTGCAGGGCAAGAGCCCCGAACTCGTCGACCGGATGGCGAAGATGAACCCGCTGGAGCGGCTCGGCCAGCCCGGGGACATCGCCGGCGTCGTCGCGTTCCTCGCCGGCCCCGACGGCGCGTGGGTCAACGGCCAGGTCCTGCGCGCCAACGGCGGCATGTGCTGACGGACCGCGTTAAAGGGTTGCCAGCCGCAGCCCGCCCCCCTCCTCGCCGCGCTCGAACCCGCGGACGCCGATGCCGGCGCCGTCGCGACGGCGATTGCCGATCTCGTCGCCGCGCCGGCCGGCAAGCGCCCGTACCGCGTGTTCGTCGACCCGTCGCAAGACGGCGCGGAGGAAGTGTTCCGCGTCGGCGATCGTATCCGCCGCGAGATGTTCCGGAACATCGGCCTCGACGACCTGCTCGCACCCCGCGTCCTCGCTTGATCCGCTGCGCGCCGGGCCGGCCGGCGCGCGTCAGTCGCGCTCGCAGAACCCGAGGATCGCGTCCGCGACCGCCGCCGACGCCTCGCGCTGCGGAAAATGCCCGACGCCGTCCAGCACCTGCCGCGCGTAGCGCCCGGCGAACAACCGTTCGCGCCCGGCCGAACTGTCCGGGTGGTTGACGGCATCCGCGCCGCCGTGCAGCACGAGCGTCGGCACCGACAGCACGGGCGACGGATTCAGCCGCGCGTCGTCGTCGGCATAGGCCGGCGCACCCGGTGCGAAACCCCAGCGATGCCGGTACGAATGCAGCACGACGTCGATCCAGTCGGGCCCATCGAACGCGGCAGCGGCCGCATCGAAATCGCTGTCGCGATACCAGCCGGGCGGCGACCACGTGTCCCACATCGCGCGGGCAAACGCGCGGCAATCGTCGCGCAGCGCCTGCTCGCCGCGCGGCGTCGCCATGAACCAGTGATACCAGTAGTTGCGCGCCTGCTGCAGCGACAGCGGCTGACCGGGATCGTTGGTGCCGTACCCGACCGACAGCATCACCAGATGCGATGCGACGCCGTCGCGCAGCCCGCACGCGTTCGCGACCGCGCGGGCGCCCCAGTCGTGCCCGACCAGCACGGGCCGCTCGACGCCGAGCACATCGACGAATTCGAGCAGGTCGCGCCCGAGCGCCGCGAGCTGGCCGCTGCGCGGCACGGTTGCGTCGCGAAAGCGCGTCGGCTCAAAGCCGCGCAGCGCGGGCGCGAGTACGCGGTAGCCGCGCGCGGCCAGCGCCGCCGCCACGGCCTCCCAGCCGACCGGGCTGTCCGGCCAGCCGTGCAGCAGCACGGCCACGCGTTCGCCGCGCGGGTTCCATTCGAGATAGGCGATATCGAGCGACGCGGTCGTCGCATGCGCATAGGCAGTCATCGTGTTCTCCGTCGGGTCAACTTGAGCAGACGATGGTAGGCTCGCCTTTCATCACGATTCACGGAGTATCATTATTCATTCTTAGAATATTGCGTTGAATCGACCGATGGAACCACTGACCGACCCCGCGTCGACCTCGCTCGACATCGCGCTGCTGCGCACCTTCCTCGAAGTCGTCGACAGCCGCGGGTTCGCGCCGGCCGCGGAACGCCTCGCGCTGACGCCGTCGGCCGTCAGCGGCCACATCAAGCGGCTCGAACAGGCGGCCGGCACCGTGCTGCTCGCGCGCACGACGCGCCGTATCGCGCTCACGCCGGCCGGCGACACGCTGTATGCGTACGCGCGCAACATCGTCGACATGGAGCGCGAAGTGCGTGCGAGGCTGCGCGGCGCGCCGGCGCAGGGTCGGCTGCGCGTCGGCGCATCGGAGGATTTCGCGGGTGCGTGGCTGCCGCAGGTGCTGCGCACGTTCCGCGATCGCCACCCGCGCACGTCGATCGAGCTGAAGGTCGGGATCACCGCGTCGCTGCTGCGCGAGCAGACGCTCGGCCGGCTCGATGTCGTGTTCGGCAAGCAGTGCCGACAGGTCGACGCGCCGGGCGAATTGCTGTGGGAAGAGCCGCTCGTGTGGGCATTCGCGTCGGACCGCACGCTCGACGCCGACGGCGAAGTGCCGCTCGCGCTGTTTCCGGAACCGTGCGTCTATCGTGACGCCGCCGTATCGGCGCTCGCCGCCGCGCTGCGGCCGTTCCGCGTGCTGTTCGAGAGCAACAGCATGGCCGGCTGCGTGTCGGCCGCACTCGCGGGCTTCGCAGTCACCGTGCTGGCGCGCAGCCAGTTGCGCGACGGGCTGCGCGCATGCGGGCCGCAGGACGGCCTGCCCGCGCTGCCGGCCGCACGTTTCTACGCGTTCACATCGAAGCCGGACGGCGTCGGCGCGGCGCTGATCGAAGCGGTGCGGGAAGTCGGGCGCAACCGGCAGTTCGCGGCGCTGGCCGACTGAATGAAACACGCGCGACGGTATGCGACGCACACCAGCCGCCCCGATCAGTCGCCTTCCGCGCCCTTCCCGGCCGCTGCCCCCGTCAACGCGTCCGCCATCAGCTCCCCGAACCAATCGACGAACGCATTGAGCCGGCGCGACCGGTGCCGCCGGTGCGGATACACGGCCGACACGTCCATCGGCTCGGCGCGGTGGCCGGGCATCACATCGACGAGCGCGCCGCTGTCCAGCAGATGCTCGACGTCGAACCGCGGAATCTGGATCAGCCCCATCCCCGCGATGCAGCCGGCGATATAGGTTTCGGCGTTGTTGACGATCACGCGGCTCGGCAGCGTCAGCATGTGCCGCTCGCCGTCCACGCAGTATTCCCACCCGAGCTCGCGCCCGGTCGTCGGCGACGCATAGCCGATCGCCCAGTGCCCGTGCGCGAGCGCATCCGGATGCTCGGGCACGCCGCATTCGCGCAGGTAGTCGGGGCTCGCGCAGTTGATCAGCGTGAACTGCCCGAGCGGCCGCACGACGAGGCTGCTGTCGGCAAGCCGCCCGACGCGGATCGCGCAGTCGACGCCCTCCTGCACGAGGTCGATCGAACGGTCCGTCGAGCCGAGCGACAGTTGCAGCTTCGGGTAGCGGCGAAACAGCGACGGCAGCGCGGGCGCGACCACGCGGCGCGCGATCCGGCTCGGCACGTCGACATTCAGCCGCCCGACCACGTCGCGGTCGCGGCGGCGGAACAGTCGGTCGAGCTCGTCGGCCTCCGCGAGCAGGCGCCGCCCGCGTTCGAGCAGCAGCACGCCGTCGGCGGTCAACTGCACCTGGCGCGTCGTGCGGTGCAAGAGGCGCGTGCCGAGCCCCGCCTCGAGCTGCTGCACGGCCGCCGACACGGTCGCGCGCGGCACGTCGAGCGCATGCGCGGCCTTGATGAAGCTGCCCATCTCGGCAACCTGCAGGAAGATTCTGACCTGATCCAGCTTGTCCATCGGCGAGGAACGTGGGTTCGGACGGCCGTCGCCGCCAGCCATCGCGCATCGCGACAGTATCCGGCGGCACAGAGAAAACGGGCGCGCGGCTGCGCGCCCGTCCATTGTCCACGCAATCTGCCCATTGCGGTGCGCCGCGCGCCCGCGGCGGCGGCCGGCGCGGCACGGTATGTGACCGCTTGTCCGGTCGGTTACTTGGTCGTATAGCCGCCGTTGATCAGGATCGTCTGGCCCGTGATCCACCAGCCGTCGGTCACGAGATGGCGGATGAACGGCACGACGTCCTCGATGTCGGTCAGGCCCGTCTTGCTGAACGGCGACAGCGCGGCCGCCGTCTTGTGATACGCGACCGCATCGGCGCCTTCGGCCGGATAGAAGAACGGCGTGTCCATCGGGCCGGGACCGACGGCCGTCACCGAGATCCCGCGTGCGCCGTACTCCTTCGACGCCGCGCGCGTGAAGTGCTCGACCGGCGCCTTCGATCCTTCGTACGCCGCATAAAACGGCGTGAACGCGCCGAGCAGCGACGTCACGAGCGTGACGAGCTTGCCGTGATCCTCGAGGTGCCGCCCCGCTTCCTTGATGAAGAAGAACGCCGACTTGCTGTTGACCGCGAACATCTCGTCGTACTCGGCTTCGCTGATCTCGGTGAACGGCTTCTTCAGCACCTTGCCGACCGTGTTGATCGCGATGTCGATCTTGCCGAAGCGCTGCTGCGCGTCGTCGAACAGCTTCTCGACCGCGGCGGCCGTCGTCAGGTCGGCCTGGAACGTTGCGGCCTCGGCACCGGCCGCGCGCACCGCGGCGGCCGTCTCCTCGGCCTGCGCCTGCGACGCCGCGCTGTTGTAGTGAATCGCCACCGCCTTCGCGCCGTGGCCCGCCAGGTCCCGCGCGATCAGGCCGCCGAGATTCTTTGCGCCGCCTGCGATCAGGACGACCTTGTCTGCGAGCGTGTGAGTTGCCACGGTTGACTCCTTTTTTCGTTGAACGAAGCTTGGAGTGTAGGCACGTGCGGCACGTCGGTCAGCCGGTCGCGGCTGGATGGATTATCCAGAAAATCGATCCAATCGGAACGTCGTAGCGTGATCTGCCGCACCGACAACGGAGCCGGAATCCGCTCGCGGCGGCGCGTCCGCCGGCCGGCTCAGCGCGCGTACAGCGCCGCGTCGATCTTGCCGAGCAGCCACTGCATGCCGGCCAGATGCTGCTGGTCGTGGCTGCACAGGTAATGGACGAGCCCGCGCACGGTCAGCGAACCGTAGCCGTCGAACTCGCCGACGCGCTCGAACTGTTCGGGCGTGAGGCGCGACACGAGATTCAGCGTCTCGCGTCGCGCTTCGCGAATCGCCGTGAGCACGTCGGACGCATACGCATCGTTGTAGCGGCGCTCGATCGCGAGCGCGTCGCCGTCGATCGACTCGAGCAGCGGCCGATCTTCGTCGAGCATCCGCCGCAGCCGCACGTGATAGCCGTCGATTTCGATGTCGCGCACATGGCAGAGCTGCCCGAGCGGCGAGAAGTGCTCGCTCGGGATCCCGGCCCAGTCGTCGGGCGTCCAGCGCGCATAGCCGTCGGGCACGGCCGCGAAATGGGCTTCGAGCAGACGGGGGAAATCGGCGAGTGCATCGAGCGTCGTCGGATTCATGCGGGAAACTCCCTGCCGGATAAGGGCGGCGGCAGCCCTGGCACGGGCCTGCCGCCGCCGTTGCGTCACTTCACGCTGAAGCCGTACGCTCCCTGCGTGCGGTGCCCGTCGGTCGCGACGGCCACCCATTTCACCGTATAGGCGCCCGTGCCGACCGCCGTGAGCGGCACCGTCGTCCGCTTGCGGTTCGACGCATCGATGCGCGCCTTGCCGTCCGACACCGTCTTGCCGTCGCCGTCGACGACGACGATCGAGCTGAACGCCGGCTCCAGCGGCTCGGTGAAGTCGATCGTGACGGCGGCTGGTGCGGCGGTCAGCACCGCACCCGCCGCCGGATCGCTCTTCGCGAGATGCGCATGCGCGAACGCGGCCGACGAAACGGTCGCGGCAAGGATGACGGCGGCAGCCTTGCGGCCGAACGGGAACGAATCGAAATGCATGGACTTTCCGTGAAAAATGAACGAGCACCGCGCGCTGCGCGGCGTTCCGGCAGCTTACCAGCGCAAGCGTGTCCATGCCGGTCGCGCGCAGCTTGATAGAATGCGCGCGCTATGGATCTCGAAAGCATTCTCTACACCCAGGGCTTCGGCTCGCGCCGCCAGTGCCGCGGCCTGATCGAAGCGGGCCGCGTCGCCATCGCCGGCGCCAGCGCGACCGACCCCGACGCGACGTTCGACACCGATGGCCTCATGTTCTCGGTCGACGATACGGCCTGGCCGTTTCACGCGCACGCGTATCTCGCGCTCAACAAGCCGGCCGGCTACGAGTGTTCGCGCGATCCACAACACCATTCAAGCGTGTTCAGCCTGCTGCCCGCGCCGCTCGTCGCGCGCGGCGTGCAGTGCGTCGGCCGTCTCGACCAGGACACGACAGGCCTGCTGCTGCTGTCCGACGACGGCCAGTTCGTGCACGCGTACACGTCGCCGAAGCGCAAGGTGCCGAAGACCTACGTGGCGACCGTGCGCCATCCGCTCGACGACACGCAACTGCATGCGCTGCGCACCGGCGTGCAGCTCCACGGCGAGCCGAAGCCGATCGCGGCCGTCGCCGCCGACGCGCGCGACACGCACGCGCTCGCGCTGACCGTCCTCGAAGGCAAGTATCACCAGGTGAAACGCATGGTCGCGGCGGCGAGCAACCGCGTCGAGCTGCTGCACCGCGAAAGCATCGGCGGCTTCGCGCTGCCGGACGACCTCGAACCCGGCGCGTGGCGGTGGCTCGATGACGCCGACCTTTCAGCGCTGCGCAATCCCGTCAAAACCCTGTAAGGGAAAATCCGCACGACCGTTCGATGCCCGGCCGCGTCTCGGCCGCACGATCCCCCGCTATACTCGAATCACAAGCTGTACGAGCAGCGATGCAGGGGAGACATCATGAACATCAACCATTCTTTCGAACTGTCGTACGTGATGATCGCGTTCGCGATCGTCGGTGTCATCGTGATCGGCGGGCTGCTGGCCGCGATGCACCTGAAGCACAAATATCATCCGAACCTGATTGGCGCGCTGATCGGCGCGCTGCTGTGCTTCCTGCTGATCGAGGCGTTACCGGCGCTGACCTGACGCGCTGCCCGGCGCGAGCGTTTGAAGGAAATCGTCTACGGTCGGATAACGCAACGTCACGCACAATTCGGCCTTGAGCCGTGCGTTGGACAGGCGCCGCGACTCGCGCATGAACGACAGCAGCGTCGGTTCGAGCTGACGCTCGGCGTCCGCGCGGCTGATGCGCGGCGGCCGCGGCAGGCCGAGCGCCTGCGCGACCCGGTCGAAATACTCCCCCATCCGCAGTTCGCTGTCGTCCGACGCGTGCACGGCGCGCGCCGGCCTGCCGCGCTCGGCCGCGCGGCGCAGGATGGCCGCGAGGTCGTCCGCGTGGATGTGGTTCGTATAGACATCGTCGGCCGGCTCGAGCGCCGGCGTGCCGCGCTCGAGCCGCGCGACCGGCAGACGGTTCGCCGCGTAGATGCCGGGAATGCGCACGATGCGCGCGGACAGCACGCCGCGCACCGTCGCCGCGCGCAGTTGCCGCTCGGCCGACACGCGCCGGAACGCGCGCGGATTCGCGGGACGCAGCGGGTGTGTTTCGTCGATCCGCGCCCCGCCGCAATCGCCGTATACGCCCGTCGTGCTCGCGTAGACGAGCCTCGGCGCACGAAGACCGTCGGGTACAATACGCGCTGCCCGAACGGGCGCGCCGGCCTGTCGGGCAGCGGCGCGCAGCGTTCGGAGCCGGCCGACCGCCGGGGCCGGCGGCCCTGCTGGCCGTCGCATGGGCACGGTCGTTGCGGCGATCAGCGCACGCGTGCGCCGGTCGTCGCGGCCGTCGGACTGCGGCGGCGCGAGATGCAGGATCGTGCGGGCCAGACCCGCGAGGCGGCCGAGCGTCGCCGGGCGATCGAGGTCGCCGACGATCGGCGTCGCGCCCGCGGCACGCAGTTCGTCGCGGCGGGCCGGGTGGCTCGTCAGCGCGAAGATCCGCAGGTTGCGGCGCGTGTCGCGCCATTGCGCGACGCAGCGCATGCCGACGTCGCCGCAGCCGACGATCAGTGCGCGCGGCCGGCGCAGGATTCGTGTCGCGATCATGTTGGTTGCGAAATCAGTAGCCACCGTTGCGCGACGCGCAACGGGTTTGCATTGTAGCTGCCGTGCGCGACATGCACGGTCCCCACATTTTGTTCTAGTTTGGTTCTATGGCATTCAACGTCACTCTCAAGCAAAGCGGCCGGCAATTCCAGGTCGAGTCGGACGAAACCGTGCTGGCGGCCGCGCTGCGCCAGAACGTCCATCTGCCGTACGGCTGCAAGAACGGCGCGTGCGGCTCCTGCAAGGGCCAGATCGTGTCGGGCCAGATCGAGCAGGGCCCGCATGCCGCGTCCGCGCTGTCCAATGACGAGCGCACGCGCGGCCTCGCGCTGCTGTGCTGCTCGAAGGCGCAATGCGATCTCGAGATCGACGTGCGCGAAATCGCCGGCGTCGACGGCGTGCAGGTCAAGAAGCTGCCGTGCCGGATCGCCGCGCTCGAGCGCAAGGCCGACGACGTGATGGTCGTGAAGCTGCAGTTGCCCGCCAACGAACGCCTGCAGTATCTCGCGGGCCAGTATGTCGAGTTCATCCTGAAGGACGGCTCGCGCCGCAGCTACTCGATGGCGAACGCGCCGCACGAGGAAGGCCCGATCGAGCTGCACATCCGCCACATGCCGGGCGGCAAGTTCACCGACCACGTGTTCGGCGCGATGAAGGAGCGCGACATCCTGCGCTTCGAAGGCCCGCTCGGCACGTTCTTCCTGCGCGAGGATTCCGACAAGCCGATCGTGCTGCTTGCATCGGGCACGGGCTTCGCACCGATCAAGGCGATCATCGAGCACGTGAAGCACCGCGGCATCACGCGCCCGATGACGCTCTACTGGGGCGCACGCCGCAAGAAGGACATCTACCTCGGCGAGCTCGCCGAGCAGTGGGCGCGCGAGATCCCGAACTTCAAGTACGTGCCGGTGCTGTCCGAGCCCGACGACGCCGACCAGTGGACGGGCCGCACGGGCTTCGTCCATCGCGCGGTGATCGAGGACCTGCCCGATCTGTCGGCCCGTCAGGTGTACGCGTGCGGCGCGCCGGTGATGGTCGAATCCGCGCAGCGCGACTTCACGCAGCACCACGCACTGCCGGCCGACGAGTTCTACGCGGACTCGTTCACGAGCGCAGCCGATCTCGCGCATCCGGTCTGAGACCCGCCGCCCGCGCGCCGCACTGCACGCCGCGATGTCACATTCGTGGCATCGCGGCGGTTTACAGTGGGGCGCGGGATGCCTTATGCTTGCGCACATGAACCGCTTCCTGTCCGCTCTCCGACGTCGCCGCTCGCCGCTCCGCCCGGATGCCGCAGGCTCGTCACGGACTCGCGCGTAACCCCCACACTGCTTCACCGGTTACGCACAAGCTGTTCGAACTCACCAGCCACGGCCTTCCGTGGCTTTTTTATTGCCCGTTTCCCTTTCAACGCCCGCTGGAGTCTGCTGCCATGCCCTTGAACGATTACCCGATCGACTCGCTGATGTACATCACGAACCGCCCCGACATCGTGTTTACGCACGGCAAGGGTTCGTGGCTCTACGATCACACGGGCAAGCGCTATCTGGACTTCATCCAGGGCTGGGCCGTCAACAGCCTCGGCCACTGCAACGACGGCGTCGTCGAAGCGCTGAAGAAGCAGGCGGAAACGCTGCTGAACCCGTCGCCGGCGTTCTACAACGAACCGATGGCGAAACTCGCGGCCCTGCTCACGCAGCACAGCGTGTTCGACAAGGTGTTCTTCACGAACAGCGGCGCCGAGGCGAACGAAGGCGCGATCAAGCTCGCGCGCAAGTGGGGCCGCAAGTTCCGCAACGGCGCGTACGAGATCATCACGTTCGACCACAGCTTCCACGGCCGCACGCTCGCGACGATGTCGGCCAGCGGCAAGCCGGGCTGGGACACGATCTACGCGCCGCAGGTGCCGGGTTTCCCGAAGGCCGAGCTGAACAACATCAACTCGGTCGAGAAGCTGATCACCGACAAGACCGTCGCCGTGATGCTCGAACCGATCCAGGGCGAAGGCGGCGTGATCCCGGCAACGCGCGAGTTCATGCGCGAACTGCGCGCGCTGACGAAGCAGCACAACCTGCTGCTGATCGTCGACGAAGTGCAGAGCGGCTGCGGCCGCGCGGGTACGCTGTTCGCGTACGAGCTCGCCGACATCGAGCCGGACATCATGACGCTCGGCAAGGGCATCGGCAGCGGCGTGCCGCTCGCGGCGCTGCTGTCGAAGGCCGACGTCGCGGTGTTCGAGGCCGGCGACCAGGGCGGCACGTACAACGGCAACCCGCTGATGACGGCGGCCGGCTATTCGGTGATCTCGCAGCTCGTCGCGCCCGGCTTCCTCGAAGGCGTGCGTGCACGCGGCGAATACCTGAAGCGCAAGCTGCTCGAGCTGTCGGAAGAACGCGGCTTCGAAGGCGAACGCGGAGAAGGCCTGCTGCGTGCGCTGCTGCTCGGCAAGGACATCGGCCCGCAGATCGTCGAGAAGGCGCGCGACATGCAGCCCGACGGCCTGCTGCTGAACGCCGCGCGGCCGAACCTGCTGCGCTTCATGCCCGCGCTGAACGTGACGACCGAAGAGATCGACCAGATGATGGCGATGCTGCGGTCGATCCTCGACACGCTCTAAGGAAACCGCCGAGATGGATGCCGCCGCCGATGCTGTCGCTATCCGCCCGTTCGAACGCGCCGACACCGATGCCGTGCTCGCGGTATGGCGCGACGCGTTCCCGCAGTACGACGAAGCCGGTGCGCCGCCGCACCGCGATCCGCTGCGATCGATCGAGCTGAAGCTCGCGACGCAGCCGGAACTGTTCTTCGTCGCGACCAGCGGTGCGCGCGTCGTCGGCACGTTGATGGCGGGTTTCGACGGACATCGCGGCTGGCTCTACTCGTTCGGCGTCGCGAGCGACGCGCGACGGCTCGGCGTCGGCCGCGCGCTGATCGCACACGCGGAAAGCGCGCTCGCCGCGCGCGGCTGCCTGAAGATCAACCTGCAGGTGCTGCCCGGCAACGACGACGCGTGCCGCTTCTATGCGGCGCTCGGCTACCGCGTCGAGGAGCGCATCTCGTTCGGCAAGACGCTGCCGGCCGCGTGATGCAGCCGGCGGCGGCAGCCCGTATCAGCGCGTGATCGGCCCCGCGCCCGGCAGCGGATTGCCGAGCGCGTCGGTCGGCACGGCCTGCTGTTCGAACGCCGCGAAATACGCGGCCCACTGCGTATCGCTCACCCGCACGATCAGCGCGCCGTCCTGCCAGACGTCGTTGTGGTCGTTATGGTCGTCGCCTGCGCGATGCAGGTAGTTCGGGCCTGTCGAGCCCTGGTTCATGTGCGTGTCGTGAATGCCGTCGCCTTCCGCATACGTACGGCCGAACACGACGACGTCGAGGCCCTGCGACTGCGCGGCACTGACGAGCCGCAGCAGCGACGGGATCGGCTCCGGGTTCTCGGTGCCGTCCATCACCGCGCTCGCGCGCCACGCGCCGGTCTCGTTCAGGATGTCGCTGCGCAGGTAGTCGAGCGCGGGCAGCGCGGCCTGCCCCGTGAGGTCGGTGTAGCCTTCCGCCGCGGCCGCGAGCGTCTGCGTGACGGGATGGTGGAAATCGTAGACGAGCTTGTAGTTCAGCAAGTCGTCCGCATCGCTGGTGCCGACGTTGATCGCGACATCCCAGTCGCCTCCCGGCAGCGCCAGCGTCAGGTGGATGTGGTACTGGATCTCGCTGCCGTGCGGCGAGCCCTTCAGCTGCGCCACCGATGTCACCTTCGCCTTCACGAAACCGTAGTCCAGACTCATGCGTATTCTCCGTGTCCCGATGGGTCGTCGATGCTACGCGGCCCGTGTGTCGGTTTGCGGGCGACCGGCATCGGGCGACCGGCTGCGGGCGACCGGCTGCGGGCGACCGGCTGCGGGCGACCGGCTGCGGGCGACCGGCGGCGGGCGACCGACCCTGTCGTTTCCCGCGCCCTATGCGCAGCACAACAGTCGAATGGAGTCACCTCCGCGCGCACAGTTCGATCCGAGTCGCACGACACGAAAAAAAAGCTGTCACGGTATCCCGTGACAGCCTTTCGAAAGCCCTGGCTCGACGCACGCGGCATCTGCCGCCGCGCATCACCGGGCCCGCTCATTCATCCGCTTACTCACCCAGATACGCTGCACGTACCTTCGGATCGTCGAGCATATGCTTCGCGTCGCCTTCCATCGTGACCATGCCCGAATCCATCACGTAGGCACGGTCGGCCGCCTGCAGCGCAAGGCGCGCGTTCTGCTCGACGAGCAGCACCGTGATGCCCTCCTTCGAGATCTCGCGCACCACTTCGAAGATCTTCTCGACCATGATCGGCGACAGCCCCATCGACGGCTCGTCGAGCAGCAGCAGCTTCGGCTTCGAGAGAATCGCGCGCGACATCGCCAGCATCTGCTGCTCGCCGCCCGACAGCGTGCCCGCGAGCTGCGTCGCCCGCTCCTTCAGGCGCGGGAAGAAGCCGAACATCCGGTCGACGTCCTTCTTGATCTGCTCGGTGTCGTTGCGCAGGTACGCGCCCATCTGCATGTTCTCGACGATCGACATCCGCGCGAAGATCCCGCGGCCTTCCGGCACCATCGCGAGGCCGCGCTTGAGCAGTTCGTGCGCCGGGATGCCCTTGATCGACTTGCCGTCGTACTCGATGTCGCCCGCCGAATACGGCTTGAGACCCGTGATCGCCTTCATCGTCGTGGTCTTGCCTGCGCCGTTCGCGCCGATCAGCGTCACGAGCTCGCCCTGACGGACTTCCATGTCAACGCCCTTGACGGCCTGGATGCCGCCGTAGTTGACCTGCAAGCCCTTGATTTTCAACATTGCCGCTGCCATCAGTGCACCCCTGCGCCGAGATATGCCTCAATCACCTTCGGATTCTTCTGCACGTCCTGCGGCAGACCCTCGGCGATCACCTTGCCGTAATCGAGCACCGTCATCCGGTTGCACAGCCCCATCACGAGCTTCACGTCGTGCTCGATCAGGAGAATCGTGCGGCCGTCCGAGCGGATCTTGTCGAGCAGGCGCGTGAGTTCGACCTTCTCGGTCGCGTTCATCCCGGCCGCCGGCTCGTCGAGCGCGAGCAGCTTCGGGTCGGTCGCAAGGGCCCGCGCGATCTCGAGACGGCGCTGGTGGCCGTACGACAGGTTGCGCGACGTGTAGTCGGCGTATTGCAGCACGCCCACGTATTCGAGCAGCTCGATCGCGCGTTCCTTGATCTCGCGCTCTTCCTGGCGTTCGGCCGGCGTCTGGAACACCGCGCCGAGCAGACCGTGCTTGGTCCGCACGTGGCGGCCCACCATCACGTTCTCGAGGGCCGTCATCCCGCCGAACAGGCGAATGTTCTGGAACGTGCGCGCGATGCCGGCCTTCGCCACCTGGTGCACGGCCGTCGGCGTGTAGTTCTGGCCGTCCAGCTTGAAGTCGCCGGAGTCCGGCGTGTAGAGGCCCGTGATCACGTTGAAGAACGTCGTCTTGCCGGCGCCGTTCGGGCCGATCAGACCGTAGATCTCGCCTTCCTTGATCTGCAGGCCGACGTCGGACAGTGCCTGCAGGCCGCCGAAACGTTTGTTCACGCCCTGCACGGACAGTCGGATTTGCTTGTCGCTCATGTGGATATCCCCTTGTCCGTTCGTTACGCGCGCAACGGCTTCTTGCTGGCGCGCTTCGCCAGTTTCGCGATCTT
This sequence comes from Burkholderia pyrrocinia, assembly GCF_001028665.1. NCBI lineage: Bacteria > Pseudomonadati > Pseudomonadota > Betaproteobacteria > Burkholderiales > Burkholderiaceae > Burkholderia > Burkholderia pyrrocinia. The sequence goes on from NZ_CP011503.1 coordinate 540,273, forward strand.
GTCCTCATGCTTCGGCGCGGGCCACAGGCCTTCCGAGCGGTACAGCATGATGATCACCATCGCGAGGCCGTACAGCGCCTGGCGGATCACTTCCGTATCGACGATGTCATGACCGAACAGCGCATGCTGCAGCGGGCTCATCGTCGAGCGCAGGAATTCCGGGAAGATCGCGAGCAGCACCGCACCCAGGATCACGCCCGGGATGTGGCCCATGCCGCCGAGCACCACGCACGCCAGCACGACGATCGATTCCCAGAACGTGAACGATTCCGGCGACACGAAGCCCTGGAACGAACCGAACATCGCGCCCGACAGGCCGCCGAACGATGCGCCCATCGCAAACGCGAGCAGCTTCACGTTGCGGGTGTTGATGCCCATCGCCTTCGCCGCGATCTCGTCCTCGCGGATTGCCGCCCATGCGCGGCCGATACGCGAGTGCTGCAGGCGCGTACACGTCCAGATCACCAGCAGCGAGCACAGCACGAACAGGTAGTAGTACATGTAGACCGACGGCAGCTGGAGGCCGAACAGCGAGTGCGTCTGCGACAGGTTGAAGCCGCCGACGTGCACCGGATCGATGCCCGTGATCCCCTTCGGGCCGTTGGTGATGTTCACCGGACGGTCGAGGTTGTTCATGAAGATCCGGACGATTTCACCGAAGCCCAGCGTGACGATCGCCAAGTAGTCGCCGCGCAGTCGCAGCGTCGGCGCGCCGAGCAGGATCCCGAAGGTCGCCGCCAGCGCCATCGCGATCGGCACGATGATCAGGAACGGGATATGCAACCCGCCGGGCGCGAGGGCCGCGATCCACTCGAACTGCGAGGTCAGGTGCGGCGAAGACAGCAGCGCCGCCGTGTACGCGCCCACCGCGTAGAACGCGATGTAGCCGAGGTCGAGCAGGCCGGCGAAGCCGACCACCACGTTCAGGCCGAGCGCGAGCATCACGTACAGCATCGCGAAGTCGAGCACGCGGACCCAGTAGTTGCCGCCGGCCGAGCCGATGATGATCGGCGCGGCGATCACGAACGCAGCGGTCAGGATGCCGATGACGACGGTCTTGGTGGTGTTGCGCTCTTCGACGAGCGACGTCGAGGATTCGATCGGTTGAATGGATGTCATGTTGTTTGCTCCCTTCCGTTACGCGCGATCCGCGACACGTTCGCCCAGCAGGCCCGACGGACGGAACACCAGCACGATGATCAGCACGATGAAGGCGAACACGTCCTGGTAGTTACTGCCGAATACGCCACCCGTGAGGTTGCCGATGTAGCCGGCACCGAGCTGCTCGATCAGGCCGAGCAGCACGCCGCCGACCATCGCACCGCCGAGGTTGCCGATCCCGCCGAGCACCGCCGCCGTGAACGCCTTCATGCCGGGGATGAAGCCCATGTAGAAGTGCACGTTGCCGTATTCGGACGCGATCATCACGCCGGCCAGCGCGGCCAGCGCGGAGCCGATCATGAACGTCGCGGAAATCACGAAGTTCGGGTTCACGCCCATCAGGCTCGCGGTGTTCGGGCTTTCGGCGATCGCACGCATCGCGCGGCCGAGCTTGGTCTTGTGCACGAGCAGCAGCAGGCCGCCCATCACGATGAACGCAACGGCGATGATCACGATTTCAGTCACCGAGATCACGGCGCCGGGCGTCGTGTCGGTGGCCTTGATCACGTTGATCGGGTCGGTCGGCAGCAATTGCGGGAACGGCAGCGGGTTGCGCGACCAGATGATCATCGCAGCCGTCTGCAGCAGGATCGACACGCCGATCGCGGTGATCAGCGGCGCGAGGCGCGGCGCGCGGCGCAGCGGCCGGTATGCGACACGCTCGATCGTGAAGCCGACGAATGCACAGACGACCGCGGCAATGCCCAGGGCGATCGTCAGCGTCGCGATGTTGCCGAGTCCGGGGAAATGGTTCTGCAGCACGGTGATGGCCGACAACGCGACCATCGCGCCGATCATCAGCACGTCGCCGTGCGCGAAGTTGATGATGCCGAGAATGCCGTACACCATCGTGTAACCCAACGCGATGATGGCGTACACACTGCCGAGCACCAGCCCGTTGAGAACCTGCTGGACGAAAATATCCATTTAAAGCTCCTTGGCCCGTGCTGCCGGAGGACGTTGCGCCCCGCGGGTAAGCGAGGAATCGCGCCTTCTCGGCGACACTGCGGGTACTAGTCGATACCGGTAAGGGTGTGGATCGTCCCGGCGCGCGCCGCCCGGCCTGTACGGCCGGACCTGCCGCCGGAGCGGATACAAAAACGGCACCGCACTGTTCCGGTGCCGTCATGAGTCCCGTCGCTAAATCGTCACGACGTCGAGGACGGTGTTCGTGGCCTCCTTGAAGTCGTAGGGCAGCATGCCGAGACAGCCATCGTCCGGTTGCCCGGCATCCGTGCCTTTTCCCGTCCGGTGCGAGGCAAGCCCCGCATCCGGGCAGATCGGATTCCGTGCCGCGTCGCCTGGCAAGGCATCGCGAAAGCCGCGCCCGACATTCGTCAGGACTGCGTCGGAATCCATCGTACGAACCAGGCCGCGCGCCACGACATCACCGCTCGCGGCGACACGCTGATTCGTCGAATCGAAATGAAAGGGGGCCGGCGAGATCTCCACGCTGCCCGCATCGCCGGGCGCCATAGCCGGCATCCGTCGGTCGGCGCGCACGGTCGTTGTCGCACCGCGACCGGCGGCTTGTTGCGATACAACCTGCATGCCCGCTGCCTGATCGTTCGTCAGGCCTAGCGCGTTGATTTCCTCGATCGCCAAACGTGCCCCGTTTTCCTTGTCCTTGCCCAATTGCGCGATGCGGCACGCCGATGGCGCCGCACGACCGGTTCCGGCGACGCGCACGCCGCTGGCCGGCGGTGCCGCGAACACCGCAGCTTCCCTGCCCGCCCCGTCGTCGCTCTTTTTGCTGCAACCGGCAAGCATTGCAACCGGTGCGGCGACGGACACGGCGTAAGCCAACTTCACATGCATTGAATGGTCTCCCGCGCCTTGCCAAAACCCGATTCCAAAGCCATTCCGGCCTGAAAACGGGCGCATTGTAACTCCATTTATAGGACGCCAATAATCCTGATTCGATGGGGTTTTCCTGCATTGCAACCAATTTTGAGACACGCTCGGGAACGCGCAGAGCAACCGGGTTGCACCGAGACCGCGAATTATGGTTGCGATTGCGGTTTCGACGCACAAAAAAAAGCGCGCCTGGAGGCGCGCTTCGGTGTTCCGCGGGTGCGATGCGGCAATCAGGCAGCGGGCGGCAGGTTCAACCCGCGCGGCAGCGGAAACGACACGTTTTCCTCGATGCCGTCGAGCGCGCGGACGTTGCGCACGCCGAGCTCCCGCAGCCGCGCGATCACGGCCTGGGCGAGCACTTCGGGGGCCGACGCGCCGGCCGTCACGCCGATTCGGCGCTTGCCTGCGACCCATGCCGGATCGATCTGGTCGGGCGCATCGACCATGTACGCGTCCACACCGCGCTTCTCGGCCACTTCGCGCAGGCGGCTCGAATTCGAGCTGTTCGGGCTGCCGACAACGATCACGACATCGCACTGCGGCGCCATGAACTTCACCGCATCCTGGCGGTTCTGCGTCGCGTAGCAGATGTCCTGCTTCTTCGGCTCGCGGATCCTCGGATACTTCGCCTTCAGCGCCGCGATGATCTCGGCCGCGTCGTCGACGGACAGCGTCGTCTGCGTGACGAGCGCAATGCGCTCGGGATCGGCGAGCTCGAGCTTCTGCACGTCCTCGACGCTCTCGACGAGATGCATGCCGCGCTCGACCTGCCCCATCGTGCCTTCGACTTCCGGGTGGCCCTTGTGCCCGATCATCACGATATCGACGCCGTCCTGGCGCATCTTCGCCACCTCGACGTGCACCTTCGTGACGAGCGGACAGGTTGCGTCGTAAATGCGCAACCCGCGCACGTCGGCCTCGTCGCGCACGGCCTTCGACACGCCGTGCGCGCTGAAGATCACGGTGTTGCCGGCCGGCACTTCCTCGAGTTCCTCGACGAAGATCGCGCCTTTCTTTTTCAGATCCTCGACCACGTACTTGTTGTGGACGATTTCGTGGCGGACGTAGATCGGCGCACCGTGCATCGCGATCGCGCGCTCGACGATCTCGATCGCGCGGTCGACGCCTGCGCAGAAGCCGCGCGGCTGGGCCAGCAGGATTTCGGCATCGGCGGCGACGGTCTGCCCGGACAGCGTATCGGTGGTGCTCATGATTACAGGATTCCGATGATTTTCACTTCGAACGTGAGCGCTTGGCCCGCGAGCGGATGATTGAAGTCGAACAGCGCCGAGGTTTCGCTGACTTCCTTCAGCACCCCCGCATACCGGCCGCCGTCCGGCGCGTTGAACTCGATCAGCTCGCCCGGCGTGAAATCGTCGCCGACCATCCCGTTCTCGCGCAGCGTCGACAGCGTCACGCGCTGGAGCATGTCGGGATTCCGGGGACCGAACCCCTGTTCGGGGGTTAGCTGAAAAGTCGAGTGGTCTCCAACCCTGAGCCCGAGCAGAATCTGTTCCAGCGACGGCGCCAGTTGCCCCGCGCCGAGCAGCAGCGTGGCGGGCTTGTCGGTGAAGGTGTTGACGATGTCGGCGCCGTCGGCCAGTGCCAGCCGGTAATGCAACGTGACGTGGGAACCGGGCTTCACTTCGGATAGATCGATGAGGCTCATGAATTACTCGTTCAGTCGGCGCCCGATACGGCCGAAAGGCCCGGCGCAAAGCCAATATTGTAAGTCACCTGAGCGCGCAAGGCGGAAAGTGCGACGACGTCGCGCAGCCAGCCCGCCGCCAATGGAGTTTCGAGCATGCTGTCACCCTGCCTCGCCCTGCCGCCGGCCGAATGCCGCGACACCGCCGACGAGCCGGCCGATCCGCCCGGCCGCGTCCTCCCGATCCGCCGGCGCAAGCGCCGCCCGGGCGACTGGCGGCCCGAGCGGCCGCGCGAGCGATTGCTGGAGCGCGGCCCGGCCGCGCTGACCGACGACGAACTGATCGCGCTGCTGCTCGGCACCGGCAAGCCCGGGCACGACGTATTCGCCAGCGCCCGCGCGTTGGTCAAGCAGTTCGGAACGTTGCGCGGGCTGCTCGAGGCGACGACCGACGATTTCGAGGCGCACCCCGGCATCGGCCCCGCGCGCTCCACGCGGCTGGCCGCGGTTACCGAGATCGCGCGACGCATGCTGAAGGAGAAAGCACGCGAGCGGACGCAAATCGATTCGCCCGCCGCGGTCGAGGATTATCTGCGGCTGAAGATCGGCACGCACCCGTGCGAAGTGTTCGTCGCGGTGTACCTCGACGCCCGCAACCGTTTGATCGACACGGAGGAAATCACGCGCGGCACGCTGACGCGCATGGCCGTCTACCCGCGCGAAATCGTGCGCCGCGCGATGATGCAGAACGCCGCGGCGCTGATCGTCGCACACAACCATCCGTCGGGTGCGGTACAGCCGAGCGCGGAGGATCGCCGCCTGACCCGCGTGCTGCGCGACGCGCTCGAACTCGTCGACGTGCGGCTGCTCGATCACGTCGTCGTCGGCACCAGCGACACTTTTTCGTTCGCACGTGCCGGTTGGCTGTAGACTGTGGCGCGGCGGCCCGACCCAGGGCGCCGCAACGACGAAGCGAAATTAGGTTTGATTTTCCTGAACTTTTTCTGCTAGAATCGCCGTCTGTATTTTTTCCAACCAGTTCTAGCCATCGAAGGGCCTTGTCTGCAAGGGCTACGGCGTTCTGAGTGCAGCCATGGATCACGTGGCGGTGCGATGGAACCTTCACCGGCGATCGAACCCCGAATTTAGCGTATTAGGAGTGCTCTCATGGCACGCGTATGCCAAGTAACTGGGAAAGCGCCGATGAGCGGCAACAACGTTTCCCACGCCAACAACAAGACCAAGCGTCGCTTCCTGCCGAACCTGCAAAACCGCCGGTTCTGGGTAGAGAGCGAAAACCGCTGGGTGCGCCTGCGCGTTTCGAACGCCGGCCTGCGCCTGATCGACAAGAACGGCATCGATTCCGTGCTCGCTGACCTGCGCGCACGCGGCGAAGCCTAAGCCCAAGGAGCACAATCATGGCAAAAGGCGCCCGCGACAAGATCAAGCTTGAGTCGACCGCTGGTACGGGTCACTTCTACACGACCACGAAGAACAAGCGCAACATGCCGGAAAAGATGGCGATCAAGAAGTTCGATCCCGTCGTCCGCAAGCATGTGGAATACAAAGAAACCAAGATCAAGTAATCTCCGGTTTCTGCCAGCCTGACGGCGACCGAAAAGCCCCGCACATGCGGGGCTTTTTGTTTTGCGCGCACGCTCGTGCCCGACGCGGTATGCTCTCCCCTTTCCGCGGCCATGGCCGCCGGAACGCACAAGATCAAAAGCGTAACGATGGAGATGCAGCATGAAATTCGACGTGGCGATCGTCGGCAGCGGCCTGGCAGGGCTGTCGGTCGCGCTCAATCTGGCCAGCACGCGACGTGTCGCGCTGATCGCGAAACGTTCGATGATGGAGGGCGCAAGCGATAACGCGCAGGGCGGCATCGCGGCAGTCCTCGATTCGGCAGACAGTATCGAGAACCACGTCGACGACACGCTGGTCGCCGGTGGCGGCCTGTGCGACGAAGGCGCGACGCGCTATATCGTCGAGCACGGCCGCGAAGCGATCGAATGGCTGATCTCGCAAGGCGTGCCGTTCACGAAGGACGACGCGGCCGAACTCGGCTTCCACCTGACGCGCGAAGGCGGCCACAGCCACCGCCGGATCATCCACGCGGCCGATGCGACCGGCCATGCGGTGCTCGCGACGCTGTCGGAGCGCGCGCGCCAGCATCCGAACATCACGTTCTTCGAAAACCACCATGCGATCGACCTGATCACGTCGGACCGGCTCGGCCTGCCCGGCCGCCGCTGTCACGGCCTGTATGCGCTCGACGTCGACAACGACCGCACGATCACGATCGAGGCGCCGCATACGGTGCTCGCAACGGGCGGTGCCGGCAAGGTCTACCTGTACACGACGAATCCCGACACGGCGACCGGCGACGGCATCGCGATGGCGTGGCGCGCGGGCTGCCGCGTGTCGAACATGGAATTCATCCAGTTCCACCCGACCTGCCTGTTCCATCCGTATGCGAAATCGTTCCTGATTTCGGAGGCCGTGCGCGGCGAAGGCGGCCTGCTGAAGCTGCCCGACGGCACGCGTTTCATGCCCGCGCACGATCCGCGCGCCGAGCTTGCGCCGCGCGACATCGTCGCGCGCGCGATCGACTTCGAGATCAAGAAGCGCGGGATCGACTGCGTGTATCTCGACATCAGCCATCAGCCGGAAGCGTTCCTGCGCGAACATTTCCCGACGATCCATGCGCGCTGCCTCGAATTCGGCATCGACATCGCGAAACAGCCGATCCCCGTCGTGCCGGCCGCGCACTACACGTGCGGCGGCGTCGTGACCGATCTCGCCGGGCGCACCGATCTCGCGGGCCTGTACGCGGTCGGCGAAACGTCGTACACGGGGCTGCACGGCGCGAACCGGCTCGCCAGCAACTCGCTGCTCGAATGCCTCGTGATCGGCCGTGCAGCGGCCGAGGCGATCGAGGCAGCCGGCTTCGACGCCGAAACGCCGGCCACGCTGCCCGCATGGGATGAAAGCCGCGTGTCGGATGCGGACGAGGAAGTCGTCGTCGCGCACAACTGGGACGAGTTGCGCCGCCTGATGTGGAACTACGTCGGCATCGTGCGCACCGACAAGCGCCTCGAACGCGCGAAGCACCGGCTGTCGCTGCTGCGTGACGAGATCCACGAGTACTACGCAAACTTCCGCGTGACACGCGACCTGCTCGAACTGCGCAACCTCGTCGACGTGGCGACGCTGATCGTGAAGAGTGCGCACTCGCGCCGCGAAAGCCGCGGGCTGCACTACAGCCGCGACTGGCCCCACACGCTGCCGAAGGCGCTGCCGAGCGTACTCACGCCGCGCGCGCGTCGCTGAACGACGCACCCTTCGCGGCTGCGGCCGCACAGGAAAAAAGCCGTTGGCGTTTGCATGCCAACGGCTTTTTTGTCTGATCGCATGACGCTCGGTCAGTCGACGATTCGCATCGAATAGTCCGTCGCGCGCACGTCCTTCGTCAGCGCGCCGATCGAGATGCGATCGACGCCCGTCTCCGCGAATGCGCGCACCGTGTCGAAATTGACACCGCCCGACACCTCGAGCACGGCCTTGCCGGCCGCCACGCGCACCGCTTCACGCATCATGTCGAGCGTGAAGTTGTCGAGCAGCACCGACTGCGCGCGATGTGCGAGCGCCGTGTCGAGCTGCGCGAGCGTCTCGACTTCAACCTGCACGGGCACGCCCGAATCCAGCGCGAACGCCGCGTCGAGCGCCTCGCCGACGCCGCCCGCCGCTGCGATGTGGTTCTCCTTGATCAGGATGCCGTCGTACAGCGCGAGACGCTGGTTCTCGCCGCCGCCGACGCGCACCGCGTATTTCTGCGCGAGCCGCAGGCCCGGCAGCGTCTTGCGCGTATCGAGGATCTTCGCGCGCGTGCCTTCGACACGATCGACATAACGGCGCGTCGCGGTCGCGACGCCCGACAGCAGTTGCAGGAAGTTCAGCCCGTTGCGCTCGGCCGTCAACAGCGCGCGCGCCGGCCCTTCGAGCTCGCAGACGGTCGAATCGGGCGCCATCCGGTCGCCTTCGCGGTAGCGCCATTGCACGGTGATCGCCGGATCGATCCGGTCGATCACGGCCTCGAACCATGGCACGCCGCACAGCACGGCTTCCTCGCGCACGATGATGCGCGCACGGCGACGCCCGCCGGCCGGCACGAGCCGCCCGGTCTGGTCGCCGGTGCCGACGTCTTCCGCAATCGCATCGGCAACGTTGCGCGCAATCGCGTCGTCGAATGCCGCGCCGTATTGCTCGCGAACGATGTCGTAAAGCGGGGATACGGCACCGGTCATGCAGCCCCCACGTTCGCAAACAGTTGCTGGTCGCGCTGCAGATCGCCACTCGCCTGCACGCGCTTCTTGTGCGCGGCCGCGAAATCGAGCATCCGGTCGATCGGCAGGCGCGCCCGCTCGCCGATCGCGGGATCGACGAAGATCTCGTTGTGACCGCGTTCGAGCACGTCGGCGAGGTTCGCAAGGCCGTTCATCGCCATCCACGGGCAGTGCGCGCAGCTCTTGCAGGTCGCGCTGTTGCCGGCCGTCGGCGCTGCGATGAAGGTCTTGCCGGGTGCCGCGAGCTGCATCTTGTGCAGGATGCCCAGATCTGTCGCAACGATGAAGCGCGTCGCGTCGAACTTGACGGCCGCGTCGATCAGTTGCGTGGTCGAGCCGACGACATCGGCCTGCGCAACGACGTTTTCCGGCGATTCTGGATGGACGAGCACCTTCGCGTCCGGGTATTCGGCGCGCAGCAGGTCGAGCTCGATCCCCTTGAATTCGTCGTGTACGAGGCACGAACCCTGCCACAGCAGCATGTCCGCGCCGGTTTTCTTCTGGATATAACTGCCGAGATGGCGATCGGGCGCCCAGATGATCTTCTCGCCGCGCGCGTGCAGGTCGGCCACGATCTCGAGGCCGATCGACGACGTGACCATCCAGTCCGCGCGCGCCTTCACGGCCGCGCTGGTGTTCGCGTAGACGACGACGGTGCGGTCGGGATGCGCATCGCAGAACGCCGAGAATTCATCGACCGGACAGCCGAGGTCGAGCGAACAGGTCGCATCGAGATCGGGCATCAGGATTCGTTTGTTCGGGCTCAGGATCTTCGCGGTTTCGCCCATGAAGCGTACGCCGGCGACGACCAGCGTCTGCGCGTCGTGATCGCGGCCGAAGCGGGCCATTTCGAGCGAGTCGGCAACGCAGCCGCCGGTTTCGTCGGCGAGTTCCTGCAGTTCCGCATCCACGTAGTAGTGCGCGACCAGCACGGCCTTTTCACGCACGAGCAGCGCCTTGATGCGCGCCTTCAGCGCAGCGCGCTCCTCGGGGGACGGTGCATCGGGCACCTTGGCCCATGCCTGTCCCACGCCGCACACGGTCCCTGCTGCGACGGGCCGGTCGTACTCGACGGGTTTGATCGTCGATTGCATCTCCATATCTCCTGTCGACCAGAGTTGGCGCTTTGGCGCTTACTTTGGTCCCATGCTTCGCGGTCGACCAGAGTTAGCGCTTTAACGCTTACTCTGGTCCCATGATTCACGGTCAACCAGAATCAGCGCTTCAACACTACTCCGATCCCATCCTCTACGCTCGCCCCGGGGCACCATTGCGCCGCTGCCCCAAGCCTCATACAAATTCGAGCCGTGCCGATCGCTTCCGTCAAAAACCGGCCGCCCAAATGAAAAAACCCCGCCAACGCGGGGTTTTTGACGTCCTGAGATTCTAATCGATTTCGAATCAGGCGTAGCGACGCAGGCGCATCGCAAATTCCTGCAGTGCCTTGATGCCGCTTTGTTCCGCGCGATGGCACCAATCCTGCAATTGCGCGAGAAGCTGTTCGCGCGACGCGGTCGAACGATCCCAGATCGCGGCGAGATCCTGGCGCAACTGGAAGTACGTATGCAGCTTCTGGCTGTTCGCGAAGATTTCCGGCAGCAGCTTCTTCTGCGGCTCGTCGAGGCCGTCGGCGTCCTTGTGGAACCACTTGCGCGCGCCGCGCATCAACTGGTACTTCTCGCTCGAACCGAGCTCCTTCAGGTGCGCGAGCTCCTGGCGGTACGCACGCTTCACGGCCTTGCCGTAGCGCGCCATCACTTCGTAGCGGTTCGACAGCACGGCCTGCAGCGTTTCCTGGTCGAGCACCATCTTCGGCTTGTTCAGGCGCGGCGTCGGCGCGACCTTCTTCACCTTCGCGAGACCGAATGCCGACATGATGCGGATGTACATCCAGCCGATGTCGAACTCGTACCACTTGTTCGACAGCTTCGCCGACGTCGCGAACGTGTGGTGGTTGTTGTGCAGTTCTTCGCCGCCAATCACGATGCCCCACGGGAACAGGTTCGTGCTCGCATCGGCCGAGTTGAAGTTGCGGTAGCCCCAGAAGTGGCCGAAGCCGTTGACGACGCCCGCCGCCCAGAACGGAATCCAGACCATCTGCACGGCCCACACGGTCAGGCCGAGCACGCCGAACAGCGCGACGTCGATCACCATCATCAGGCTGATGCCGAGGATCGGGTACTTCGAATAGAGATTGCGTTCGATCCAGTCGTTCGGCGTGCCGTGGCTGAACTTGCGCATCGTCTCTTCATTCTTCGCTTCCGCGCGATACAGCTCGGCGCCCTCGAGGAACACCTTCCAGATGCCGCGCGTCTGCGGGCTGTGCGGATCTTCCTCGGTCTCGCACTTCGCATGGTGCTTGCGGTGAATCGCGGCCCACTGGCCGGTCAGCATGCCGGTCGTCATCCACAGCCAGACGCGGAAGAAGTGGCTCGCGATCGGATGCAGCTCCAGTGCGCGGTGCGCCTGGCAGCGATGCAGGTAGACCGTCACGCCGATGATCGTGACGTGCGTGACGGCGAGCGCGAACAGCGCGACCTGCCACCACGAAAAATGCAGGAGCCCGTGGGAAAGAAAATCGAGCAGGGAATTCAACAAGGCAGTTACCTGTGATGAGATGAGAGCGACACCGGCTCGCGCAGGCGTCAGAAAAATGAAAGCATACCGCGAATAGACTTGGATTTTACTTCAACCGTTCCAAGTCTTTGTAAAAAATGAATATTTTCTTGCCCTGGCGCAACCGGGACAGTCCATGGGCGGACTTGGAAAGGCCCGCGATCCGGTTCCGACCGCGGGGTCGATACGATTGACGCCCGACGCGCGCTACGCAGCCGGGGCGCGCCCGTCCACCGCGCCGCTGCCGGCCGCCGGATCGCGCCCGGCCGCAGCGCCCGCGCCGGCAAAACCGTCCGGCAACCCGACGACGCGCACTTCGCGCTGCGGAAACGGAATCGAAATCCCGTGCTCGCTGAACAGCCGCCAGATGTTGCGGTTCACGGTCGAACGCACGCCCGACGTGCCTTTCGCCGAATCCTCGATCCAGAAGCCGAGTTCCAGGTCGATCCCGTCCGCGCCGAAGCTCACCAGATACGGGGTCGGCGCAGGCTCCGCCAGCACGCGCGGCACGTCCTTCGCGGCGTCCGCGAGCAACGCCAGCGCGTGCTCGACGTCGCTCGTATATGCGACCTGCACCGCGACCTTCGCGTAACCGCGCGTCAGGTACGACGACTGGTTCTGCACGACGTCGGTGATCAGCTTCTCGTTCGGGATCAGCGTCTCGTTGCCGTCGAGGCCGCGCACGACCGTGTAGCGCGTGCGGATCTGCGTGACGACACCCTGCAGCCCGCCGACGCTGATTGCGTCGCCGAGCCGCAGCGACCGGTCGAGCAGGATGATGAAGCCCGACACGTAGTTGCTCGCGACCTTCTGCAGCCCGAAGCCCAGGCCGACGCCGACCGCGCCGCCGAACACGCCGAGCACCGTCACGTCGATGCCGACGAGCGACAGCCCGATCAGGATCGCCGCGAACACGAGCAGCGCGCGGCCGACCCGCGACAGCACGACCTTCAGGTTCGCGTCGAGCGTGCTTGCGCGCGTGAGGCGATCCTCGAGCACCGAGCCGAGCCACATCGCGACCATCAGCGTCACGCAGACCCACAGCGCGCCGGAGATCAGCGACAGCAGCGTGAGGTGCGCATTGGCGACGCGGAACTGCACGCTGTCGAGCCAGCCGAGCACGTCGCGCTGGATGCCGAGCACGGTCAGCACCATCGCGGCCCACACGGCGGTCGACACGATCTTCTCGACGATCGACAGCCACGCATGCGTGTGGCCGTCGCGCGCAAACACGCGCCGCGCGAAGAAGAACAGCACGTAGATCAGCCCGATGCCGAACAACGGCACGAGCGCGAGCGACAGCAGCGACGTGGACATGAACGGGTCGAACGCGAGCTGCGCGACGCCCACGAAGACGCCGCCGAACAACGGAAACAACGCGCGTTTCAGGCTATCCGCGCCCGCGCCGGGCGCGCGTCCGGCCGCCCGGCGGCGCGCATCGATCCGGCCGTGCACGAAGCGCGCGGCCACCCACGCGAAACACAGCGCGCCGACGAGGATCGCCGCCTGCCAGATCATCACCGGCTGGTGAAAGTCGCGAATCACCGATGCCAGCCGGTGCGAGAGCAGGCGGCTCTGCAGATTCTCCATCGTCCGTCCGGGCCGTCGTTACTGCGCGCGCCGCTCGAGCACCGCGGCGAAGAAGCCGTCGGTCGCGTGACGGTGCGGCCACAACGACAGGTAGTCGCCCGTCTCGAGTTCGATGCGCTGGTCGGCCAGCACCTTCTGCGCGGGCACCAGCACGAACTCGGGATGGTCGGCCAGGAACTGCTCGACGATGCGCTCGTTCTCGGCGTCAAGCACGCTGCAGGTCGCGTAGACGAGCCGGCCGCCCTTCTTCACGAGGCGCGCGGCGCTCGCAAGGATCGATGCCTGCTTCGGCGTCAGTTCGTCGATCGCCGTGCGCGACTGGCGCCACTTCAGGTCCGGATTGCGGCGCAGCGTACCGAGGCCGCTGCACGGCGCGTCGACCAGCACGCGGTCGATCTTGCCTGCGAGCCGCTTGATCTTCGCGTCGTGCTCGCTGTCGATCAGCACCGGGTTCACGTTCGACAGACCGCTGCGCGCAAGGCGCGGCTTCAGCTTCGCGAGACGCTTTTCCGACACGTCGAACGCATAGAGGCGCCCGGTCGAGCGCATCATCGCGCCCAGCGCGAGCGTCTTGCCGCCCGCGCCCGCGCAGAAATCGACGATCATCTCGCCGCGGCGCGGCGCGACCAGCGAGCACAGCAACTGGCTGCCCTCGTCTTGCACCTCGATCTGGCCTTCCTCGAACAGCTTCAGGCGCGTGAGCGCCGGCTTGCCGACCACCCGCACGCCGAACGGCGCGAACGGCGTCGCACCCGCATCGATACCGTTCGCGCGCAGCGCGTCGATCACCTGGTCACGGGTCGCCTTCTGCGCGTTGGCGCGCAGGTCGAGCGGCGCCGGGTAGTTCAGCGCGGCGGCGAGCTGCGCGAGCTCCTCGGCGTCGAAACGGGCCGACAGCGCCTGGTGGATCCAGTCCGGCAGGTTCGTGCGCACGCGCACGGGCAGGCTCGCCGGATCGATCTTCGACACGTGCTCGAGCCACGCGGACTCGGTGTCGGACAAAAACGGCCTCAGCGCATTGCGGCCGGCCGTCTGCATCAGGCCGAGCAGCGTGAGACGCCGCGCGGGCGTGCCCGTGCCGCTCTCGGCAAGATGCGAAAACTCCATCTTCCGGCGCAGCACCGCGAACACGGCCTCGGCGATCACGCCGCGCTCGGCATGCCCGAGCTTCGGGTGCGCGCGGAAGAACCGGCTCGTCGTCGCGTCGGCGGGGCCGGCAAACTTCAGCACCTCGGCCAGCAAAGTCTCGGTCTGGCCGATCAGGAATCCGTGCAGCTTCATACGCCCTCACTCGTTTCGGTATGCGGTTGATCCGCGAAAATCCAGCGCGCCTCTTCCGGCGCCACCACTGCCCGGCCGTTCTCGAGGCGCAAGCGCCCCTCGACGAACCAGCGCACCGCGCGCGGATACAGCACATGCTCGACCGTCAGCACGCGCCGCGCGAGCGCGACCGCGTCGTCGCCCGCGCGCACGGGCACCGCGCCCTGCGCGACGATCGCACCGCTGTCGAGCTCGGGAATCACGAAGTGCACGCTCGCGCCATGCAGCGCGACACCCGCATCCAGCGCCTGCTGGTGCGTGTGGATGCCCTTGAAGCTCGGCAGCAGCGACGGGTGAATGTTCAGCAGCCGGCCTTCGTATCGTCTGACGAATGCCGGCGTGAGGATGCGCATGAAGCCCGCGAGGATCACGAGATCGGGGGCAAAGCGGTCGATTTCGGCGGCGAGCGCCGCGTCGAAGCTGTCGCGGCCGTCGAACGACCGGTGGTCGACCACCGCGGTCGCCACCCCGTGCGACGCGGCAAAAGCCAGGCCGGCCGCATCGGGCCGGTTGGCGATCACGGCAGCGACCTCGGCCGGCCAGCGTTCCTGCGCGCACGCGCGGACGATGGCCTCCATGTTGCTGCCGCGACCGGAAATCAGGATCACGAGTTTTTTCATCCGCGAATTTTACCATTCGCCCCCGCGTTTCCCGCCTTCTCGGCCGCCGGCCCGCCCGAACGTTTATAATCTTCTGCTTTGCGGCATCCCACCGCCCATTCCCCGACGCTGCATCCGCTATCGTGAAAGTCTTCCGCGGCCTGCCCAACGCCGAGAGCCGCGCCCCGTGCGCGCTGACGATCGGCAACTTCGACGGTGTCCATCGCGGCCACCAGGCCCTGCTCGCGCGCGTGCGCGCGGCAGCGGACGCGCGCGGCCTGCCCGTGTGCGTGATGACTTTCGAACCGCACCCGCGCGAATTCTTCAACCCGGCCGGCGCGCCGCCGCGCATCGCGATGCTGCGCGACAAGCTCGAGGCGCTGCGCGAGCACGGCGTCGACCGCGTGGTCGTCGAGCACTTCAACCACACGTTTGCGAGCCAGTCGCCGCAGGCGTTCGTCGAGCGTACGCTGGTGAACGGCCTGCACACGCGCTGGATGATGGTCGGCGACGATTTCTGCTACGGCGCGAAGCGCGCGGGCACCTTCGACACGCTGAAGGCGGCCGGCGAGCAATACGGCTTCGAAGTCGAGCAGATGGGCACGGTGGCCGGCAGCGACGGCACGCGCATCTCCAGCTCGGGCGTGCGCGCCTCGCTCGCGGCCGGCGATCTCGACGCGGCCGCGCAGGCGCTCGGCCACGGCTATGCGATCAGCGGCCACGTCGCGCACGGGCTGAAGCTCGGCCGCGACCTCGGCTTCCCGACGCTGAACCTGCCGATCGCGCACAAGCGGCCGGCGCTCGCGGGCATCTTCGTCGTGCAGGTGCACGGCCTCGGCCCCGCCCCGCTGCCGGGCGTCGCGAGCCTCGGCCTGCGCCCGACCGTCGACGATTCGGGCCGCGTGCTGCTCGAAGTCCACCTGCTCGACTGGCATGGCGATGCGTACGGCAAGCTCATCCGCGTCGAATTCCTGAAGAAGCTGCGCGACGAAGCGAAATTCGACGATCTCGAGGCGCTGTCGCGCGCGATCGCACTGGACGTCGCGAATGCACGCGCGTACTTCATCGAGCGCGACCGTGCGCCGGGCAGCCGCGCAACGGGCTTCGCGACGTCGGCAACCGACCGAATTAGCTGATCCGGACGGCGGCGCCCCGCGCCGCACCCACGCGTCGCACACGCGCGCGCATACCCGATTCACGACGCACGAGCGTCCCCCGATTTGATAGCGATCCCATCATGAGCAACAAGAAAGCCGATTCGAAACCGCAGGCCAAGTATCCGGTCAACCTGCTCGACACGCCGTTCCCGATGCGCGGCGACCTGCCCAAGCGCGAGCCGCAGTGGGTCAAGGAATGGGAAGAGCGCGGCATCTACGACAAGATCCGCGCGGCCAGCCAGGGCCGGCCGAAGTTCATCCTGCACGACGGCCCGCCGTATGCGAACGGAGACATCCACCTCGGCCACGCCGTCAACAAGATCCTGAAGGACATCGTCGTCAAGTCGCGCAACATGGCCGGCTTCGACGCGCCGTACGTGCCGGGCTGGGATTGCCACGGGATGCCCATCGAGATCCAGATCGAGAAGCAGTTCGGCAAGTCGCTGCCGGCGGCCGAAGTGATGAGCAAGGCACGCGCGTACGCGACCGAGCAGATCGAGAAGCAGAAGGTCGGCTTCAAGCGCCTCGGCGTGCTCGGCGACTGGGCCAACCCGTACAAGACGATGAACTTCGTCAACGAGGCGGAAGAGCTCCGCGCGCTCGGCAAGATCATCGAGAAGGGTTATGTGTATCGCGGGCTGAAGCCGGTGAACTGGTGCTTCGACTGCGGCTCGGCGCTCGCCGAAGCGGAAGTCGAGTACAAGGACCGCACTGATCCGACGATCGACGTGATGTTCGCATTCGCGGAACCGGACAAGACCGCGCAGGCGTTCGGCCTGCCGGCACTGCCGCGCGCCGAAGGCGGCATCGTGATCTGGACCACCACGCCGTGGACGATTCCCGCGAACCAGGCGCTGAACCTCCATCCGGAAATCGTCTACGCGCTGGTCGACACCGAGCGCGGGCTGCTGATCATCGCCGAAGAGCGCGTCGCCGCGTGCATGGAAGAGTTCAAGCTGACAGGCCGCGTCGTCGCGACCACGCCGGGCGTCAAGCTCGCGAACCTGCGCTTCCACCACCCGCTCGCATCGGCCCACCCCGGCTACAAGCGCACCGCACCCGTCTACCTCGGCGACTACGTGACGACCGACACCGGTACCGGCGTCGTGCACTCGTCGCCCGCGTACGGTATCGAGGACTTCATGTCCTGCAAGGCGCACGGGATGACCGATTCGGACTTCATCAACCCGGTGATGGGCGACGGTCGTTATATCGAATCGCTGCCGCTGTTCGGCGGCCTGTCGATCTGGGATGCGAACCCGAAGATCGTCGAGGCGCTGAACGCGGCCGGCTCGCTGCTGCGCAGCGAGAAGTACACGCACAGCTACATGCACTGCTGGCGCCACAAGACGCCGATCATCTACCGCGCGACGTCGCAGTGGTTCGCCGGCATGGACGTGACGCCGCGCGACGGCAGCAAGACGCTGCGCGAAACGGCGCTCGAAGGCGTCGACGCGACCGCGTTCTACCCGTCGTGGGGCAAGCAGCGCCTGTTCAGCATGATCGCGAACCGTCCCGACTGGACGCTGTCGCGCCAGCGCCAGTGGGGTGTGCCGATGGCGTTCTTCGTGCACAAGGAAACCGGCGAGCTGCATCCGCGCACGCTCGAACTGCTCGAGGAAGTCGCGAAACGCGTCGAGCAGTCGGGCATCGAGGCCTGGCAGACGCTCGACCCGCGCGAGCTGATCGGCGACGACGCGAACCTGTACGAAAAGAACCGCGACACGCTCGACGTGTGGTTCGACTCGGGCACGACGCACTGGCACGTGCTGCGCGGCTCGCACAAGGATCAACTGCAGTTCCCGGCCGACCTGTACCTCGAAGGCTCGGACCAGCATCGCGGCTGGTTCCACTCGTCGCTGCTGACCGCGTCGATGATCGACGGCCGCGCACCGTACAAGGGCCTGCTCACGCACGGCTTCACGGTCGACGGCGAAGGCCGCAAGATGAGCAAGTCGCTCGGCAACGGTGTCGACCCGCATGAAGTCGCGAACCGCCTCGGCGCGGAAATCATCCGCCTGTGGATCGCGTCGACCGACTATTCGGGCGAGCTCGCGATCTCCGAGGAAATCCTGAAGCGCGTGACCGAAGGCTATCGCCGTATCCGCAACACGCTGCGCTTCCTGCTCGCGAACCTGTCGGACTTCGACTACGCGCAGCACGCGGTGCCGGTCGGCGAATGGCTCGAGATCGACCGTTATGCGGTCGCGTTCTCGGAGCAACTGCAGACAGAGTTGCTCGGCCACTACGAGAAATACGAATTCCACCCGGTCGTCGCGAAGCTGCAGACGTACTGCTCGGAAGATCTCGGCGGGTTCTACCTCGACGTGCTGAAGGATCGCCTGTACACGAGCGCGGCCGATTCGCGCGCACGCCGCTCCGCGCAGACGGCGCTGTACCACCTGACGCACGGCCTGCTGCGCGTGCTCGCGCCGTTCCTGTCGTTCACGGCGGAAGAAGCATGGAAGGTGTTTCAGCCGGCCAGCGACACGATCTTCACGGAAACCTACTACGCGTATCCGGAAATCGACGGCTCGGCCGCGCTGATCGAGAAGTGGGCGCTGCTGCGCGACGTCCGCGGCAACGTGACGAAGGCGCTCGAGGAAGCACGCACCGCGAACCGCATCGGTTCGTCGCTGCAGGCCGAAGTAACCGTGCACGCGAGCGGCGCGCGTTACGACGCGCTCACGAGCCTCGGCGAAGACCTGAAGTTCGTGCTGATCACGTCGGCCGCGACGGTCGTCAAGGTCGACGATGAAGCACAGGAAAGCGTCGACGTGGCCGCATCGAAGTACCAGAAGTGCGAACGCTGCTGGCACTACCGCGACGATGTCGGCGCGCACGCCGATCATCCGACGCTGTGCGGCCGCTGCTTCTCGAACCTGTTTGAGAACGGCGAAATCCGGAGCGCTGCTTAAATATGGCGAAAACCCTGTCGAAACCGGCCAGCGGCGCGCTTGCGCCCTGGCTCGGCATTTCGCTGATCGTGATCCTGTTCGATCAACTGTCGAAGATCGCGATCCTGAAAACGTTCGCGTATGGCGCGCAGCATGCGCTGACGTCGTTCTTCAACCTGGTGCTGGTGTACAACCGCGGCGCCGCATTCGGCTTCCTGTCGACCGCGAGCGGCTGGCAGCGCTGGGCGTTCACCGCGCTCGGCATCGGCGCGACGCTCGTGATCTGCTTCCTGCTGAAGCGCCACGGCCACCAGCGGCTGTTCAGCGTGTCGCTCGCGCTGATCCTCGGCGGCGCGCTCGGCAACGTGATCGACCGGCTCGTGTACGGTCACGTGATCGACTTTCTCGATTTCCACCTCGGCGCCTGGCACTTCCCGGCGTTCAACCTCGCCGATTCCGCGATCACGGTCGGCGCGGTGCTGCTGATCTACGACGAACTGCGTCGCGTGCGCGGCTCGCGCTAAGCGCGCATACTCGGCGTCGACGGCCGGCCTCGCGCCGGCCGTCCCGTTTGACCCTTGGAGGCCTGAGTTGGCACACGCAGAACTCGCAGGAAAACACCTCGTTCTCGGCCTGACGGGCGGCATCGCCTGCTACAAGATCGCCGAGCTCACCCGGCTCCTCACGAAGGCCGGCGCGACCGTGCAGGTCGCGATGACCGAAGCCGCCACGCAATTCATCACGCCCGTCACGATGCAGGCGCTGTCGGGCCGGCCCGTCTATACGAGCCAGTGGGACGCGCGCATCGACAACAACATGGCGCACATCGACCTGTCGCGCGAAGCCGACGCGATCGTGATCGCGCCCGCGTCGACGGATTTCATCGCGAAGCTCGCGCACGGGTTCGCGGACGACCTGCTGTCGACGCTGTGCGTCGCGCGCGACTGTCCGTTGCTCGTCGTTCCCGCGATGAACCGCCAGATGTGGCAAAACCCGGCCACGCAGCGCAACGTCGCGCAACTGCGCGCGGACGGCGTGTCGGTGCTCGGCCCGGATTCGGGCGCGCAGGCGTGCGGCGAAGTCGGCGACGGCCGCATGCTCGAGCCCGAGGCGATCTATGAAGCGATCGTCGCGCATTTCGCGCCGAAGGTGCTCGCGCATCGGCGCGTGCTGATCACGGCCGGCCCGACGTTCGAGCCGCTCGACCCGGTGCGCGGCCTCACGAACCGCTCGAGCGGCAAGATGGGCTTCGCGCTCGCGCGCGCCGCGCAGCAGGCCGGCGCCGACGTACATCTCGTCGCCGGGCCGGTCGCGCTCGACACGCCATGGGGCGTGTACCGCCAGGACGTGCAGACCGCGCAGCAGATGTACGACGCGGTAATGCATGCCGTCACCGATGCCGACATTTTCATCGCGGTGGCCGCGGTCGCCGACTGGCGCGTCGAACAGCCGGCCGAGCACAAGATGAAGAAGACCGCCGACCGCAAGATGCCGGCGCTCGCATTCGTCGAGAACCCCGACATCCTCGCATCGGTCGCGGCGCTGCCCGATCCGCCGTTCTGCGTCGGGTTCGCGGCCGAAAGCGGCGATCTCGACGTGCACGGCGACGAGAAGCGCAAACGCAAGAACGTGCCGCTGCTCGTCGGCAACCTCGGGCCGCTGACGTTCGGCCGCGACGACAACGAAGTCGTGCTGTTCGAGGCCGCCGGCCTCACGCGCCTGCCGCGCGCGCCGAAGGACGAACTCGCGCATGCGCTCGTCGCGGAAATCGCGAAGCGCCTGCCCGACAACCGCCTGATCTGATCTCCCGCGCGGCGGTCTGCGCCGCCGCGCCTTTCCCGACCGATTCGACGACCGCATGAAACTCGACCTGAAGATTCTCGACGCGCGCATGCGCGACTACCTGCCCGCCTACGCGACCACCGGCAGCGCGGGCCTCGACCTGCGCGCGTGCCTCGACGCGCCGGTCACGCTGCAGCCGGGCGAAACGACGCTCGTGCCGACCGGCCTTGCGATCCACCTCGCCGACCCCGGCTATGCGGCGCTGATCCTGCCGCGCTCGGGCCTCGGCCACAAGCACGGCATCGTGCTCGGCAACCTCGTCGGCCTGATCGACTCCGACTACCAGGGCCAGTTGATAGTCTCGACGTGGAATCGCGGCCAGACCGAGTTCGTGCTGAACCCGTTCGAGCGGCTCGCACAACTCGTGATCGTGCCGGTCGTGCAGGCGCAGTTCAACATCGTCGACGACTTCGCGGAAAGCGATCGCGGCGCAGGCGGCTTCGGCAGCACTGGCCGTCACTGAACGACGCAACGCAAAAAAGGGGCCTCGCGGCCCCTTTTCTTTTTCCGTTCGCCGTCATTCGCTGACCGGCTGCGCGATCCGAGCGGGTACCGGTTCGCGTCGCCGTGCCTGTGCGATGCTCGCATAGATCACCAACGCGACCAGCACGCCGAGCAGCACGGCCGACGAGCCGACCGTACCGAGCGCGAGCCCGCCCTTCGCGACCGGCTTCGTCAGCAGGTCGCCGACCGTCGCGCCGAACGGACGCGTGAGCACGAACGCGGCCCAGAACAGCAACACGCCGGAGATCCGCGTGAAATAGTGCGCGAGCACGATCGCCGCAAGCAGCCCGCCGATCAGCAGCGCGCCGCCGCCGAAACCGAGCCCCGAGCTGTCCGCGAGAAAATCGCCGAGCGCGGTGCCGAGCGTGTTCGAGAACAGGATCGCGATCCAGTACAGCAGCTCGACCTTGCGCGTGCGGATCAGGTCGACCGACAGCGATTCGCCGCTGAGCCGCCAGACCGCGAAGATCGCCAGCAGGATCGCGACGAGGATCGACGAGCCGGCGGCATAACCGAGGCCGAGCGTGCGGTCCATGAAGTCGGACATCGTCGTGCCGGCCGTGCTCGTCGCGACGATCACGGCCCAGTAGATCGCCGGGCGATAGCGCGTCGTCTTGAGCTGCGCACCCAGCGTCACGAGGAAGAAACCGAACAGCATGATCGAGCTCACCGCGTAGCCGACGTTCAGCGTCATCGACAGCAGGTCGCCGCCGGTTTCGCCGAGCGTCGTCGCGCAGATCTTCATGATCCAGAACGCAAGCGTGATTTCGGGAAGTTTGTTCATTCGAACCCCTTTTTACAGGAAAGCGGCGAGCCGGCGCGTACCGGCTCGCATCGCGGACAGGATCGAATGTTAGTCGCCGCCGGCTTAACGGAACCTTAGCGAACGTGAAGATCGGGATGGCCGGCAGGCGCGGCCGTGGGCGGCCGCGCTGGCACCGTCAGCGCGCGTGCTGGTGCCGGTAGTGCAGCGCATACGCGAGCGTCAGCAGCACGACGAACACGATGCCGACCACCATCGTCATCCGGAATTCGCGAGTGAACGCGGTCGTGAACAGGATCGCCGCGACGAGCCCCGCGCCGAGCAGGCTGCCGAACGGGTGCCCCCACATCCGGAACGCGAGCGCGGGGCCGCGATACTGCGAACGGAAGCGCAGGTGCGTGACGAAGATCATCAGCCAGGTGAGCAGTGCGCCGAACATCGCGATCGCCATCATCACGGTGAACGCCGTGTCGGGCGCCAGCGCAACCAGCACGGCCGCCACCGCGACGCCGCTCGTCGAGATCCACAGCGCCGCACGCGGCACGCCATTCGTGCCGAGCCGGCCGAACACCGCCGGCGCGAGCCGTGCGCGCGACAGGCTGAACATCATCCGTGTCGTCACGTAGAGCTGGCTGTTCATCGCCGACAGCGCCGCGATCAGCAGCACGAAGTTGATCACGCCCGCCGCGTACGGCACGTGCGTCGCGGCCATCACCTTCACGAACGGGCTTTCGTCGGTGCCGGCCTGGGTCCACGGCACGATCGCGAGCATCAGCGACAGCGTCAGCAGGTAGAACAGCACGAGCCGGAACACCGTCGAGCGGAACGCGCGCGTGACCGCGTGCTGCGGATCGCGCGCTTCGCCCGCGGCAATTGCGACGGCCTCGATGCTCATGTAGCTGAAGATCGCGACGATCACCGCGACCCAGGTGCCCCACGGCCCCTTCGGCATGAAACCGCCGTGCGCGGTGTAGTTCGCGAAGCCGATGCCCGATGCGGCCGGCGCCGACCACACGAAATACGCGCCGAGCACGATGAACACGACGATCGCCGCGATCTTCAGCAGCGAGAACGCGTATTCGACCGAGCCGTACAGCGTGACGCTCGCGAGGTTCACGGCGATCAGCAGCGCGGAGAAGCCGATCACCCAGTACCAGCCGGGCACGGCCGGGAACCAGTACTTCATGAACACGGCGATCGCGCTGATCTCCGTGCCGATCGCGAACACGACCGCGAACCAGTACGCATAACGCACCAGAAAGCCCGCGAGCGGGCCGACGTAGTGTTCGGCATACGCGCCGAACGAGCCGGCCGTCGGATGCGCGACGGTCATTTCCGCGAGCGCACCCATCAGCAGCAGCGCGATCAGCGCGCCGATCGCATACGAGACCAGCACGCTCGGGCCGGCAAGCCCGATCGCGAACCCGCTGCCGAGGAACAACCCCGTGCCGATCGCGCCGCCGATCGCGATCATCGCCATCTGCCCCGACGTCAGCGCGTGGCGCAACCCTTGTTCGCGCGCGACGATGTTGTCGAACGACCGTTGTTGTTGTGTCACTGCCTTACCACTCCCCTGCACCACCATTGCGCCGCCGGCGCCGGATAAAACGAAACGGCGCGGAGAACTTCCCGCGCCGTTCGCATGAACAACGAATTATCGCTTACTCGACTTCGACCGTCTCTTCGTTCGGCTTGTGCGGCGGATTCGCCAGCTTGTCGAACGACAACTGCACCTTGTCGTTTTCGTCAACGTCGACCGTCACGTGACCGCCGTTGACGAGCTTGCCGAACAGCAGTTCGTCGGCCAGCGCGCGACGGATCGTGTCCTGGATCAGCCGCTGCATCGGCCGCGCGCCCATCAGCGGGTCGAAGCCGTGCTTCGCGAGATGCTTGCGCAACGCGTCGGTGAACAGCGCGTCGACCTTCTTCTCGTGCAGCTGTTCCTCGAGCTGGATCAGGAACTTGTCGACCACGCGCATGATGATTTCCTCATCGAGCGAGCGGAAGCTGATGATCGAATCCAGGCGGTTGCGGAACTCCGGCGTGAACAGGCGCTTGATGTCGGTCATCTCGTCGCCCGTTTCGCGGCGCGTCGTGAAGCCGATCGTCGCCTTCTGCATCGACTCGGCGCCCGCGTTCGTCGTCATGATGATGATGACGTTGCGGAAATCCGCCTTGCGGCCGTTGTTGTCCGTCAGCGTGCCGTGGTCCATCACCTGCAGCAGCACGTTGTAGATGTCCGGATGCGCCTTCTCGATTTCGTCGAGCAGCAGCACGCAATGCGGCTTCTTCGTGACGGCTTCGGTCAGCAGCCCGCCCTGGTCGAACCCGACATAGCCCGGCGGCGCGCCGATCAGGCGGCTCACCGCATGACGCTCCATGTACTCCGACATGTCGAAGCGGATCAGCTCGATGCCGAGCGTGAACGCGAGCTGGCGCGCCACTTCGGTCTTGCCGACACCCGTCGGGCCGGAGAACAGGAACGCGCCGATCGGCTTGTCCATCTTGCCGAGGCCCGCGCGCGCCATCTTGATCGATGCCGCCAGCGCGTCGATCGCCGGATCCTGGCCGAACACGACGCTCTTCAGGTCGCGGTCGAGCGTCTGCAGCTTGCTGCGGTCGTCCTGCGACACGCTCTGCGGCGGCACGCGCGCGATCTTCGAGATGATTTCCTCGATCTCGCTCTTGCCGATCGTCTTCTTCTGCTTCGACTTCGGCAGGATGCGCTGCGCGGCGCCCGCCTCGTCGATCACGTCGATCGCCTTGTCCGGCAGGTGACGGTCGGTGATGAAGCGCGCCGACAGTTCGGCCGCGGCCGACAGCGCGCCCGACGAATACTTGACGCCGTGGTGTTCCTCGAAGCGCGACTTCAGGCCGCGCAGGATCGCGACCGTCTGCTCGACGGTCGGCTCGCTCACGTCGACCTTCTGGAAGCGCCGCGACAGCGCCGCGTCCTTCTCGAAGATGCCGCGATACTCGGTGAACGTGGTCGCGCCGATGCACTTGAGCGTGCCCGACGACAGCGCCGGCTTCAGCAGGTTCGACGCATCGAGCGTGCCGCCCGACGCGGCGCCCGCGCCGATCAGCGTATGGATTTCGTCGATGAACAGGATCGCGTGCGGACGCTCCTTGAGCTCCTTCAGCACCGTCTTCAGACGCTGCTCGAAATCGCCGCGATACTTGGTGCCTGCGAGCAGCGCGCCCATGTCGAGCGAGTAGACCTGCGCATTCGCGAGGATGTCGGGCACTTCGCCGCGCGTAATGCGATAGGCGAGCCCTTCCGCGATCGCGGTCTTGCCGACGCCGGCCTCGCCGACGAGCAGCGGATTGTTCTTGCGGCGGCGGCACAGCACCTGCACGACGCGCTCGACCTCGGGCTCGCGACCGATCAGCGGATCGATGCGGCCGTCCTTCGCCATCTGGTTCAGGTTCTGCGTGAACTGCGCGAGCGGCGTTTCCTTCTGCGCATTCGCGTCTTCGCTTTCCGCGTTCGCGTCGGTCGACTTCGCGGCTTCGCCGCTGTTCGTCTTCGCGATGCCGTGCGAAATGAAGTTCACGACGTCGAGGCGCGTGACGCCCTGCTGCTGCAGGTAGTACACCGCGTGCGAATCCTTCTCGCCGAAGATCGCGACCAGCACGTTCGCGCCGGTCACTTCCTTCTTGCCGTTCGACGTCGACTGGACGTGCATGATCGCGCGCTGGATCACGCGCTGGAAACCGAGCGTCGGCTGGGTATCGACATCGTCGGTGCCCGGGACGGTAGGTGTGTTGTCGTGGATGAAATTGCGCAGGTTCTGACGCAGGTCCTCGATGTTTGCCGCGCACGCGCGCAACACCTCGGCTGCCGTCGGATTATCCAGCAGGGCCAGCAGCAGATGCTCGACCGTAATGAACTCATGGCGCGCCTGGCGTGCTTCCATGAACGCCATGTGCAGGCTGACTTCCAATTCCTGGGCAATCATGCTTCCTCCATCACGCACTGCAGCGGATGCCCGGCCTGCCGCGCATGGGTAACGACTTGCTCAACCTTGGTCGACGCGATGTCCCGCGTATAGACCCCACAAACTCCTCGCCCTTCGCGATGGACCTTCAGCATGATCTGCGTGGCCGTCTCGCGATCCTTCTTGAAATACTCCTGGACCACCATCACGACGAACTCCATCGGCGTGAAGTCGTCGTTCAGCAGCACCACCTTGTACATCGAAGGCGGCTTGAGCTTCTGCTGCTTGCGTTCCAGGACGGTACTGTCCTGCTTGTCCGGGATAATCGCCATACACCCATTCTAAACAACTCGGACAGGCCCGCAATCCTGCCATTACCCGACCGACCGGCCGGCGCCCTCCCCGGTATCCCGGAACACGCGATCGTCTTCGCGCCATACGAAAGCCGGCTGCGGTGCCGGCTTTCACGCGTGGCGCGGAACACGAACCGTCAGGGGGACCGCACCGGAACGTCGTATCCGCATCCAGTATCCCACAAGCCGGGACGACTCGAACGCGTGTCACTCGAGCCTGGTATATGAGCCGATTATGCGGCTTTTCAAGTCCCCGCGCTTGGCCGCATGCTGCGAAGCAAAGCCGGAAAAACCCTGAAAATGGGTTCTTTACAACGGCCCTCCATACGTCTAAAAATTCCACTTGACACTCCAATAAAGAGCGCCAACAATCAAGCTGGCACTTTTTTCAAATTGCCGGTTGGCGAAATGAAAGAGGCCGAGGTGAGCTTGTGAGGGGGGAACGGCTGCATTTTCCGGTCGTTTAGCTTTTCGAGCGTGCTCGTGGTAAGTAGCAGCGACTGTGTGACAGGGGAAGTAGGTATGGCAACTGGTATCGTTAAGTGGTTCAACGACGCGAAGGGCTTCGGTTTCATCACTCCCGACGAGGGCGGTGAGGATCTGTTTGCTCACTTCTCGGCTATCACCATGAATGGCTTCAAGACGCTGAAGGAAGGCCAGAAGGTGAGCTTTGACGTCGTTCAAGGACCGAAGGGCAAGCAAGCGTCGAACATCCAGGCCGCATAAAGGCATCGGATATCGGACGAAGAAACCCGGCGCATTGCGCCGGGTTTCTTTTTTTGAGGCCGGCCAATCGATTATCGATTGGCCGGCCTTTTCGTTCAATCCCGATTATTGAACACGTATTGTCTTGTCACGCATGCAGATCGGAAACTGATCCGGCATGTGAAACACATTAGCGCCGTCGTTACACAACCTTCAGCGTGCCCATCATGCCGAGATCCTCGTGTTCGAGAATGTGGCAATGAAACATGCGTTCGCCAGGCATGTCTTGTGTGACGAGAATCGTCACGGTTTCGTCGCTGCGCACGTTCACGGTATCGCGCCATGCGCGGAACGGTTCGGCCGTGCGCGAGCCGCCCGACGCGCGCTCGATCACCTGGAACTGCGTGCCGTGCAGGTGGAACGGATGGTCCATGTCGGTGGCATTGCGGATCTCCCAACGCTCGACGTCGCCGCGCCGGCTCGTCAGCGTCGCACGGTGCGGCGCGTAGGTCTCGCCGTTGATCGTGAAGCGCATGCCCGCCGGGCGGCCGTGTGCCGCGCCCTTCATCATCGCGTCCATGTCCATTTCTTCGCCGAACGCGACTGTCTTGTGCGCAACCGGTTCGCCCAGCGGCGGCACCGCGCGCAGCGTCGCGGGCAGCGCGCGCGCCTCGGCAGGCGCAAACGCGACATCGGCAAGCGCCAGCGCCGGATCGGGCGGCAGGCTGCCGTGGCCGTCGTCGTGCGACATCGCCATCTTGCGGCGGTCGTATTCGGCCGCCTGCAGCACCGCGCGCGACGCGCGATCGCCGGTGCGCACCAGTAGCTCCGCGCGCTCGCCCGGCGCGATCAGCAGCGAAGTCACGCGGCGCGGCGCGTCGAACAGTCCGCCGTCGGTGCCCGCGTGCTCGAACGCGCGGCCGTCGTCGAACGCGACGCGCAGGTAGCGTGCGCTGCACGCATTCCATACGCGCCAGCGTTCGTCGCCGGCGACGTCGATCCGCGGCCGGCGTGCGCCGTTGACCAGCACGAACTGACCTTCACGGCCGTTCATCCAGTCCATCATGTCGTTCGGTGCAATCGTGCCGTCGCGCGCAAGCTTCAGGTCCGACACGAACAGGTTGCGCTCGGGCCAGCCGGCGAGCGGATCGTCCGCGGCGCGCACGACGAACGGGCCGGCCAGCCCGCGAAACACCTGCTCGGCTGTCATCATGTGCGGATGCGGGTGGTACCAGTAGGTGCCGGCGCTCCCCTTCGGCAGCGTAAAGCGGTACACGCGCGACGCGCCAGGTGCGACGGGATCGGACGGGTTGCCGTCCTGGTCGGGCGGCACGGGCAAGCCGTGCCAGTGGATCGTCGACGGCTGCGGCAGCTTGTTCACGAACCTGATCTCGACCGTATCGCCCTCGCGCACGTCGATCAGCGGGCCGACGACGGGGCCTTGCGTGCCCGCACCGAACTGCCAGAACGTGGTCGGCCGCACACCGCGCAGCACCGGCCGCGCAACGGGCTGCGCCACCAGCGTGGCCCGGAACGTGCCGGGCTCGCGGCTTTCGTTTGCGAGCGTGCGCAACGCCGCGAGCGGCGCGCCGGCCGGCAATGCGTCGGCGGCCGCGAGCGCGGCCGGCGCGGGCTTGCCGTGCTGCGCGTGAGCCGACATTCCTGACATGCCGGGCATGTCGTCCATCGAATCCATGCCGGCCATTCCAGCATGACCGGCATGCTGCGCCCACGCCGTGCGCGCGAACAGCGACGCGGTCGCGACACCGATGGCGCGCGACAGGAAGGTTCTCCGTATCATCAATCGTTCCTCGTTATCCATGCTGCGTCGCGCGGCAGCCGCGACGCCCGCGCCGGCCGGCTCGAATGCCGATGCGCGACGCGAAACCTGATGCCCGCGTCATCATAACCGCAGGCCCCTGTCGAAGCGTGCCGCCGCCGGTCGGGCGGCGATACGCCGCAGTGCGCGGCGATGTCGCGCCGGATTCGGCACGCGTCGACGGAAGCGCCAATCCGCGATGCGCTGCCCTTCGCCGGCGACCGCTACCACCGCTTACCCGCTCCCATTACGCCCTCCGGGCGACCGCTCGGCACCGGCCTGTCCGTCCCTGCATTGGCGCTCGTCACGTCCTCCTCCCCCGAAACCGTCAATATTTCACGATGCGGAACAAGTCCCTGCGTTGTAAAAATTCGTGGTGCAGGGCACAAATTTCCTGTTTCGCGATGCCAAAAATCGTTCCGCAATACAAAACGACAAAAATAATGCGTTGTTTTTAAATGGGATTTTTTGTTTCGAGAAGCTGCTCTACGCGCACCATCCGGCCGGGTCGCGGACGTAGACTTTGTTCCATGCACTGACGCTTCGCCACGACGTTCGATACGGAACCAGCCGCAAGCAGCCAGTCGGGCCACAGCCGGCCGAGCCGGCGGGCGGCACAACAGAATCGCTTGTAATCAGAAAGGGAGAACGGAAATGAAGGGATTTCGCTTTGGTTCAGCGCTCGGGTCGTTCTACATCCTGCCGGGTAACGGCGGCTGGGAAGCGACGTTCGGCAACGCCCTGCTCGGCGCGTTCTCGTGCCCCGAAGTGGCAGCCGACCACATCTCCCGCGGCGACTGCCCGCAACTGTCCGAAATGGACACGGCGACGCTCGAGGTGCCGCACGAAATCGCCGAGTGGGAAATCGTTCACGTCTGAATGGCAAACCTGCAACGAAAAACGCCCCGGGCGTCCGGGGCGTTTTCCTTTTGCGTCGGGCGGCGGACGGCAAAACCCGCCGCGCCGGCACACGCATTGGCTCGCGCGATTGCGCGACCGGCGTCAGGCGACCGCGTCGACGATGCCGTTCAGCGTCGCGCTCGGGCGCATCGCCTGGCTCGTCAGGTCGACGTTCGGACGGTAGTAGCCGCCGATGGCCTGCGGCTTGCCCTGCGCAGCCGCCAGTTCTTCCAGGATGCGCGCTTCGCTGTCGGACAGCGCCTTCGCCACGCCTTCGAACTGCGCCTTCAGCGCGGCGTCCTCCGTCTGCTCGGCAAGCGCCTGTGCCCAGTACAGGCACAGGTAGAAGTGGCTGCCGCGGTTGTCGAGGCCGCCGACCTTGCGCGCCGGCGACTTGTTCTCGTCCAGGAACTTGCCGGTCGCCTGGTCGAGCGTCTTCGCGAGCACGACCGCCTTCGGGTTCTGGTATGCGTGGCCGAGGTGTTCGAGCGACGCTGCCAGCGCGAGGAATTCGCCGAGCGAATCCCAGCGCAGGAAGCCTTCCTCGACGAACTGCTGCACGTGCTTCGGCGCGGAACCGCCCGCACCCGTTTCGAACATCCCGCCGCCGGCCATCAGCGGCACGATCGACAGCATCTTCGCGCTGGTGCCGAGTTCCATGATCGGGAACAGGTCGGTCAGGTAGTCGCGCAGCACGTTGCCGGTGACCGATATCGTGTCCTTGCCCGCGCGGATGCGCTCGAGCGAGAAGCGCGTCGCTTCGACCGGCGTCAGCACGCGGATGTCGAGGCCGTTCGTGTCGTGATCCTTCAGGTAGCGTTCGACCTTCGCGATGATCTGCGCATCGTGCGCGCGCGCCGGATCGAGCCAGAACACGGCCGGTGCGCCGGTCGCGCGGGCGCGGTTCACCGCGAGCTTGACCCAGTCCTGCACCGGCGCGTCCTTCGTCTGGCACATGCGCCAGATGTCGCCCGACT
Source organism: Burkholderia pyrrocinia (assembly GCF_001028665.1). Classification (NCBI taxonomy): domain Bacteria; kingdom Pseudomonadati; phylum Pseudomonadota; class Betaproteobacteria; order Burkholderiales; family Burkholderiaceae; genus Burkholderia; species Burkholderia pyrrocinia. Next base: position 571,268 of record NZ_CP011503.1, read on the forward strand.
CAACGGCATGCTCGAGCAGCACGCTGCCGGCTTCATCGGTGACGCGCACGACGCCGTCGGCCGGGATCTGGAACGTCTTGTCGTGCGAACCGTATTCTTCGGCCGCCTGTGCCATCAGGCCGACGTTCGGCACGCTGCCCATCGTGACCGGATCGAATGCGCCGTGCTGCTTGCAGTCCTCGATCACGGCCTGGTAGACGCCCGCGTAGCAGCGGTCCGGAATCACGGCCTTCGCGTCGTACAGTTCGCCGTCCGGGCCCCACATGCAGCCCGACTCGCGGATCATCGCCGGCATCGACGCGTCGACGATCACGTCGCTCGGCACGTGCAGGTTCGTGATGCCCTTGTCCGAGTTGACCATCGCGAGGCGCGGGCGCACTGCGTACTCGGCCTTGATGTCGGCTTCGATCGCTTCGCGCGTGTCGGCCGGCAGGTCCTTCAGGCGCGCGTACAGGTCGCCGATCCCGTTGTTCGGGTTGAAACCGGCCTGCGCCAGCACGTCCGCGTGCTTCGCGAGCGCGTCGCGGTAGAACACCGACACGAAATGGCCGAACAGGATCGGATCGGAGACCTTCATCATGGTCGCCTTCAGGTGCACCGAGAACAGCACGCCCTGCGCCTTCGCGTCGGCGATCTGCGCTTCGATGAAGCTGCGCAGCGCGTTGCGGCTCATCACCGATGCGTCGATGACTTCACCGGCCTTCACGGCCGTCTTTTCCTTCAGGACCTTCTTCGCGCCGTCGGCCGTCGTGAGTTCGATCTTCACGCTGCCGGCATCGGCGATCAGCGCCGACTTCTCGCTGCCGTAGAAGTCGCCTTCGCTCATGTGCGCGACGTGCGCCTTCGACGTGGCCTGCCATGCGCCCATCTTGTGCGGATGCTTGCGTGCGTAGTTCTTGACGGACAGCGGCGCGCGGCGGTCGGAGTTGCCTTCGCGCAGCACCGGGTTCACCGCGCTGCCCTTGATCTTGTCGTAGCGGGCCTTGACGGTCTTCTCTTCGTCCGTCGACGGATCTTCCGGATAGGCCGGCAGCTTGTAGCCCTGCGCCTGCAGTTCGGCGATCGCGGCCTTGAGCTGCGGCACCGACGCGCTGATGTTCGGCAGCTTGATGATGTTCGCTTCCGGCTTCAGCGTGAGCTGGCCCAGCTCGGCCAGATCGTCGGAACCCTTCTGCTCAGGCGGCAGGATGTCTGCGAATGCCGCGACGATGCGGCCGGCGAGCGAGATGTCGCGCGTTTCGACGGCGACGCCGGACGAGCGCGTGAAGGCCTTGACGATCGGCAGCAGCGAATAGGTCGCGAGCGCGGGCGCTTCGTCGGTGAGGGTGTAGATGATCTTGGGCGAAGTGGACATGGTCGATGCGTTGCTACGTGAAAATTTGGACTGAGGAGCGCCGGCGGTAACCGGCGGGGAGCGACCGGGTCGGTCGCGAAAGGAGCGCGCCGGCTCAGCCGGGCGGTGGTATTGCGAGGGCCGTCATGTTCTACCTTGCAGGGCATCCGGGCCGCATCGCGGCGCCGCGGCCCGCATGCCGGACCGCCCTGCCAACAAACCTGCCATCCACGAAACGCCCCGGCGCCGGCAGTAGGCGCCGGGGCGGCCGGAAACGCTCCGGCCCACCCCGCAAGGGGACTTACATGTTCTCGATCAGCACTTCGCCGAAGCCCGAGCACGACACCTGCGTCGCGCCTTCCATCAGGCGCGCGAAGTCGTACGTGACGCGCTTCTGCAGGATCGACTTCTCCATCGACGCGATGATCGTGTCGGCCGCTTCCGTCCAGCCGAGGTGGCGCAGCATCATTTCCGCCGACAGGATCTCGGAACCGGGGTTCACGTAATCCTTGCCCGCGTACTTCGGCGCGGTGCCGTGCGTCGCCTCGAACATCGCGACCGAATCCGACAGGTTCGCGCCGGGCGCGATCCCGATGCCGCCGACCTGCGCGGCCAGCGCGTCGGAGATGTAGTCGCCGTTCAGGTTCAGCGTCGCGATCACGTCGTATTCGGCCGGGCGCAGCAGGATCTGCTGCAGGAACGCGTCGGCGATCGAATCCTTGATCACGATCTCGTTGCCCGTCTTCGGGTTCTTCACGCGCATCCACGGGCCGCCGTCGATCAGCTCGCCGCCGAATTCCTTCTGGGCCAGCGCGTAGCCGGCGTCACGGAACAGGCCTTCCGTGAACTTCATGATGTTGCCCTTGTGCACCAGCGTGACCGACTTGCGATCGTTGTCGATCGCATACTGGATCGCCTTGCGCACGAGACGCTCGGTGCCTTCGGTCGACACGGGCTTGACGCCGATCCCCGAGGTTTCCGGGAAGCGGATCTTCTTCACGCCCATCTCGTCCTGCAGGAACTTGATCACCTTCTTCGCCTGCTCGGAGCCCGCGGCCCATTCGATGCCCGCGTAGATGTCTTCCGAGTTCTCGCGGAAGATCACCATGTCGATCTTCTGCGGCTCGCGCACCGGCGACGGCACGCCCTTGAAGTACTGGACCGGGCGCAGGCACACGTACAGGTCGAGTTCCTGGCGCAGCGCGACGTTCAGCGAACGGATGCCGCCGCCGACCGGGGTCGTGAGCGGCCCCTTGATCGACACCACGTATTCCTTCAGCACCTGCAGCGTTTCGTCCGGGAGCCATACGTCCGGACCGTACACCTTCGTCGCCTTCTCGCCCGCGAAAATCTCCATCCAGTGGATCTTGCGCTTGCCCTTGTAGGCATGCGCGACCGCCGCGTCGACGACCTTGATCATGACCGGCGTGATATCGAAGCCCGTACCGTCGCCTTCGATATAGGGAATGATCGGCTGATCGGAAACGTTGAGCGAGAAGTCCTTGTTGACGGTGATCTTGTCACCGCCTTCCGGAACCTTGATGTGCTGATACGGCATGATCGACTCCAGTGACGTGGCTGAGCAGGTGATGCTGGTCGAAGCTGCGCGCGCGGCGGGGGCGCGGCATGGCCACCCCGTGACGGCAACAGCGAGCCGCTATTCTAGCGCCCCAACCGGGCACTTCGGCATGAAGCGCGGCACTGCGTATCAAGACCTCACTTATGTCTTATATAAGACAGAGGACTTGCCGTTCCGTATTATGCATTAAGATTCCGCCATTTGCCATAGACCGCCCACCCCGCTTCCCGCGGCGCGCGGGCGGGCGCCCTGCCATGAACCTGATCGCCCTCAACAAGCCGTTCGGCACGATTTGCCAGTTTTCCGCGCACGAGACGCGGCCATCGCTCGGCGACTGGGTAAAAACGCCCGGCGTCTATGCGGCCGGCCGGCTCGACGCCGACAGCGAGGGCCTGCTGCTGCTCACCGACGACGGCGCGCTGCAGGCACGCATCGCGGAGCCGCGCCACAAGCTCGTCAAGCGCTACTGGGCGCAAGTCGAGGGCGCGCCGGGCCCGGCCGACCTGAAGGCGCTCGCGCGCGGCGTCGATCTGGGCGACTACGTGACGCGCCCGTGCCGCGCCGAGTTCATCGAGCCGCCCGACGCGCTGTGGCCGCGCAACCCGCCGATCCGCTACCGCGCCGCGATCCCGACCACGTGGATCGAGCTCGCGATCACCGAAGGCAAGAATCGGCAGGTGCGCCGGATGACGGCGGCCGTCGGCTTCCCGACGTTGCGTCTGGTGCGCGTCGGCATCGGTTCGCTGGATATATTCGCACTCGGCATTGCGCCAGGCGAAACAATTGCGCTGCCGCCACGCGCGCCGTGGGACGGTTTCGCGCCCGCCGGATGACGGATTCCGGACACGCGAATTTTTCGTCATCTTTTTCGTCAACCGCCTGCGAAGATCGCGCGTTAAATCACGCAGATGCCACCCTGAGCTATCCGGCATTGGCAGCCGAACCCGTGTTTGCGTCACGAAAGCGACGTTTTCTTCGAATACGATTCGGCGCCCGCAGCGCAATGAGAAATTTCTCGAAGCGTCTGTCAACCGAAAGGTGGATGGCACCGTTAGACGTCATGACTCCTATGCCGGGTCATTTGGTTAATTAACTAAAGCTGAGGAACACAACATGAACAAACTGATCGCCGCTCTGGTCGCTGGCCTCTTCGCAACGGCTGCTTTCGCACAAGCTTCGGCTCCGGCCGCTCCGGCTGCTGCTGCTCCGGCAGAAGCTGCTTCGGCACCGGCTAAGAAGGCAACGCACAAGAAGCACCACGCAGCTAAGAAGCACCACGCTGCGAAGAAGGCTGCAAGCGAAGCCGAAGCCCCGGCAGCTGCTTCGAACTAAGCAAGCGGGTTGTAATAACGCAGTCAAGAACACGCAGTCTTGCCGTTCTTACGGCGTTGAAAGGCAGATCACCGCAAGGCGATCTGCCTTTTTCTTTTTTGTGCCCGCCGGCGCGCATCGCGTACCATGCGGGTCTCGTTTTCCAGATAGGAGCCTTGCTGTGCAATTCTCCCTGCGCTCGTCGCTCGGCCGCCTTGCGCGCGCCGCCGTGTTTCCCGCCGCGCTCGCCGTCCTCGCCCTCGGCATGCAGGCCGCCAGCGCGCAGATGCCGCCCGGCGCCAAGCAGCCGAGCGAGTTCCCGCACGTGAAGCTGCGCGCCGGCATGTACGTGATCGACGCGGCCGTCGCCGCGAACGACGCCGACCGCGAACAGGGGCTGATGTACCGTTCGCAGCTCGCGCCGAACGAAGGCATGCTGTTCGTCTTCAACGAGAATGCCGTGCACTGCTTCTGGATGAAGAACACGCTGATCCCGTTGTCGATCGCATTCATCCGTGCGGACGGCACGATCACCGACATCGACGAGATGAAGGCGGAGACGACCGACAACCACTGCCCGCGCAACAACGGCGTCTATGCGCTCGAAATGAGCAAGGGCTGGTTCGCGGCGAAGGGCATCAAGCCCGGCATGAAGCTCGACGGCCTGCCGAAGGCCCAGTAACGGCGATCCGCGGCCTCGCGCCGCGCCCCGACCGAAGCCGGCCGCCCGTGCGCGCCGGCTTTTTTTTCGTCAGCCGGCGCCGCCGCCCGGCTTGATTCCGCCGGTGCCGGCCGCATCTGCAAAAGCCACGCGCAAGCGCTATGCTTTAAGTCTCGCTTGTTCCAAACCCGGGCCGGCCCAGCCTGCCCGCTTACGATCCGAACCACCAGGAGGTTCACGTGCCCCGCAAAACCCCCATCGAGCGCTATCGCAATATCGGGATCAGCGCTCACATCGATGCCGGCAAGACCACGACGACCGAGCGCATCCTGTTTTACACCGGCGTGAGCCACAAGATCGGTGAAGTGCACGACGGCGCGGCCACGATGGACTGGATGGAGCAGGAGCAGGAACGCGGCATCACGATCACGTCGGCGGCGACCACGGCCTTCTGGAAAGGCATGGCCGGCAACTATCCGGAACACCGGATCAACATCATCGATACCCCGGGCCACGTCGACTTCACGATCGAGGTCGAACGCTCGATGCGCGTGCTCGACGGCGCGTGCATGGTTTACGACTCGGTCGGCGGCGTGCAGCCGCAGTCCGAAACCGTCTGGCGCCAGGCGAACAAGTACAAGGTGCCGCGCATCGCGTTCGTCAACAAGATGGACCGCGTCGGCGCCGACTTCTTCCGCGTGCAGCGGCAGATCGGCGAGCGCCTGAAGGGCGTCGCCGTGCCGATCCAGATTCCGGTCGGCGCGGAAGATCATTTCCAGGGCGTCGTCGATCTCGTCAAGATGAAGGCGATCGTCTGGGACGACGAAAGCCAGGGCGTGAAGTTCTCGTACGAGGAGATCCCCGCGAATCTCGTCGAGCTTGCGCACGAATGGCGCGAGAAGATGGTCGAGGCCGCGGCGGAAGCGAGCGAGGAACTGCTCGAGAAGTATCTGCACGACCATGAATCGCTGACCGAGGACGAGATCAAGGCCGCGCTGCGCAAGCGCACGATCGCGAACGAGATCGTGCCGATGCTGTGCGGCAGCGCGTTCAAGAACAAGGGCGTGCAGGCGATGCTCGACGCGGTGATCGACTACCTGCCGTCGCCGGTCGACGTGCCGGCGATCCTCGGCCACGACTTCGCCGATCCGGAAAAACCGGCGGAACGCCATCCGAGCGACGACGAGCCGTTCTCGGCGCTCGCGTTCAAGATCATGACCGACCCGTTCGTCGGCCAGTTGATCTTCTTCCGCGTGTATTCGGGTGTCGTCGAATCCGGCGATACGGTGCTCAACGCGACGAAGGACAAGAAGGAACGGCTCGGCCGGATCCTGCAGATGCACGCGAACGAGCGCAAGGAAATCAAGGAAGTGCGCGCGGGCGACATCGCGGCGGCCGTCGGCCTGAAGGAAGCGACCACCGGCGACACGCTGTGCGATCCGACCAAGCCGATCATCCTCGAGAAGATGGAATTCCCGGAGCCGGTGATCTCGCAGGCCGTCGAGCCGAAGACGAAGGCCGACCAGGAAAAGATGGGCCTCGCGCTGAACCGCCTTGCACAGGAAGACCCGTCGTTCCGCGTGCAGACCGACGAGGAGTCCGGCCAGACGATCATTTCGGGGATGGGCGAGCTGCACCTCGAAATCCTGGTTGACCGGATGAAGCGCGAGTTCGGCGTCGAAGCGACCGTCGGCAAGCCGCAGGTCGCATATCGCGAGACGGTGCGCACGACGGCGTCCGATGTCGAGGGCAAGTTCGTCAAGCAGTCGGGCGGCCGCGGCCAGTACGGCCACGCGGTGATCACGCTCGAGCCGAACCCGGGCAAGGGCTACGAGTTCCTCGACGAGATCAAGGGCGGCGTGATTCCGCGCGAATTCATCCCGGCCGTCGACAAGGGCATCACCGAAACGCTGAAGAGCGGCGTGCTCGCGGGCTACCCGGTCGTCGACGTGAAGGTGCACCTGACGTTCGGCTCGTACCACGACGTCGACTCGAACGAAAACGCGTTCCGGATGGCCGGCTCGATGGCGTTCAAGGAAGCGATGCGCCGCGCGAAGCCGGTGCTGCTCGAGCCGATGATGGCCGTCGAGGTCGAGACGCCCGAGGACTTCATGGGCAACGTGATGGGCGACCTGTCGAGCCGGCGCGGCATCGTGCAGGGGATGGAGGACATCGCAGGTGGCGGCGGCAAGCTCGTGCGCGCCGAAGTGCCGCTCGCGGAGATGTTCGGCTATTCGACGTCGCTGCGTTCGGCCACGCAGGGCCGCGCGACGTACTCGATGGAGTTCAAGCACTACGCGGAAACGCCGGCCAACGTATCGGAAGGCGTGATCAGCGCGAAGACCAAGTAAGCCCCGGGCGCTTGCGCCCCGCCGCATGACAGGCCCGTCCGGTTCCGGACGGGCTTTTTTTCGTCCGGTGCGGACCGCTCGCGGCTTTTTGATCGGCACGCCACGCGCTTTTTTCGCATGCCACAATGCATCGCGATTCGTCAGATGGAACCGTCCCGATGCCGCCCACCCCTGCCCTGCGCCGCCTGCTGACCCTCTACGCCGGCCTGATCGCCGCGAACGTCGCCGTCTGGCTGTGGGCGCTCGCGGTGCTGCGCGACCATCCGCTGCTGCTCGGCACCGCGGCGATCGCGTACGGGCTCGGGCTGCGTCATGCGGTCGACGCCGATCACATCGCGGCGATCGACGTCGCAACGCGCAAGCTGATGCAGGACGGCCAGCGTCCGGTGAGCGTCGGGCTGTTCTTCTCGCTCGGCCATTCGACGATCGTGATCGCCGCGACGCTCGGCATCGCGCTGACCGCGTTCGCGCTGCGCGACCGGTTCGATGCGTTCCGCGAGATCGGCGGCACGATCGGCACGGCGGTGTCGGCGACCTTCCTGCTCGTGCTCGCGTGCGTGAACCTGATGATCCTGCGCGACGTGTGGCGTCGCTATCGCGGCACCCCGGAGCACGCTCACGGCGCCGCGCATGTGCACCGCCCGGCCGGACTCGTGTCGCGGCTGCTGCGCCCGCTGTTCCGGTTCGTGTCGAAGAGCTGGCACATGTATCCGGTCGGCGTGCTGTTCGGGCTAGGTTTCGATACTGCAACCGAAATCGGCCTGCTCGCGATTGCCGCCGCACAGGCGAGCCAGGGGTTGCCGGTCTATACGGTCATGCTGTTTCCCGCCTTGTTCACCGCCGGCATGACGCTGATCGACTCGACCGACAACGTGCTGATGATTCATGCGTACGGCTGGGCGATGGACGATCCGCAGCGCAAGCTGCTCTACAACGCGAGCATCACATTCGTGTCGGCGGCCGTCGCGCTTGCGATCGGCGGGATCGAGGCGGCCGGCCTGCTCGCCGACAAGCTGTCGCTGACGGGCCCCGTGCGCGACGCGCTCGATGCGCTCGGCGAACGCTTCGGCTCGATCGGCTACGGCATCGTCGCGCTGTTCCTCGTCTGCTGGATCGCCTCGATCCTGTTCCACCGCTGGCAGCGCGCGGCCGACGCGCCGGCGCGCTGAGCATCGCTCAGACGTTTCATTTCGGAAACAAAACGCCCGCGACGACGCTTCATGCGCCGTCGCATGCATACGCGCGCCTTGCGCCGCGGGCGTAAGCGGCCGGTGGCACGAATCTCGCTGATAGGGCTTCGCACGGCGGGCCCGCGTGCCGATCCGCGTTCGCGGCTGGCTTCAAGCGCCGGCCCGAAGGCAATCGGCCGCCGATAGGATAACGAATCTTTGCTGGCCCCCTGCACCACTCGTAGATAGTCGCGCGGCGACGAGGCATCGCGCGCATGGGGAGGCCATGATGCTTAAGACAAAACAACCGTTCCGCGCGGCGGGACGGTGCTATCGCGCGACCTTGATGGCCGCGGCCGCGTTTGCGTGCTGCTGCTCGTATGCAGTCGCACAGAACGCAACACCTGATGCCCCGCCCGACGCGATTGCCAACGCGGACACCGTCATGACGCTGGTCGAGGACGCTTCGTCCTGCGCAGCCAATCCGGCTGCGTGCGCGGTGCACGACTTTGCCGGCGGTGGAATTGGCGGTAAAGGTGCCGGCGCGAGCGGCAGTGGCGGCAACGCTGGGAGCGGGAGCGGGAGCGGGAGCGGGAGCGGGAGCGGCAGCGGCAGCGGCAGCGGCAGCGGCAGCGGCAGCGGCAGCGGCAGCGGCAGCGGCAGCGGCGGAAATAACGGGAACGGTGCAGTGGGACCTGCTGGTGTCGGCGGAGCGACAGGCGCAACATCCGGCGGTACGAGCGGCACGGGCCGAGGAGGTAATTCGTCCGGCAACGGTGGCTCCGGTGGTGGCACTTCGGGTGGTGGCACTTCGGGTGGCGGTACTTCGGGTGGCGGTACCTCGGGTGGCGGTACCTCGGGTGGCGGTACCTCGGGTGGCGGTACTTCGGGTGGCGGTACCTCGGGTGGCGGTACCTCGGGTGGCGGTACCTCGGGTGGCGGTACCTCGGGTGGCGGTACCTCGGGTGGCGGTACCTCGGGTGGCGGTACCTCGGGTGGCGGTACCTCGGGTGGCGGAGGCCATGGCGGACATGGTGACGGTGGCGGCCATGGCGACGGTGATGGCGGTGGTCACGGCAATGGTGGTGGCCACGGTGACGGCGATGGCGGTGGTCACGGCAATGGTGGTGGTGGCCACGGCAACGGTGATGGCGGTGGTCACGGCAATGGTGGTGGCCACGGTGACGGCGATGGCGGTGGTCACGGCAATGGTGGTGGTGGCCACGGCAACGGTGACGGCAATGGCCACGGCAATGGTGGTGGCCACGGTGACGGCGATGGCGGTGGTCACGGCAATGGTGGTGGCGGCCACGGCAACGGTGACGGCAATGGCCACGGCAATGGTGGTGGCCACGGTGACGGCGATGGCGGTGGTCACGGCAATGGTGGTAGCGGCCACGGCAACGGTGACGGCAATGGCCACGGCAATGGTGGTGGCCACGGCGACGGTGATGGCGGTGGTCACGGCAATGGTGGTGGCGGCCACGGCAACGGTGACGGCAATGGCCACGGCAATGGTGGTGGCCACGGTGACGGCGATGGCGGTGGTCACGGCAATGGTGGTAGCGGCCACGGCAACGGTGACGGCAATGGCCACGGCAATGGTGGTGGCCACGGCGACGGTGATGGCGGTGGTCACGGCAATGGTGGTGGCCACGGTGACGGTGATGGCGGTGGTCACGGCAATGGTGGTAGCGGCCACGGCAACGGTGACGGCAATGGCCACGGCCATGGTGGTGGCCACGGCGACGGCGATGGCGGTGGTCACGGCAATGGTGGTAGCGGCCACGGCAACGGTGACGGCAATGGCCACGGCCATGGTGGTGGCCACGGCGACGGCGATGGCGGTGGTCACGGCAACGGCACTGGCAACGGCAACGGCGGATCGTCCGGAGGCAACCACTGACCGGAAGCGTGGCCCGGCCGGGTACAGTCAGAGCATCTCGAGCGCGCGCTTGCTGCGCGGCGCACGGAAGTACGCGTCAAGCTGCGCGCGCTCGTCATCGCTCAACACGAAATCGAGCGCGGCACGGTTGTCGCGCACATGTTCGATCCGCGACGCCTTCGGGATCGCGAATACACCCGGCTGCGCGAGCACCCATGCCAGCGCGACGCGCATCACCGACACGCCGCGCTGCCGTGCAACCTCGTCGAGCGGCGAGCGCTTCGGCAGCCGCCCGTGATCGACCGGGCTGTACGCCATCGCCGGCATCCGGTGTTCGGCGAGCCACGGCAGCAGGTCGAATTCCGGGCCGCGCCGCGCGATGTTGTAGAGGATCTGGTTGGTCGCGCACGCACCGCCGCCCGCCTCGTCGACGAGTTCGGCCATGTCGGCCGTATCGAAGTTGCTCACGCCCCAGTGACGGATCTTGCCCGCACGTCGCAACGCCTCGAAGCCCTCGACCGTCTCCTCGAGCGGCACCGAGCCGCGCCAGTGCAGCAGGTACAGGTCGAGCCGATCGGTACACAGGCGCTTGAGGCTCGCATCGCACGCGGCGACGACGCCGCGCCGGCTCGCATGATGCGGGTAGACCTTGCTGACCAGGAACACGTCGTCGCGCAGGCCGGTAAGCGCCTCGCCGACGAGCGACTCGGTCGCGCCTTCGCCGTACATCTCGGCCGTGTCGACCAGCGTCATCCCGAGTTCGACGCCTTCGCGCAGCGCGGCGATCTCGTCCGCGCGGCGGGCCGGCCGCTCGCCCATTTCCCAGGTGCCCTGGCCAAGCTTCGGAATCGTCTCGCCGTCCGGCAGGACGACCGTGGCGATCGTGTCTGTCATGCGCTCCTCGTTGCGGATTCGTGGCCGCGCACCGCGGCCGAAGCATGGAATACGACGCATCAGTGTAGTCAATCGGCGCGACACCGGCCTATTGCACGGCAAAAACCGGCTATAACGGCGCCGCATGATGACTTAGAATGGCCGCAACCTGATCGATACCCATTCCATGAAGTCACCCACGGACGACCGCTGGCAGGACCTGCGCCCCGACCCCGACAACGACACGCCGCTCTACCTGCAACTCGCCCGCAAGCTCGGCGACGCAATCCACGACAATCGCTGGACGGCCGGCGAGGCGCTGCCGTCCGAGCGCGTGCTGTCCGATGCGCTCGGCGTGTCGCGCATCACCGCGCGCAAGGCAATCGCGCTGCTCGTCGAGCAGGGTTTGATCCGCCGCACGCAGGGCGCGGGCAACTTCATCCAGCCGCGCTACGAGGATCCGCTGTCGCGGCTGTCGAGCTTCAGCGAAATGCTCGAGCGCCGCGGCTTCAAGCCGAGCTCGCAATGGATCGCACGCGAGATCCAGCCCGCGAACCGCGACGAGGTGATCCAGCTCGGGCTGTCGCCGGCCGCGTCGGTCACGCGCCTGAAGCGCCTGCGCCTCGCCGACGGCATCGTGATGGCCGTCGAGAACTCGACGTTCCCCGCGACGCTGATTCCCGATCCGCAGGCGATCGGCGGTTCGCTGTACAGCTATCTCGAAGCGCGCGGCACGCCGATCGTGCGCGCGCTGCAGCATTTCCGCGCAGTCAACGCGACCGACGAGATCGCCGAGCAGATGGGCATCGCGCCGCACGACGCGCTGCTGCTGATCACGCGAATCGGCTATACGTCGGACCAGCGCGCGATCGAGCTGACCGATACCTACTGCCGCAACGACTATTACGACTTCGTCGTCGAGCTGCGCAAGTAACGCAAGCCGCGCCGCCGGCGCTCACAACCAGCGCGCATCGTCGGTGCCGAGCGGCACAGGCGGCCGCGCGAACGACGGCGGCGTCGCCGACAACCGCTCGGCCGGCCGCACGGCGTCGATCGTGCCGAACGGCGACGCGACGCGGTCGATCCGGTCGCGCACGTCGGCAGCCGCGAGATCGGGCGCCTGCAGGCCGTCCGGCACGGCGCCGAACGACTGCAGCCAGCGCCCCGTCTGCGCGAGCGACAGCCGCACGTGCCAGCTTCCCCCTTCGCGCGCCCGCCGCGCGAGCGCGATCATCGCGCCGAACGCCGCGAGATAACCCGTCGCATGATCGAGCGCCTGGCACGGCAGATGGCGTGGCTCGTCCGCGTGCGCGGCCTGCTGCTCCTGCCATGCGATCCCGCTCGCCGACTGCACGAGACTGTCGAAGCCGCGCCGTTTCGCCCACGGCCCCGCATGCCCGTATGCGGACACCGACACGCAGACGATGCCGGGCCGCAGTTCCGCCAGCGCCTGCGGCGCGAAACCGCGCGCCGCAAGTGCGCCGGGCCGGTACGACTGCAGGAACACATCCGCGTCGCATGCGAGCGCGTGCAGCGTATCGACGCCTGCGTCGTCGCGCAGGTCGATCCATGTCGAACGCTTGCCGCGCCCGTTGTCGATCACGAGCGGCGCGATGTTCGGCAGGTGCGGGCCGTTGACGAGCAGCGTCTGCGCACCGTGCGACGCCAGCGTGCGGCCCACGACCGGCCCCGCGATGATGCGCGTGAGATCGAGCACGCGCACGCCCGCGAGCGGCTGGCCGGCCTCGCCGCGGCCGATCGGCTCGACCGGCGCGTCGCCGATCCGCTCGATCTCGAACAGCGGCAGCGACGCAATCGCATGCGCCTGCTCGTGCGCCGCCCATTCATCAGGTGTTCTGATCAATGCCGCACACAGTCCAGCCTCGGCCAGCGCGGTGTCGAGTGCCGCGCCGTCCCACGTGCGGATCGCCGCGGCGACGTCGGCCGGCTGCGCGCCGCAACCGAGCACGTCGAGGATCCCGTGCAGGTGATGCGGGAAGTTCGCGTGCAGCTGGATCCAGCGCCCGTCGCGCGTCTCGTAGAAGCCCGTCACCGGATGACGCAACTCCGGCGGCGGACCGTCGTCCACGCGCAGGTAGCGTTCGCTGCGGAACGCGACGAGCGCGTCGCGCACCGACACGTCGACGGATTGCGCGACGCCCGTGCGAAGCCGGTGGCATTCGGCCGCCGCGAGCCCGGCGGCCGCGATCGTTGCCGCGGCGAGCGTGCCGACATGGAACGTCGACGGCAGCGTCGGGTCCTGCCCCGTCACGGTCGCGCGGGCCAGCGCGCCGCGGTCGCCGTGTGCGAGTTGCCACAGATGCGTCAATGCGAGTTCGGGTGTCATGGTGAAGTGAGCGCCTCGGCGTCGGAGGGGAGATGGAATCGAGTCTAGAATTCGCGACAGGCGCGATCAATCTTGATTGCACGAATCAATACATAACGAATAGTTGTAGCGGGGCCGCGCTTCATGCGCCCCGACAGGAGCGACCGGCATGACATCCCTCAGCGCGCAGGAAGCCGCCGGCACCCTCGGCGTCAGCGTGAGCACGCTCTATGCGTATGTGAGTCGCGGGCTGTTGCGCTCGCTGCCCGATGGCGCAACCAAGCGCCGCCGCTACGACGCGGACGAGGTGCGCCTGCTCGCGCGCCGCCGCGCCGACGCGAAACGCGCGGGCGGCGTCGCCGAGCGGTCGCTCGACTGGGGCGTGCCCGTGCTGGAATCGCGGATCACGCAGATCGCCGATGGCCGCCTGCGCTACCGTGGCGCCGATGCGATCGCGCTTGCCGACGAGGCGACGCTGGAGCAGACGGCCGCGAGGCTCTGGGACTGTCCGCCCGCGCGGCTTGCCGCCGCGTCGCTCGCGTCGACCGGTTTCGACGCCGCTCAGTGGGACGACTGGGCACGCCGCTGGGCGCATCTCGCGCCGCTCGAACGCACGCTGGTGCTGCTGCCCGCCGCGGCCGCGTCGCTGCCGCGCCTGTGGGCGCAGGGGCGCGACGCGCAGCTCGATGCGGCCACGCTGCTGCTGCGCGTCGCGACGGCCGCGCTCGCCGGCATCGCGCCGGGCGATGCGCCCGTGCACCGGCAGCTTGCGGCCGCGTGGCGCGTGCGACGGCGTGACGAAGCCGACCTGCTGCGCCGCGCGCTCGTGCTGTGCGCCGATCACGAACTGAATCCGTCGACCTTTGCGGTGCGCTGCATCGCGTCGACCGGCACTCACCTGTTCGGCGCGATCGCGGGCGGGCTCGCGGCGCTGTCCGGGCCGCGCCACGGCGGCGAGACGTTCCGCGCGGGCACGCTGCTCGACGAAGCGGCCCGCGCCGCCGACCTCGATCGCTTCCTCGCGCTGCGGCTGGCGCACGACGAACGCGCGGACGGCGGCCGCACGGCCCTTTCCGGCTTCGCGCACCCGCTCTATCCCGACGGCGACCCGCGCGCGCTGGCGCTGCTCGACGCACTGCACGCGGCCGCGCCCGACCGCCCGGCGCTGCACATGGCGCGCGCGCTCGCCGCGCGCGTCGAAGCGGCAACGGGCCTGCGGCCGGCGATCGATTTCGCGCTCGCGGCGCTGGAGCGCACGCTCGCGCTGCCGGACGGCGCGGCGTTCACGCTGTTCGCGGCCGGCCGCACGGCCGGCTGGATCGCGCACGCGCTCGAACAATACGCGGACGGCAAGCTGATCCGGCCCCGGGCGCGCTACGTCGGCAGCGACGCGGCTGTGTGACGGCGGCCGTCGCGCCATGCGACGAGCGGCCGCCACCACGCATGCGCGGCGCGTACGGCCGGCACCGCGAGCGGACCGAACGCGAAGGTCGCGCCGTGCGGCCCCGCGCTGACCCACACGCGCATGCCGGGCATCAACGTCAGCGAATCGCCGGCGCCGAGCCAGTGGTCTTCGGGCCGGCCCTCGACGGTCACCCAGACGTCGCCTTCGGCCACCTCGAGCACGGTGCGATCGACGATCCGCCACCGTCCGGCCGGCTCGTCACCGTCCATCACGTAAAGTCGCAGTTCGCGCATGGCAGCCTCCTGGTCGCACGGGTTCGATGGCTCCAGTATTTCTGACAGTGGCAGCACACGGACAGATACGGCGACAGACACTTTTGGCTGAACTGTACTGGTCAGCCGACGGGGACGGACATTCGCCGGCCGGGCTTCGCATTGCGCCTGCACCGAACCTGCACCGTGCGGCGGCTTTCCCTACAATGTCGGCTGTCCCGCGCCACCGCCCGCCTTCATGTTCCAACGCCCGCCCGCCGCCGCTCCCGGCGAAAAGAACCTCACCGTGATGCTCTGGCTCGTTGCGACGGGCTTCTTCATGCAGACGCTCGATGCGACGATCGTCAACACGGCGCTGCCGTCGATGGCCGCGAGCCTCGGCGAATCGCCGCTGCGGATGCAGTCGGTCGTGATCGCGTATTCGCTGACGATGGCGGTGATGATCCCCGTGTCGGGCTGGCTCGCCGATACGTTCGGCACGCGGCGCGTGTTCTTCAGCGCGATCCTGGTGTTCTCGCTCGGTTCGCTGCTGTGCGCGAACGCGCATACGCTGACGCAGCTCGTCGCGTTCCGCGTCGTGCAGGGGGTCGGCGGCGCGATGCTGCTGCCGGTCGGGCGGCTCGCGGTGCTGCGCACCTTTCCGGCCGAACGCTACCTGTCCGCGCTGTCGTTCGTCGCGATTCCCGGCCTGATCGGCCCGCTGATCGGGCCGACGCTCGGCGGCTGGCTCGTGAAGATCGCGTCGTGGCACTGGATCTTCCTGATCAACGTGCCGGTCGGCGTCGCGGGCTGCATCGCGACCTTCTATTCGATGCCCGATTCGCGCAACCCGGCCGTCGGCCGCTTCGACATGAAGGGCTATCTGCTGCTGACGATCGGCATGGTCGCGATTTCGCTGTCGCTCGACGGGCTCGCCGATCTCGGCATGCAGCACGCCGCCGTGCTCGTGCTGCTGATCCTGAGCCTCGCGTGCTTCGTCGCGTACGGGCTATATGCGGTGCGCGCGCCGCAGCCGATCTTCTCGCTCGAACTGTTCAGGATCCACACGTTCAGCGTCGGGCTGCTCGGCAACCTGTTCGCGCGGATCGGCAGCGGCGCGATGCCGTACCTGATCCCGCTGCTGCTGCAGGTGAGCCTCGGCTACTCGGCGTTCGAGGCCGGGCTGATGATGCTGCCGGTCGCGGCGGCCGGGATGTTCTCGAAGCGGATCATCACGCGCCTGATCACGCGGCACGGCTATCGCAAGGTGCTGCTCGCGAACACGATCATGGTCGGCGTGATGATGGCGAGCTTCGCGCTGATGCGCGACACGGTGCCCGTCTGGGTGAAGGTCGTGCACCTCGCGCTGTTCGGCGGCTTCAACTCGATGCAGTTCACCGCGATGAACACGCTGACGCTGAAGGATCTCGGCACCGGCGGAGCGAGCAGCGGCAACAGCCTGTTCTCGCTCGTGCAGATGCTGTCGATGAGCCTCGGCGTCACGGTCGCCGGCGCGTTGCTCGCGACGTTCACCGGCATGCTGCGCACCGTCACGCCGAGCAACACGCTGCCCGCGTTCCATGCGACGTTCATCTGCGTCGGGATCATCACGGCCGCGTCCGCATGGATCTTCGCGCAGCTCGCACCCGAGATCCGCAGCACTGCGCGCAAGACCGACCCATCCGAGCGCGCGTGACGCGCGGCGCGCGCCGTTTCGGGCGCCGCACCGCCACCGCGCGCACCATTGCGGTGCAGCCGGCCTCTGCGAAATGCGCCGCGATGCCCCATTCTCCGGCCGCGACGGGCCGCCGCATGAGGCGCGATGCCGTGCATGCTTCTTGCTCGCCTATTCTCTAGGTAAACTGGCAGTCCTCCTTCGGCCGACATCATGAGCATGATCGAAATCGATCCCCCCGGCTTTCAGCCGCCCCGCCCCGTCGCCGGCGACGACGGGAACCGGCGCACCGTGCTGTACGGCGGCTACACCGTGTTCAGCGTGTTCCAGCCCGTTTTCTCGGTGTCGCACCGCCGCGCGATCGGCTATCACGCGTCGCTGCGCGCGCACGACGAGGAAAGCCGCCAGGTGGCGTCGCACGAGGTGTTCACGCAGGCGGCACGGCGCGGCGACCTGCTCGAACTCGGCCGGCTCGCCGAATCGCTGCATCTGGGCAACTTCCACGCGTTCGACAGTCACGACGAATGGCTCTTCCTGAGCCTGCATCCGGCCGCGCTGATGGACACCATCTACGGCGATGCGCTGCTCGCGAACCTGAAGGCGCTCGGACTGCCGCCGCACCGCGTGGTGCTCGAGGTGCCCGAGCAGGCGGGCGGCGAGACGCCGCGTTATGCAGCGATCGTCGACGGGCTGCGCAAGGCCGGCTTCCTGATCGCGCTCGGCGGGTTCGGCGCGAAGCATTCGAACATCGACCGCGTGTGGCACCTGCATCCGGACATCGTCACGCTCGACCGCGGCATCCTCGCGCAGGCGAGCGAGCACTCGCATCTCGAACGCGTGCTGCCGGGGCTCGTGTCGCTGCTGCACGAATCCGGCCAGCTCGTGCTGATGGGCGGCCTGTCGACCGAGCGCGACGCAATGATCGCGCTCGAGTGCAACGTCGATTTCGTGCAGGGCCAGTATTTCGCGGGGCCAAGCGTCGACCCGGTGCAACCGCAGGCCGCCGCGGGCTGCATGGATACGCTGTCAGCCGCGCTGCGGCTGCGCGTCGCGCAACGCGAGCGCAAGCAGGCGGAACGGCTCGCGCCGTATGTCGCCGCGCTCGAGGAAGCGAGCCAGAAGCTCGGCGCGGGCGCATCGCTCACCGACGCGGCCGCCGCCGTGCTCGGGCTGCCCGAGACCGCGCGCTGCTTCCTGCTCGACGCATCGGGGCGCCAGATCGGCGACAACGTGCTCGCGCGCGGCAGCGTATCGCAGCGCGCCAAGCGCTTCCGGCCGCTGCTGCATTCCGAGGGCGCGAGCTGGGAGCGCCGCCCGTACTTCATCGACGCGATGCGCGCGCCGGGCCGCGTGCATCTGACGCCGCCCTACCTGTCGATCAACGAGGCACACCTGTGCGTGACCGCGTCGGTCGCCGCACCCGTCGCGGCCGGCATGCAGGTGCTGTGCGTCGACATCAACTGGGAAGCGGCGCTCAGCCGCGAATGAACGCGACGGCGCGCCGCCTTCACGCGGCAGCGGCCGCCTTGCGCACGATCAGCCGGTGCACGCGCTTGCCGGACGACGCGCTGACGACTTCATGCTCGTCGATCACGTGCATGCCGGCGCCGAGCGCCGCATGCATCCGCGCGGAGTCGAGCGGCGTATAGAGGCGGCCGCGCTCGTCGCGCAGCGCGCCGTTTCCGGCCACCCGCCAGCTCAGGTACAGCGTGCCGCCCGGCATCAGGAGATCGGCCAGTCGCGCGGCGGCCGCCGCCGCGTCCGCGTGTTCGAGGTGCATGACGACCGTCTCGCACAGCACGTTGCGAAACGCGCCGGACGGCACGCCGGCCAGCGCCGGCAGTGCGGACAGTTCAAAGCTCAGGTCGGGATGGCGCCGCCGCGCTTCGTCGAGCAGCGCGGCGCTCGCGTCGTAGCCGCGCACGACGAAGCCGCGCGAAGCGAGCCAGGCTGTATCGCGCCCTGCTCCGCAGCCGACGTCGGCGGTCGGCCCAGGCGAGAAATGCTGTTCGAGCAGCGCATACATGTCGTCGGGCGCGGCCTGGTCGAGCCAGTCCTGCGCATATTGCGCGGCATGGGCGTCGTAGGCGTCGAGAGTCGGGCGATCGACCATGGTGATGGCTCCGCATAGGCGTCGTATGACGCACCTCGCATCTTAGCCGTTGCGCCCCGCCTGTGGCATCGCGTACGACCCGCGCAACGATGGCGCAAAGCCGGCCTACGCGGCCCGCGCGGCGCCCGTGCGCGGCGCCTGCGCGGTCAGCTCGGCCCACAGCGCGTGGCCGCGCCACGCCGGACGGGCCGCAGCGTTTTCCGCGTCATGGACGAGCGCGCACAGTCGCGCGTTGACGGGTGCCTGCGCGCCGAAGCGTGTGGCCAGCCGCACGATCTCGCCATTGATCCACTCGACTTCCGTCGCACGGCGCGCCGCGAGATCGTCGGACATCGACGAACGCGCAAGCGGATCGATCGCGAGCATCCGGCCGCCGAGCACGCGGAAAGCCGCATCGGGCAGATCGAGCACGGCGGGGATCCACGCGGCCGGCAATGGCGTCAGCCGCGCGGGGCGGATCGCGGCGCGCGCAAGCCAGTGCAGCGCTTCGCGCTGGGCCAGTGCGACGCAGCGGCGGTACGCACGCTGCGCGAGTTCGTCGCGCAGCGGCAGGTTCGCGAGCGCATTGACCGCGTTGTTCAGGTTGAGCAGCAGCTTCGCCCATTGCACGGCCGGCATGTCGCGATGCAGCGCGAGCGGCAGCCCGGCACGCGCGAATGCGCCGATGAAAGGCTGCAGCGCGGGCGACGCCTCGGCCGCGAGCGCGCCGGCCGAACCCTGGTGAAACGCGCCGGGCCCGCGCTCGATCACGTTGAACGGCACCATGCCGGCCAGCACGGTCGCTTGCGGCAGCGCGTCGCGCAGCACGTCGGCATTGTGCAGGCCGTTCTGGAAACTGATCACGACCGTGCCGGGCCGCAGCACGCCGGCGAGCTGCGCCGCGGCGTCGCGCGTCGCGGCCGACTTCACCGCGACGAGCACGAGCCGCGCGGTGGCCGCGGCGGCCGGATCGGTCGCGAACGCGACATCGGCCGGCGCGAGCGTCGCGCGATAGCCGCGCTGGTCGGTCAGCGTGAGCCCGTGCAGATGAATCGCGTCGCCGATCCGCGCGCGGCCGACCAGCGTCACTGGCGCGCCGGCTGCCGCAAGCCGGCCGCCGAGATAACAACCGACGGCGCCCGCGCCGACCACGCAGACCGGCGCGTCAGACATGCGAGTGCGCGCCGCCGTGCACGGGCCCGGCCCGCCGCTCGACTTCGCGGCGCACGTCGCCGCGCAGCCCCGCGAAGAACGCGACCTCGGCGACGACGAACAGCGGCCCGACCATCAGGCCGACCAGATCGTCGACGAATGCGGGCTTGCGCCCTTCGAACCAGTGCCCGACGAACTGCACGATCCAGCCGACGACGAACGCGCCGATGCCGATCGCGAGCCATTGCGCGGTCGGCAGCAGCGCGAGCGCCTGTGCGGCCCACAGGCCGAGCGCGAACAGCGCGGTCATCACGATCCCGAACCGCAGGTCGAGACGCAGGTAGAACACCGCGAACGCGACGGCGAGCAGCAGTGCCGGCGACAGCGCGATGCCGGCCAGCATCCCGATCGCCGGCCGCGACAGCAGCACCTCGACCGCGAACACGATCATCGGGATGCCGACCAGATGCGTCGCGATGTTGCGCGCGTCGCGATGGTAGGCCGCATACTGGGAAAGATGGTCTTCGAGCGTCTTCATCGCGTCTCCTGGTCGGTTATTGAGCGCTATGATGCGCGTCACGCCCGAGAACCTCTGTCAGCTACCCGACATCGCGTGCCCATGCCTTCGTCGCTCGCCCCCTACCTGCCGCAGATCGAAGCGAACCCGTGGTTCGCCGCGCTGCCGCCCGCGTTGCGCGCGGACCTGCTCGGCCGTGCAGCGCTGCGCCGCCTGCCGGCCGGCCACGCGCTGTTCCGGCGCGGCGACCCGCCGTGCGGGCTGTACGCGGTACTGGCCGGTTCACTCACGATAGGTGCGGTCGACCCGCAGGGCAAGGAAGCACTGCTGACGGTCGCCGAGCCCGTCACGTGGTTCGGCGAAATCGCGCTGTTCGACGGCCAGCCGCGCACGCACGACGCGATCGCGCTCGACGACGCGCTGCTGCTGCACGTGCCGCAAACCGCGCTGCTCGCGATTCTCGACGCGACGCCGCAATACTGGCGGCAGTTCGCGCTGCTGATGGCGCAAAAGCTGCGCCTGAGCTTCCTGACCGTCGAATCGATGAGCGTGATGCCGGCCGCGCAGCGGCTCGCCGCGCGCCTGCTGATGATCGCCGAAGGCTACGGCGGCATCAGCGCCGGGCGCACGCGCGTGCGGCTGTCGCAGGAAACGCTCGCGTCGATGCTGTCGCTGACGCGGCAGACCACCAACCAGTTGCTGAAGGCGCTGCAGGCCGACGGCATCGTGCGGCTGCATGTCGGCGAGATCGAACTCGTCGACATCGACGCGTTGCGCCACGCGAGCGGGCTGGGCAACGGTACGCACTGAACACCGCGCAACGGCCGCCACGCGACGCCCCGCCGTCGCCGCGTTGCGCTATCGCGGCGGATCGTCCGTTTGCCCCGCGCGCCGTCTTGCCGGACAAAAACAAAAAAGCCCTCGTTTCGAGGGCTTTTTCGTGGGTGCCGCGCGCTGTAGAAGCGCGCAGGCGCCGGACTTACGCGAAGTTCTTCGCTGCGAAGTCCCAGTTCACGATGTTCCAGAACGCTTCGACGAACTTCGGACGTGCGTTGCGGTAGTCGATGTAGTACGCGTGTTCCCACACGTCGATCGTCAGCAGTGCCTTGTCGGCGGTCGTCAGCGGCGTCGCTGCGTTGCTCGTCGACACGATGTCGAGCGAACCGTCAGCCTTCTTCACCAGCCATGCCCAGCCCGAACCGAACGTGCCGACTGCAGCCTTCGTGAACGCTTCCTTGAAGGCGTCGTACGAACCCCACTTCGCGTTGATCGCATCGCCCAGCGCGCCCGTCGGTGCGCCGCCGCCGTTCGGCGACAGGCTGTTCCAGAAGAACGTGTGGTTCCAGATTTGCGCGGCGTTGTTGAAGATGCCGCCCGACGACTTCTTCACGATCTCTTCCAGCGACAGGTTTTCGAATTCCGTGCCCGGGATCAGATTGTTCAGGTTCGTCACATAAGCCTGATGGTGCTTGCCGTAGTGGTACTGGATCGTCTCGAGCGAGATGGTCGGCGCGAGTGCGTCTTCAGCGTACGGGAGCGGCGGGAGCGTATGAGCCATGGCGATTCCTTCGTTGAGTATGTAGGGGGGCTTGTGTTGAATGCTGCCGAGCGTCCGATTGTAGGCGAGGACGAATAACCCCGCAAACTCACGGGCCATTTATCCGCGGTATGCGGAAAAGCGATGTTGGCGCATCGTCCGGCAGGACGAGCCGGCAGAGCGCCGCATCCGTTCCCGTGCGCGGGACGCCCGTTTCGACCCGTCGCTTCGCGTGCGCCGGTTAACGTCAGATCGTATCGGTGAGGCGCGGCTGCACGTCGGCGAGCGTGACGTCGGCCGAGCCTTCGGCGAGATGCACGGTCAGACGCCGCTGCGGCTTCAGCGCGTTCGGCGCGCGCACCGCGCGACCCGTCTGCGCATCGATGAGCGCCGCATAGCCGCGCTCGAGCGTGCGCTGCGGGCTCAGCACCTCGAGCCGCGCCGCACAGGCTGACACACGTGCCGTGTCGCGTTCGTGACGGCGCTGCAATGCAACCGCGAGACGCTGCGACAGCCCCGCGAGCGCCTGGCGCGCCTGTGACGGATCGGGTCGCGCGCGCTGCCAGCGCAACTGCGCGAGCGCGAACCGCGCGCGCGCGTCGCGCACCGGCCGCGACGCCGCCGACGCGAGCCGCACCGCGAGCTGCTCGACGTGCGTGCGCTGCCGCTGCAGCCGCTCGGCCGGGCTCACGAGCCGGCGCGCGAGCCAGTCGAGCTGCTGCGCGCGCTGTTCGAGCCTGCGTTCCATGCCGCGCGCGAGCGCACGCTGGCGGTCGCCGACCTCGCGCAGCAGCAGCGCGCGCTGCGGGCTCGCGAGCTCGGCCGCGCCGGTCGGCGTCGGCGCGCGCACGTCGGCCGCGAAGTCAGCGATCGTGAAATCGGTTTCGTGCCCGACGCCGCTGACGACCGGCAGCTCGCTCGCCGCGATCGCGCGCGCCAGCGCTTCGTCGTTGAACGACCACAGATCCTCGATCGAGCCGCCGCCGCGGCAGACCAGCAGCACGTCGACCTCGCGCCGCGCATTCGCGGCCTCGACGGCCGCGACGAGCTTTTCGGCGGAACCGGCACCCTGCACGGGCGCCGGATAGACGATCACCGGAATGTGCGGCGCGCGGCGCGCAAGCGTGGTCAGCACATCGCGCAGCGCGGCGGCCTGCAGCGACGTGACGATGCCGATCGCGCGCGGGTGGGCCGGCAGCGGCCGCTTGCGCTCGGGCGCGAAGAGGCCCTCGCCCTCGAGCTGCGCCTTCAACCGCAGGAACGCCTCGTACAGGCGCCCCTGCCCGGTGCGCCGCACGGCCTCGACGTTGAGCTGCACTTCGCCGCGCGGCTCGTACATCGTGACGACCGCGCGCACCTCGATCCGGTCGCCTTCGCGCGGCGTGAATTCCGCGTATTGGGCACGGCCGCGGAACATCACGCAGCGCATCTGCGCCTGCTGGTCCTTGATCGAGAAATACCAGTGGCCGCTCGCGGCGCGCGTGAAATTCGACACTTCGCCCGAAATCCACAGCAGCGGAAACGAGCGCTCGAGCATCGTCGAAATCGCGCGATTGAGCGCCGAAACGGGAATCACTTCGTCGCCGCTGCGGGTCGCGCCGGGTGCTGCAAAAGGGGAGTCGGAAGACATGGACGGTCGGATGAATGCTGGCGGCGACACGATAGTCCGACACGCGCACGGCGTCCAGCACCGGTCGCATGCGTCGCGACGCGCGGAAGGTGTCCACACTTTGGCAATCGTGCACGTAAAACGCTTTGAAACCGCGAAAAAAACCAGACGATTCGCGATAACACTTTGATTTTTATAGATTTTTAAACCTTTCGAAATGATTCTCATCCGATTCGAGGCCCACCCGGCGGGCGTTTGAGGCCATCGACCGGGGAGTTCTTCACAGAGTTATCCACAGCCCGTCGCGATCCGGCCCCGCGGGATGCGTCGGCCGGTCGCGCTTGCCGCGTCCGCATGCGGCGCGCTAGAGTGCCGCCTTCCGCAGACCCCGCGGCATGCGCCGCCCAACGGAGAATCCGCCTTGACGAATCCGTCCCACGCCGCGGCGCACGACGCGCCGCGCCCGGCCCGATGAGCGCGCCCGGCGGCCCGCTCGGCCGGCTCGAAGCGCGCCTGACACGCGAATGGCAGCGGCGCGGCGCACTCGCGTGGGCGCTCACGCCGTTCGCCTGCGTGTTCGGCCTGTGCGCAGCGCTGCGGCGTACCGCCTACGCACAGGGCTGGAAGAAGTCGGTCGACGTCGGCGTGCCCGTCGTCGTAGTCGGCAACGTGACCGTCGGCGGCACCGGCAAGACGCCGACCGTGATCGCGCTCGTCGACGCGTTGCGCGCGGCCGGCTTCACGCCCGGCATCGTGTCGCGTGGCTACGGCGCGAACGTGAAAGCGCCGACCGCGGTCACCCCCGCATCGCGCGCAAGCGTGGGCGGCGACGAGCCGCTGCTGATCGCGCGCCGCACCGGCGCGCCCGTCTGGGTGTGCCCCGACCGCGTCGCGGCCGCGCAGGCGCTGCGCGCCGCGCATCCGGACGTCGACGTGATCGTCAGCGACGACGGCCTGCAGCACTACCGCCTCGCGCGCACCGTCGAGCTCGTCGTGTTCGACCACCGGCTCGGCGGCAACGGCTTCCTGCTGCCGGCCGGCCCGCTGCGCGAGCCGCTGTCGCGGCACCGCGACGCCACGCTCGTCAACGACCCATACAGCGGCGCGCTGCCGCCGTGGCCCGACACCTACGCGCTCGCGCTCACGCCGGGCGCCGCGTGGCACCTCGACCAGCCCGCGCTGCGCCGCCCGCTGTCGCAGTTCGCGCACGAGCGCGTGCTCGCCGCGGCCGGCATCGGTGCGCCGGAGCGCTTCTTTGCGACACTGCGCGCGGCCGGTCTCGCGCCGGCGACGCGCGCGCTGCCCGACCACTACGCGTTTGCCGACAATCCGTTCGTCGACGACGCCGTCGATGCGATCCTGATCACCGAGAAGGATGCAGTAAAATTGGGCGCTTCCTGGCGCGACGCTCGACTCTGGGTCGTCCCTGTCGAAGCCGCGCTCGACCCTCGCCTCATTGCCCTCGTTGTGGAGAAACTCCGTGGACGCTCGCCTGCTTGAAATCCTTGTGTGCCCTATCTGCAAAGGCCCGCTCCACTATGACCGTGCCGCGCAGGAGCTGATCTGCAACGCGGACAAGCTCGCCTACCCGATCCGCGACGGCATCCCCGTGATGCTCGTCGACGAAGCGCGCCAGACCGTCGAAGGCACGCCGGTCGACCCGGCCGGCCGCTAAGCCGCCAGGCCGCTCGAGCGGCGCAACGATTCGAAGGCGACCCGGCCCCGGCCGGGTCGCCGAACGCCGCCGGGCGACCGGCTCCGGACGCGCCACCCGCCCCGTCCTTCTCACCGTTTCCCCCGATGACTCACCCGCAACCCTTCATCGCCGTCATTCCCGCCCGGCTCGCGTCGACGCGCCTCCCGAACAAGCCGCTCGCCGATCTCGGCGGCAAGCCGATGGTCGTGCGCGTCGCCGAACGCGCGCGCGAAGCGGGCGCGCAGCAGGTGCTCGTCGCCTCCGACGCGCAGAGCGTGCTCGATGCGGCGCGCGATCACGGCTTCGAAGCGGTGCTGACGCGTGCCGATCATCCGTCCGGCACCGACCGGCTCGCGGAAGTCGCGGCGACGTTCGGGTGGAGCGACGACACCGTCGTCGTCAACGTGCAGGGCGACGAACCGCTGATCGACCCGGTGCTCGTGCGCGACGTAGCGTCGCACCTGGCCGCGCATCCGGCCTGCGCGATCGCGACCGCAGCCCACCCGATCCACGACGCGGCCGACGTGTTCAACCCGAACGTCGTGAAGGTCGCGCTCGACGCGCAGAGCGTCGCGCTGTACTTCTCGCGCGCGCCGATTCCGTGGAGCCGCGACGCGTACCAGCCGCACTGGCCCGACGTCGCGACGATGCCGGCCCCTGCATTTCCGGTGTACCGGCACATCGGCCTCTATGCGTATCGCGCGCGTTTCCTGCGCACCTATCCGTCGCTCGCGCAAGCGCCGATCGAACAGGCCGAGCAGCTCGAACAGCTGCGCGCGCTCTGGCACGGCGAGCGCATCGCAGTGCTAATCACCGAGACCGCGCCCGAAGCCGGAATCGACACGCCGGCCGATCTGGCGCGCGTGCAGGCCCTTTTTCAGCCGGGTTCAAAATAACCCGTGGCATAATCAGGCGATTGTGCGAGCCGTCCGCGACCAGCGCGTCCTCGCTTGACCCCGCCCGCGGCCTTGCCGGCAGCCGCGCGTCGCCGAAGCCGACGCGCCGCATCAGACCGGTCCGCCACGCGCCAGGCAAGCCCCGCGCACGCAGTCGCCGGCGCCTTTGCGTCTCGCCACACGAATCTACATACTTGGAGATATCACCATGCGTTTGATCCTGTTGGGCGCGCCCGGCGCGGGAAAGGGCACCCAGGCAAACTTCATCAAGGAAAAGTTCGGCATCCCGCAAATCTCGACGGGCGACATGCTGCGCGCGGCCGTGAAGGCCGGCACACCGCTCGGCATCGAAGCGAAGCGCTTCATGGATGAAGGCAAGCTCGTGACGGACGACCTGATCATCGGTCTCGTCAAGGAGCGCCTGAAGGAATCCGATTGTGCGAACGGCTACCTGTTCGACGGCTTCCCGCGCACGATCGCGCAGGCCGATGCGATGAAGGACGCCGGCGTCGCGATCGACTATGTGCTCGAAATCGATGTGCCGTTCTCGGAAATCATCGAGCGCATGAGCGGCCGCCGCACGCACCCGGCATCGGGCCGCACGTACCACGTCAAGTTCAACCCGCCGAAGGTCGAAGGCCAGGACGACGTGACGGGCGAACCGCTGATCCAGCGCGACGACGACAAGGAAGAAACCGTCAAGAAGCGTCTCGAAGTGTACGAAGCGCAGACCAAGCCGCTGATCAAGTACTACGGCGACTGGGCGCAGCGCGGCGAGGAAAACGGCCTGAAGGCGCCGCAGTATCGCAAGATCTCGGGCCTCGGCACCGTCGAGGAAATCCGCGAACGCGCGTTCGACGCACTGAAGTAAAAGCACTGCGTTGCGCACCGCGAGCCGCCCTGTCCGGGCGGCTTTTTTTTCGCCCGGCCGAGATTCGCACGATCGTTCTTGTCTCGCCGCTGCGCGATGGCGCCTCGTACAATCGGTTGGATGCATGCGCCCCGCCAACCGGCGCACGGCTTTTCAGCCGATCGCTTCGCATCGGACAGCACAACCGCTTTGCATGGGACCTCCCTGAGCGCTAAAGCGCCAAGGGTGGTCGACAAAGGAGACAGTCATGGAGATTCGCGGCAACGTCTTTCTGATCACGGGCGGCGCATCGGGCCTCGGCGCCGGAACGGCGCGGATGCTCGCGCAGGCAGGCGGCAAGGTCGTGCTCGCCGACCTGAACGAGGCGGCGGGCGCCGCGCTCGCGACCGAACTGGGCGGCGTATTCGTACGATGCGACGTGTCGAGCGAAGCCGACGCGCAGGCGGCCGTCGACGCGGCAACGCGCGCAGGCACGCTGCGCGGCCTCGTGAACTGCGCGGGCATCGCGCCCGCCGCGAAGACCGTCGGCAAGGACGGCGCGCATCCGCTCGACGTGTTCGCGAAGACGATCAACGTGAACCTCGTCGGCACGTTCAACATGATCCGGCTCGCGGCGGCCGCGATGGCCGCAACCGCGCCGACGGCCGACGGCGAGCGCGGCGTGATCGTCAGCACCGCGTCGGTCGCCGCATTCGACGGACAGATCGGCCAGGCTGCGTACGCGGCCTCGAAGGCCGGCGTCGCGGGCATGACGCTGCCGATCGCGCGCGACCTGTCGCGCAGCGGCATCCGCGTGATGACGATCGCGCCCGGCCTGTTCGAGACGCCGATGCTGCTCGGCATGCCGCAGGACGTGCAGGACGCGCTCGGCGCGATGGTGCCGTTCCCGCCGCGGCTCGGCAAACCGGCCGAATACGCGATGCTGGTGCGCCAGATCGTCGAGAATCCGATGCTCAACGGCGAAGTGATCCGCCTCGACGGCGCGATCCGGATGCAGCCGAAGTAAGCGCGCAAAAAAACGCCCGTGATGCGGGCGTATTTCATTCCGGGTTCCGGCAGTCGCGCGGTGGCTCAGTCCTCGCCGTCGCGCTGCATCCGCTGCCGCAATTCGGTCACCTGCGACTCGACGACGGTCGCGTCATCCGCCTCCGGCCGCTCGCCGAGATACTGCTCGAGATCCTCGAGCGCGGGGCGCAGGTAATCGAGCCGCGCATACGCGAAACCGCGGTCGCGCACCTCGTCGAGGTGCTCGGGCAACAGGATCACGAGCCGCTGCTGCACCGCGAGCAGCCGCTGCCAGCGTTCCGTCTGCAGATAGATCGTCTTCAGGTTGCGCAGCATCCGCGCGATGATCTCGCGACTCGTCGCGGGCTGCAGCAGCGCGCGCAATGCGCTGTCGACCGCGCCGGCCGCACGCGCGACGTACGGCTCGAGCATCTCGACCATCTCGGCTTCGGACAGCGAATGGCCATTGGTCGGATCGATGATCAGGTCGCCGTCCGGCAGCGTGACGCGCAGCAGGAAATGGCCGGGAAACGATACGCCGCGCGCCGGCACGCCGACCTGCTCGGCGAGTTCCAGGTACAGCACCGACAGCGAGATCGGGATCCCGCGCCGCCGTTTCAGCACGGCGTTCAGGTGGCTGTTATCGGGGTCGTAGTAATCGTTGTGATTGCACGCGAAGCCGAGCTCGCGGAAGAAGAAGTCGTTCAGCGCGGCGACGCGGCCTTTCAGGTCCGCATCGTCGGCGAGCCGCCGGCGCAGCCGCGCCGCCAGCATGTCGAGTTCGGCCAGCGTGCCCTGCAGGTCGAGGTCGGGATACGCGTCCTGCGCCAGCGACAGCGCGGTCTCCGTGACGGGCAGGCTGTCGTCGTCCGCCACGAGCGTGCTGAAGTAGTCGAGGACGCGGGTCATTGCGGTCGTCACTTGGCGCGCCTTCTGAAGTAAGCGTATTTGAAGCCCATCACCCACAACATACCGAAATATAGTGCAGCGAACAGCACGAGGCACGCGGCCATCAGCGCAATGCGATCGAGCGGCTGCGCGCGCATCCCGGTCCAGTCGAAACTGATCGAGAACCAGTGCATCACGCCCGCGAGCACCAGCGTCGCGCCGACGAGCTGCATGAAGAAGCGCAGCCAGCCCGGCGACGGCTGGTAGATGCCGCGCTTGCGCAGCCCGAGGAACAGCAGCAGCGAGTTCAGGCACGCACCGACGCCGATGCTCAGCGTAAGGCCCGCATGGCTGATCAGCGGCACGAACACGTAGTTCGAGATCTGCGTGACGATCAATACGACGATCGCGATCTTCACGGGCGTCTTGATGTCCTGCTTCGCATAGAAGCCCGGCGCGAGGATCTTGATCAGGATGATGCCGACGAGGCCGATCCCGTAGGTCGCGAGCGCGCGCGCAACCATCGTGACGGTATGCGCATCGAACTTGCCGTAGTTGAAGAGCGTCGCGGTGAGCGGCGTCGCGAAGAAGAACAGCGCGAGCGCGCTCGGCGCCGCGAGCAGGAACGTGACGCGCAGCCCCCAGTCGAGCAGCGCCGAATATTCAGTCGAATCGGCGTCGACGTGCGCCTTCGACAGGCTCGGCAGCAGGATCGTGCCGAGCGCGACGCCGAGCAGCGCCGTCGGGAATTCCATCAGGCGGTCGGCGTAGTTGATCCACGACACGGCGCCCTGCCCGAGCCGCGACGCGATGTTGGTGTTGATGATCAGCGAAAGCTGCGCGACCGACACCGCGAACGTCGCGGGCACCATCTTCGCGAGCACGCGCTTCACGCCGGGATGGCGCAGCGCGCGCAACGGATTGAGGCCGATCAGCGGCACCATGTCGATCTTCCTCAGGCCCGGCAGTTGCACGAGGAACTGCAGCACGCCGCCCACGATGACGGCCCACGCGAGCGCGAACACCGGCACCTTCAGGTGCGGTGCGACGAACACGGCCGCGGCGATGAACGCGACGTTGAGCAGCACCGGCGCGAACGCGGGCAGCGAGAAGCTCTTGTACGTGTTCAGCACGCCGGACGCGAGCGTCGTCAGCGAAATGAACACAATGTACGGGAACATGATCTGCGTCATCGTGACCGCGAGCGGGAACGCCTGGCCGTCGGTGTGCAGGCCGGACGCGACCGCGAACACGACCCACGACGCGCCGGCGATCCCGACAACCGACAGCACCGCAAGCGCCCACGCAAGCACGGTCGACATCGCGTCGACGAGCGCCTTCGTGGCATCGTGCCCCTGCTGGTTCTTGAACTCGGCGAGGATCGGCACGAACGCCTGCGAGAACGCGCCTTCCGCAGAAAGGCGGCGCAACAGGTTCGGGATGCGGAAGGCGACGTAGAACGCGTCGGTGTATTGACTGGCGCCGAACGCACGGGCGATCAGCGTCTCGCGGGCCAGTCCGGTCACGCGCGACAGCAGCGTGAAGCCGCTGACCGTCAGCAGGGCTCGGAATAGATTCATGGGGCGCTTATTATACGGAGGTTGCGTGGCCCGGCCACCGGCCGATGCCGAAAAGCGCGCACGCCGCCGGCGCCCCGCCCGGCGGGTATCACGTTGAACTTGCCACTCGCTTGATTTTGTTGCTATAATCGCCCGTTTCTGGGCTCGTACATGCACGGCAACTGCCGTTTTCATGTCCCGGCCTCGGTTAAACTCACCGTTTTTTTATGCGCCCCTGGGCAATCGTTCTCAGGGGACGGATCGAAAAGCAGCGCTTGGCCGTCAGGCTCCAAGCTCTGGAAACAGGACAGGATAAGGAACCGTCATGGCTAACTCCGCACAAGCACGCAAGCGCGCCCGCCAGGCCGCGAAGGCAAACTCGCACAACTCGGCGCTGCGCTCGAAATTCCGTACCGCGATCAAGTCGGTTCGCAAGGCTGTTGAAGCCGGCGACCACGCAAAGGCTGCCGATCTGTTCAAGGCTGCCGTGAAGACGATCGACACGATCGCCGACAAGAAGATCGTTCACAAGAACAAGGCCGCTCGCAGCAAGAGCCGCCTGGCCGCAGCCGTCAAGGGTCTGCAGGCAGCAGCGTAAATCCGGTACGCCCGCTCGCGCGGGCGTTCCTGTTTCCTGCGATCGCAAAAAAGCCCGCCTAGGCGGGCTTTTTTGCTGCCTGTCGCCGGGCATCGCACCGGCTGGCGGCAGCCAGGGCGGGCGCACCAGGCGCCCTCGCCCGTCGGCATCACTTCTTCGCGCCGTAGTCCGGCAACTCGCACGCCTCGGTGACGACGAGGTGGTTGTCCTTCGCGAAATTCAGCACGAAATCGAACGCCATCGGCTCGATGTCGCGCAGCCGCGAATCGAGGATCACGCATTTCAGGTCGCCGAGCATCGTCGGGCGCACGTACAGCGAATACTTGAGACGCGCATTCGGCCCGCTCGCCCCCGGCCCGAAGCAGGCCATCACACCGGCCAGACGTTCCGACCAGTCGCTCGGACGAAACTTTTTCCCGTCTTTCGTGATGCCCTGAATGAAGAATTCGGTCGGAGGGGATTCAGCCATGTGGTTACCCAAGTGACGGCCCGGCGATGCCCAGGCGACGGCGCCTGGATACGCGAACACAAAGCTGGAATGGACGGCGGCACAAGCATTCGGATATCCCGAAAACAGGACGTCGACGTGCGCCGCCGGTGTGCTGCACCGGATTTGTGCAGCGCACGGCTTGTGTCCGGCAGAGCGCGAAAAGGCTTGCCTGCCGGGCTGGAGAAAACTTTTCGATTATACCGCAGCGCGCCATCGCGCGTCGTCCCGACGCCCCCTTCCCGTGCCGCCGGCCGCGCGCGGCGATCGTGCCCCGCTTCTCTCCGTGGCTCGTCAAAGCACAGAAAATCCTTTATGCTGCTTTGAGTTATCCACACCCGACGGCGGCGCCGTCCGGCCTCGCTGCCGGGTGAAACCCGCCGTATTTCGCTTCATGACCGCCAAAACCATTCGTCACTACCTGCAGTTCAAGGATTTCTCGCTGGAAGACTACGAGTACGTGCTCGAACGCACGGGTATCCTGAAGCGCAAGTTCAAGAACTACGAGACCTATCACCCGCTGCACGACCGCACGCTCGCGATGATCTTCGAGAAGAGCTCGACGCGCACGCGCCTGTCGTTCGAGGCCGGGATCTTCCAGCTCGGCGGCCACGCCGTCTTCATGAGCACGCGCGACACGCAGCTCGGCCGCGGCGAGCCCGTCGAGGATTCCGCGCAGGTCATCTCGCGGATGGTCGACATCATCATGATCCGCACGTTCGAGCAGGAGGTCATCAAGCGCTTCGCGGAGAACTCCCGCGTGCCGGTGATCAACGGCCTGACCAACGAATACCACCCGTGCCAGGTGCTCGCCGACATCTTCACGTACTACGAGCACCGCGGCCCGATCGCCGGCAAGACCGTCGCGTGGGTCGGCGATGCGAACAACATGCTCTACACGTGGATCGAAGCCGCGCAGATCCTCGGCTTCAAGCTGCGCCTGTCGACCCCGCCGGGCTATGCGCTCGACATGAAGCTCGTGTCGCCCGACAGCGCGCCGTTCTACGAGGTGTTCGACGATCCGAACGAAGCGTGCAAGGGCGCCGATCTCGTGACGACCGACGTCTGGACGAGCATGGGTTTCGAAGCCGAGAACGAAGCGCGGATGAAGGCGTTCGCCGACTGGTGCGTCGACGAGGAAATGATGGGCCACGCGAACCCGGACGCGCTGTTCATGCACTGCCTGCCCGCGCACCGCGGCGAGGAAGTGACGGCCGGCGTGATCGACGGCCCGCAGAGCGTCGTGTGGGACGAGGCGGAAAACCGCCTGCACGTGCAGAAGGCGCTGATGGAGTTCCTGCTGCTCGGCCGGCTGAAGCACTGACGCGCGCTGCTTCGTCGCAAGCGACAAGCGCCGGCACAGCCGGCGCTTTTTATTTTCCCGCCACCCGCGCGGCATGCACGCTCATGCCGATGCCCGCTTCAACCCGGTGCCGGCTGCGTCGCGGCAAAGCTTGGCCGCTCGCGCATCACCGCCTGCGCACGCGTGACGTTCGGGTATTTCCGCAGCAACTCCGCCCCTTCGGGGAACATGCCCACGTAAGCCAGGATCGGCGCCAGGAACAGATCCGCCATCGACAACTCGCTGCCGACCAGGTAATCGCGACCGCCGTACGCCGCGTCGAACACCTGCAGGTGCTTGTCGATGTCGGGCAGCGCCGCGTCGATCACCGCGCGATCGGACTGGCCGTTCTCGCCTTTAGGGAACACGTACTGCAGCACATAGCGGCGCACCATCGCATCGTACGCGTGGCAATTGATCAGGCTGATCCATTGCTCGCCGCGCGCATGCGCGGTCACGCCCCACTGGGCCAGCAGGCTCGGGCCGTCGAACGCTTCGTCGATATAACCGAGGATCGCACGCGTTTCATAGAACTCGATCGGCCCGTCGCAGAATGCCGGGATGCGTCCGAACGGGTTGTGCGCGAGCACTTCCGGCGAATGCGGCGGCAGCGGCTGCAACGTGTACGCGACGCCCTTTTCAACGAGCGCCATGCGCACGGTCCGGCAATAGCTGCTGCGCGGATCGCCGATCACGACGACAGTACCCGCGCTGCCCTCCGGGTCCAGCAGATCGTTGAGCCGGTTGAACACCGATTGCCACCCGCCCATGTGCGAATCGCGCTCCTGCTCGCCCGGAAAGCCGCTGTGACGCATGTGCAGATGCGTGCCGCCGTCCTTGTCGGTGAACGTGACCTCGATCAGCGTCTTCAGGTCGGCCGGCATCGAACCGGCCTCCCACACCCATGTGTACGCCAGAAAGTCGACGCGATCGACTTTCCGGTATTCGCCGCCCGCGATGTGACGCGAACCGTCGCGCCCGCCCATCACGATGCGGTACTTGCCGCCGACCCGCGCGTCGGCGCTTGCTTCGATCACGCTCATCCCGCGCGGACAATGCCAGGTCGCCAGCGCAGTTTCGTTCGTGAACGCGTCGAAAACACGTTCGCGCGGCGCGCGGATGAACCGGTTCAACTCGAGATGAAATGTCGCTGCCTGACTCATGACTTCTCCCGCCGAGGTGGGGCGTCGTCGCCGGCCGTGCCGCCCGCGCACGTTTGCTCGACGAACGCCGTCAGTCGATCGAGGCTCTCTTCCCAATATTGCCGATAGGCTTCGAGCCATCCGTGCGCATCGCGCATCCCGTCCGCGCGCAACCGGCAGATTCGCCAGCGCGCATTGACTTCCCTCTCGATCAGCCCCGCCTCCGACAGCACGCGAAGGTGCTTCGAAATCGCCGGCGCCGACATGTCGAACGGCCGGGCCAGCTCGCCGACGGGCGCCGCGCCCTCGGCCAGCCGCACCAGGATCGCGCGCCGGGTAGGGTCGGCCAGCGCGGAGAACACCGCAGACAGGGAATCGGATGTGGAACGCATGACTCTCATTTAACTTCATGGTTAAATGAGAGTCAAGGGGATGACGGGTGCGGCGGCCGGGGTGACGCGACGGCGTGGATGGACGGGCGGCAGAACGGCGCGACGCGCGCATCGTCGCCGAGCGGTGCGGCGCGATGTGGGACACGACGGCGCGCGAGCGGCGCGCCTCGAGAAAAAAAGGGACGGCTTGCCGTGTGGAATCGGCGAAAGCCGCCGCGGTTCCGTCACGCGGGCGTCGTCGCCCGGCTCACAGGCAAACCGGCTCCGGTTCCAGTTCGACGCCAAATTTCGCGAACACGTCGTGCTGGATCGCCCGCGCCAGCGCGAGCACCTCGACACCCGTCGCGCCGCCGCGATTGACGAGCACGAGCGCCTGGCGGTCGTGCACGGCCGCGGCGCCGAGCGCACGCCCCTTCCAGCCGCAGCGGTCGATCAGCCAGCCGGCCGCGAGCTTCACCTGCCCGTCCGGCTGCGGATACGACACGACATCGGGCGCGCGGGCGCGCAGCGCATCGAACTGCGCGGCATCGATCACCGGATTCTTGAAGAAGCTGCCCGCGTTGCCGAGCGCGAGCGGATCTGGCAGCTTCGCGCGGCGGATCGCGACGACCGCGTCAAACACGTCGCGCGCGGTCGCCGCGGCCTGCGCGACGCCGCACGCATCGAGTTCGCGCGCGACGTCTGCATAGCCGAGCCGCGGCGTCCAGCGCTTCGGCAGCCGGAACGTCACCGACACGATCGCGAACCGGCCGCGCCCTTCCCGCTTGAAGAAGCTGTCGCGATAGCCGAACGCGCAGCGCGCGGCGTCGAAGCGCTCGCTGCGCCCCGTCGCGAGCTCGACCGCGACCAGCGAGTCGAAATACACCTTCATCTCGAGGCCGTACGCGCCGATGTTCTGGATCGGCGCGGCGCCGACGGTGCCCGGGATCAGCGCAAGGTTCTCGAGGCCCGGCATCCCGTGTTCGAGCGTCCACGCGACGAAGGTGTGCCAGTTCTCGCCGCCGCCGGCCTCGACGTACCACGCGTCGTCGTCCTCGCGCACGACGCGGCGGCCCGCGATCTCGTCGAGCAGCACGACGCCGTCGAAATCGCGCGTGAACACGACATTGCTGCCGCCGCCGAGCACGAGCTGCGGCAGGTTCGCGACGCGCGGGTCGCGATGCAGCGCCTCGAATTGCGCCGCGTGCGTGATGCGCGCGGCGACGCGTGCGTTCGCGACGATGCCGAACGTGTTGTGCGCGGCGAGCGGATGGTCGGGAAGCAGCGACAGGGCGGAATCGTCAGGAGGCATCGGCATTCGCGGTCACGTCGGCCCGGGGCGGCGAACGGCCGGCCTTGGGCAAACGGAGGGGCATCGGTAAAATGGCAAACAGTCCGCAATTATAGCGAGTGCCCGCGCGCGAGCCGGGTGCCCGCATCTCAAGGGAGAAAACCATGCCATCGTTCGACGTCGTTTCCGAAGCGAACATGATCGAAGTGAAGAACGCCATCGAGCAGTCGAACAAGGAAATTTCGACGCGCTTCGACTTCAAGGGCTCCGACGCGCGCGTCGAGCAGAAGGAACGCGAGCTGACGCTGTTCGCCGACGACGATTTCAAGCTCGGCCAGGTCAAGGACGTGCTGATCAGCAAGCTGGCCAAGCGCAACGTCGACGTGCGCTTCCTCGACTACGGCAAGGTCGAGAAGATCGGCGGCGACAAGGTCAAGCAGATCGTCACCGTGAAGAAAGGCGTGACGGGCGATCTCGCGAAGAAGATCGTGCGGCTCGTGAAGGACAGCAAGATCAAGGTGCAGGCGAGCATCCAGGGCGACGCGGTGCGCGTCGCGGGCACGAAACGCGACGACCTGCAGGGCGTGATCGCGATGCTGCGCAAGGACGTGACCGATACGCCGCTCGACTTCAACAACTTCCGCGACTGATCGCCGGCCGATCCGTCCGGTCATCCCGCCGGGCCCCGCACACGCGGCGCGCCCGGCGCGCGGCAAACGCCGCTTCGTCAGGCTTTCCCGCCGTCCTGCGCGCCGCCGTCCGCGGCCGCCTTCTTCTTGTCGCCGATCCGGCTCTCCTGCCCCGCGAGCAGCTTCGAAATGTTGCCGCGGTGACGCCAAACAAGCAGCACGCTCATCGCGAGCACGGCCCATGCGACCGGGTTGTGGCCCGTGCCGAACAGGAACACGTCGAACACCGGCGCAAACACGGCCGCCGCCAGCGCGGCGAGCGACGAATAGCGGGAGAAAAATGCGACGATCAGCCAGGTCAGCGCGGTCGCGAGCCCGAGCACCGGGTGCACGGCGAGCAGCACGCCGGCCGCGGTCGCGACGCCCTTGCCGCCCTGGAAGCGGAAGAACACCGGATACAGGTGGCCGAGGAACACGGCGATCGCGACCCATGCGACCGCGACGTCGGGCAGGCCGAAGCGCCGCGCAAGCCACACGGCAATCCAGCCCTTGAACGCGTCGCCGACGAGCGTCAGGATCGCGGCTTTCTTGTTGCCGCTGCGCAGCACGTTGGTCGCGCCGGGATTCTTCGACCCGTATGAACGCGGGTCGGCCAGGCCCATCGTGGCGCTGACGACGACGGCGAACGACACCGAACCGATCAGGTAGGCAACGAGGGCGGCGAGCAGGATCTGCATGCGGAGGACTCTTCTTTCAACGTATCGGTAAAGGGACGGCTGTGCGCGGCAAGCCGAAACGGCGCCCATTCTACCGAACGAGCGCGGGCTGCCACGAAGGTGAAACCCTCAGTCGACGCTCGCGCACTGTACGGGCTGCGCGCCGAGCAGCGACGTGAGCACCGCCGGCGCGAGGCTGACGAGGTAGCCGCGACGGCCGCCGTTCAGGTAGATCGTCGGCAATTCGAGGATCGTCGCCTCGACGTAGACGGGCATCGTCTTGCGCGTGCCGAACGGCGACGTGCCGCCGACGAGATAGCCCGAGTGACGGTTCGCGACGTCGGGCTTGCACGGCTCGACGCGCTTCGCGCCGATCTGCCGCGCGAGGTTCTTCGTCGACACGGTGCGGTCGCCGTGCATCAGCACGATCAGCGGCTTCGCATGTTCGTCCTCCATCACGAGCGTCTTCACGACGCTGTGCTCGTCGACGCCGAGCTGGCGCGCCGATTCGCCGGTGCCGCCGTGCTCGACGTATTCGTACGGATGCTCGCCGAACGCGACGCCGTGGCGGCGCAACAGCTGGGTCGCGGGGGTTTCGGACACGTGTCTGGATTTGCTCATGGCGGCATTCTAATGGCGAACGACCAGCGCTCGCGCGATCGCGTGCCCGCGCCGGCGGTATACTCGCGGCCCGTTTTCCGCCTGGCGGCCCGCGTCATCGCCGCAACGATCCCGCTCATCATCATTGCGGACATCGCGAAGCGCTATTGCCCGATTGGCCGATTGTGGCGTGCGCGCCGTCATGGCACGATCGTTCGCAAACATCGTCACGCCGCCGCCCGCCCCTTTTCTGGAGACGCCATGCCCTCGACCATCCGTTCATCCGAGCCGCTCGACGTCAAAGCACTGCTGGCCGCGCTGCCCG
Organism: Burkholderia pyrrocinia; assembly: GCF_001028665.1. Lineage (NCBI taxonomy): Bacteria > Pseudomonadati > Pseudomonadota > Betaproteobacteria > Burkholderiales > Burkholderiaceae > Burkholderia > Burkholderia pyrrocinia. The sequence goes on from NZ_CP011503.1 coordinate 609,410, forward strand.
GCCGCATCGCCGACGTGCCCGCGCGCTGGGCCGAGCACGCGCCCGCGCATCCGGCGCTGATCGAAGACGCGCGCCGCCTGTCGTACGGCGAGTTGTCGCAGGCCGTCGATGCGGCGGCTGAGCGGCTCGCGAACCTCGGCGTGCAAGGCGGCGACCGCGTGATGATCGTCGCGGAAAACTGCGTCGCGCAGATCGTGCTGCTGTTCGCGGTCGCCCGCCTCGACGCGTGGGCGCTCGTGTCGAACGCGCGGCTGTCGGCCGGCGAACTCGATGCGATCGCCGCGCACGCGGGTCCGAAGCTGATCGCGTTCGCGACCGACCCATCGCCCGACGCACGCGCCCACGCGGCGCGGCTCAGCGCTACACCGGCCGGCGCGCTGCCGGTCGACATCGGCGCGTGGTCGTATCGCGTCGATGCGAGCGCGCTTGCCGAACCGGTGGCCGCCGACGGTGCCGCGCAATGCGCGGCGCTGATCTACACGACCGGCACGACCGGCGCGCCGAAGGGCGTGATGCTGTCGCACCGCAACCTGCTGTTCATCGCGGCGACGTCGAGCACGCTGCGCCGCGTGTCGCCGGACGACGTCGTCTACACGGTGCTGCCGGTGTCGCACGTGTACGGGCTTGCGTCGGTCTGCCTCGGCAGCCTGTATGCGGGCGCGACGCTGCGTCTCGCGCCGCGCTTTGCGCCGGAGGCCGTGCGCGTCGCGCTCGCCGACGAAGGCGTCACGATCTTCCAGGGCGTGCCCGCGATGCACGCGAAGCTGCTCGAACACCTGCACACGCACGGCCACGCATGGCACACGCCGCGCCTGCGCTTCGCGTATTCGGGCGGCTCGCCGCTCGACGCGAACCTGAAGGCGCGCGTCGAGCGCACGTACGGCGTGCCGCTGCACAACGGCTACGGGATGACCGAAAGCAGCCCGACGATCACGCAGACGCCGCTCGACGCGCCGCGCGCCGACAGTTCGGTCGGCGTGCCGATTCCGGGCGTCGACATGCGGATCGTCGCGCCGGACGGCACCGACGTGCCGCAAGGCGAAGTCGGCGAGATCCGCGTGCGCGGGCCGAACGTGATGCTCGGCTACTACCGCAACGCGGATGCGACGCGCGCGGCCGTGTCGCCGGATGGCTGGCTGAGCACCGGCGATCTCGCGCGGCAGGAAGCGGACGGCGCGGTGACAATCGCGGGCCGCAGCAAGGAACTGATCATCCGGTCCGGTTTCAACGTGTATCCGGTCGAAGTCGAGCAGGTGCTGAACGCACATCCGGACGTCGTGCAAGCGGCCGTCATCGGCCGCGCGGTCGAAGGCAACGAGGAAGTGCTCGCGTTCGTCGAGCTGGTGCCGGGTGCCGCGGCGGACGAAGCGGCGTTGCACGCATGGTGCGCGGAACGGTTGGCGCCCTACAAACGCCCTGCTCATATCCGCGTACTCGACGCGTTGCCGGCGGCGTCGACCGGCAAGGTGCTGAAGCACAAGCTACGCGAACTGGTCTGACGCCGGCTGGCCGGCGCGCCCGGCGGAGCCCGCGCCGTGCCGGATTTGCGCGCCCCCCGTGCGCTAGCCGCGCGGATGGTGCTGCGCGTGCAGCGTCTTCAGCCTCTCGCGCGCGACGTGCGTATAGATCTGCGTGGTCGAGATGTCGCTGTGACCGAGCAGCAGTTGCACGACGCGCAGGTCGGCGCCGTGGTTCAGCAGGTGCGTCGCGAACGCATGCCGCAGCGTGTGCGGCGACAGGTGCGCGCGCACGTCGGCCTGCTGCGCGTGGCGCTTGATGATGTTCCAGAACTGCTGGCGCGTCATCCCGTCGCCGCGCGCGGTCACGAACAGCGCGTCGGCCGCGCGTGCGCCGAGCAGTGCCGGCCGCGCGTCGCGCAGGTAACGCTCGATCCACCCGTGCGCGACTTCGCCGAACGGCACGAGCCGCTCCTTCGAACCCTTGCCCATCACGCGCACGACACCTTCGTTGAGGCCGACCTCGACGGTCTTCAGCGTCACGAGCTCGCTCACGCGCAGCCCGCTCGCATACATCAGCTCGAGCATCGTGCGATCGCGCAGGCCGAGCGGCGTGCCGATGTCGGGCGCGCCGAGCAGCGCCTCGACCTGCGCCTCGGACAGCGTCGACGGAAACCGGGCCGCCTGTTTCGCGGACGTGATCCGCAGCGTCGGGTCCGCGCTCGCGCGATGCTCGCGCACGGCCCAGCCGTAATAGCGACGGAACACCGACAGCCGCCGGTTCGACGACGTCGCCTTGCCGTCGCTGCGCGCGGCGATGTAGCCCGTCACCATCGCCTCGTCGGCCGAATCGAGCGGTGCGTCGTGCGTCGCGGCCAGCCATTGGGAAAACAGCACCAGATCGCGCCGGTACGCGTCGAGCGTGTTGCGCGCGAGCCCGTGCTCGAGCCACAGCGCATCGCAGAACACGTCGATCGACGCACGGCTCGCGAGCAGCGCGGGCGATGCCGCGGCGGCATCGCCGTCGGCTTCGGGGGAAATCAGCGGTTCGCTCATCAGTACGGCACGCCTTCGTGCGCCAGCAGCCAGCGCTTCACCTTCTGGTAATAACCGTTGTCGTCGTGGTTCGCGAAGCCGCCGAGGCCGCCCGCCGCGACGACGCGATGGCACGGGATCACGAGCGGAAAGTAGTTCGCGCCGCACGCCTGGCCGACCGCGCGCGGCGCGCTGCCGATCCGCTTCGCGACCTGGCCGTAGGTCAGCACCGTGCCGGGCGGGATATCGCTGATCACGTCCCACACGCGGTGCTGGAACGCGCTGCCGACTTCGGCGAGCGGCAGGTCGAAACGCGCCGACGCGCGCTCGAAATAACGTTCGATCTGCTTGACCGCGCGCTCCGCGAGCGGCGAATCCGGATCGACCGACTTCACCGATTCGGGCAGATAGACGATCTCGCGCACCACCTCGGCATCCGTGCGGATGCCGACCTTGCCGAACGGCGCGTCGATGACTGCATTGAACATTGCCCTCTCCTGAGCGATGGATGCGCGCGGCACCGCCGCGCGCCGACGACACTTTACGCCGCCTTCACGCGGCACGCAGCGCCCATTCGACATGCTCGCGCACGACCGGCGACGGATCGTCGGCCCGCGCGCGCAACGCGGCGACGATCGCGTCGCGCGCCTGCGGCGCAAGCCGGTCCGCGCTCGCGCGCAGCGCATTGCCGAGCCCGACCGCGAGATTGCGCAGCCAGCTTTCGTAGCCGATGCGCCGGATCGCGCTGCCCTGCATCCGCGTCTCGAACGTTTCCGCGTCCCACCCGAACAGCTCGACGAGCGTCGCGCGGTCGAGGCCGTGCCGTACGTCGAAATCGGCCACCGGCGCGGCCTGCGCGAACTTGTTCCACGGGCACACGAGCTGGCAGTCGTCGCAGCCGTATACGCGATTGCCGATCATCGGCCGCAGCGGCTCGGGAATGCTGCCTTTCAGTTCGATCGTCAGGTACGAGATGCAGCGACGCGCGTCGACGCGGTACGGCTCGACGATCGCGCCGGTCGGACACGCGTCGATGCAGCGCGTGCAACTGCCGCAGTGCGCGCCCGGCGTCTCGGGTGCGGTGTCGGGCGACGTGTGCGCGTCGGTCGGCAGCGGGAGGTCGACGTAGATCTCGCCGAGGAAGAACAGCGAGCCCGCATCGCGCTGCAGCAGCAGCGTGTGCTTGCCGCGCCAGCCGACGCCGGCCTTCTGCGCGAGCTCGACCTCGAGCACGGGCGCCGAATCGGTGAACACGCGGTAGCCGAACGCGCCGATCTCGCGCTCGATGCGCTCCGCGAGCGTCTGCAGCCGGTTGCGCAGCACCTTGTGATAGTCGCGGCCGCGCGCATAGATCGACACGACGGCCGCCTGCGGATCGTCGAGCCGCGCCCGTTCGCGTGCGCGCCAGTCGTGCGGCGCGAGCGCGCCGGGCTCGCCGTCGGGCGCGCCGGCGGCGAGCGTTTCGGCCGGCAGGTAGGCGAGCCGCACGGAAATCACGCGTCGCGTACCGGCCACAAGTTCGGCCGGACGCGCGCGTTTCATCCCATGTTTCGCCATATAATCCATTTCGCCGTGGTATCCGGCTTCCAGCCAGGCGGCGAGGCCTGCTTCGGCATCCGAGAGATCGGTATCGCTGATGCCGATCGCCCCGAAACCCAATTCGCGCCCCCACTCCCTGATGCGAGTGGCGAGCGCAGTCAAGGCCGCATCGTCGAGCGCGCACGGCGCCGCGCCTTCGGCACGAGTCGAAGGCCTGTCGGATGCGGCGAGTTCCGGTAATCGGTTCATCGCACTATTTTACGAGAATGCCAGCCACGTCCCATACGCCTCATGCCGTCACGCTGCCAGCCCCGTTCGCGGAGCGCGTGATCGCACTCGCCGACGAAGCGGCGACCGAGGCCTTCGGCACCCGCTTCGCGCACGCGCTCGACGCGGCGCGCGTCGATCTCGCCCGCGCGCACGCGTTCGACGGGCTGCAGATCCAGCTGGTCGGCGATCTCGGCGCGGGCAAGACGAGCCTCGTGCGCGCGATCCTGCGCGGCCTCGGCCACCAGGGACGCGTGCGCAGCCCGACCTATACGCTCGTCGAGCCGTACGCGCTCGAACGCAGCGATGGGGAACTCGAGGTCTATCACTTCGATCTGTATCGATTCAACGATCCGGCCGAATGGTCCGATGCAGGCTTTCGCGAATATTTCAATTCCAGCGCGATCTGCCTCGTCGAATGGCCGCAACAGGCGGGCGCGCTGCTCGGCGTGCCCGATCTGGTTTTCTCGCTCGACGTGGATGGCGAAGGCCGTGCCCTCACCGTCCGGGCGTACAGCGCTTCAGGAAAGGCATGTCTCGAAAGATGTTGATCAAACCGTTCCGCTCGATCGAATCGGCGGCCACCGCGACGCATAACTGGCGGCGCCGCCAGATCCTGTGCGCGGGCGCGTCGACGCTGGTGCTCGGTCTCGTCGCGCCGCGGCTCGCGCATGCATCGTCGGTGCTCGGCGTGCGCGTATGGCCCGCGCGCGACTACACGCGCGTCACGATCGAATCCGACCAGCCGCTGCAGAATAGCCAACAACTGCTGCAGGGTCCCGACCGTCTCGTCGTCGACCTGAACGGCCTCGATCTCGACCAGGCGCTGCGCGACCTCGTGTCGAAGATCGCGCCGAACGATCCGCAGATCCAGTCGGTGCGCGTCGGCCAGTATCAGCCGCACGTCGTGCGGATGGTGTTCGACCTGAAAGGCTCGGTGAAGCCGCAGGTGTTCACGCTGCCGCCGGTCGGCACCTACAAGTACCGGCTCGTGTTCGACCTGTATCCGGCCGTCGCACCCGATCCGCTGACCGACCTGATCGCGCAGACGGAACGCAAGGAACAGGCGCTCAACGACACGGCGCGCGCGCAGCAGATGCAGCCGCCGAGCGCGCTGAACGGGCCGTCGACGCCGCCCGTCGCGGGCAACGACAACAGCGACGCGTTCTTCCAGCGCTTCGCGCAGAACACGCCGGCCACACCGCACACGCCGCCCGCCGCGGCCACGCCTTCGACGCCCGCGAAGCCGGCCGTCAAGCCGCCGCCCGTCATCGCGCGCCGCGACGACAGCGACGACGACGGCGACACCTACAAGTTCACCGCGCCGAAATCCGGCAAGGGCGGCACCGTGCGCCTGCTGACGGTCGCGATCGATCCGGGCCACGGCGGCGAGGATCCGGGCGCGATCGGCGGCGGCGGCACGTACGAGAAGCACATCGCGCTCGACATCGCGAAGAAGCTGCGCGCGAAGATCGACGGCGCGCCGAACATGCGCGCGATGATGACGCGCGACGCCGATTTCTTCGTGCCGCTGAACGTGCGCGTGCAGAAGGCGCGCCGCGTGGGCGCCGATCTCTTCGTGTCGATCCACGCGGACGCGTTCACGACGCCGTCCGCGCGCGGCTCGTCGGTGTTCGCGCTGTCCGACCACGGCGCGACGAGCGCCGCGGCACGCTGGATGGCGAACAAGGAAAACTCGTCGGACCTGATCGGCGGCATCAACATCAAGACGGCGGACGCGGCCGTGAACCGCGCGCTGTTCGACATGTCGACGACCGCGCAGATCCGCGATTCGCTGCGCTACGGCAACTACGTGCTGAAGGAAGTCGGCGGCATCAACAAGCTGCACAAGGGCTCGGTCGAGCAGGCCGGGTTTGCGGTGCTGAAGGCGCCCGACATTCCGTCGATCCTCGTCGAGACCGCGTTCATCAGCAACCCGGAAGAAGAGAGCCGGCTCAACGACGACAGCTATCGCGACCAGATGGCCGACGCGATCTTCCGCGGCATCAAGCGCTATTTCGCCGCGAATCCGCCGCTCGCGAAGAACCGGATGGCCTGACGGCCGTACCCGGCCACCCCGCCCCACCGCCGGCACGCAGCGCGTGCCGGCGCGTCACGACACCGCGACGCGGCGCATCAGTTTCCCGCCGAACACGTTCACCGCGAGCCCGCCCATCACGAGCGCCGTGCCGATCAGTTGCGCGCGCGTCAGGTGCTCGTCGAGCAGCAGCGCCGACGACGCGAGGCCGACGATCGGCACCAGCAGCGAGAACTGCGCGACCTGCGCGGCCGGGTAGCGCGACAGCAGGCGGCTCCACAGCCCGTAGCCGAGCAGCGTCGCGACGAACGCGAGATAGACGACCGCGAAGATCGACGCGCCGTTCAGCCCGGCGAGCGCGGTCGCGATCCGCTGCGGCCCTTCGAACCACAGCGACAGCAGGAAAAACGGCACGGGCGGCACGAGGCTCGCCCACACGACGAGCGACACGAGGTTCGCCTTCCCGACCTTCTTCGTGACGATGTTGCCGACCGCCCACATCGCGGCCGAGCAGATCGTCAGCAGGAAACCCGCGAGCGTCATCGCACGGCCGCCCTGCGCCGCGATCACGACGAGCCCGCCCGCGGCGATCGCGAGCCCGACCAGGTTCTGCACGCGCAGCCGCTCGCCGAGGAACAGCATCGCGAACACGAGCGTGAAGAACGCCTGCGACTGCAGCACGAGCGATGCGAGGCCGGCCGGCATGCCGACGTACATGCCGGTGAACAGGAACACGAACTGGCCGAGCTGGATCGTCGCGCCGTACAGCACCAGCAGGCGCCACGGAATCTGCGGCCGGCGCACGAAGAACACCGCGGGCACGGCTGCAAGCGTGAAACGCAGCGCGCCGAGCAGCATCGGCGGCATCCCGTGCAGGCCGACCTTGATCACGACGAAGTTCACGCCCCACGCCAGGATCACGACCAGCGCGAGCAGCAAGTCCTTCGGGGCCATCATCGGCGTCTCCTCGATTGTCGAATCGTTGTGCAAAGTGCCCCCGGCCCTGTCGCTTCGCGCCAGGCCCCTCGAGGGGGGGCATCCCACAAGGGGACTTCCTTCGGGGCGGAAAACCTGGGGCGGCCCGGCGTTTTCCTGAGAAGCCGGTCAGTCTACCGGGGATTCGTCGCGGGGCCGGATACCCGTGCGGGGCGCATGGAATCGGCCATGCGCGTCGATCGCGTGCGGCCAGTACAATGACCCGCATCCCCCGCCGCCCCACAGGACCCGCCATGACCGCCTCGATCAAAGCCCTGCTGAAGCCGCACGTGCGCGACATCGGCAACCTGCAGGTGCGCCGCACGCTGCCCGCGCTCGCCGCGCGCCTCGTCGGCCCGTTCATCTTCTTCGATCACATGGGGCCCGCCACGCTGCCGGCCGGCACGGGGCTCGACGTGCGCCCGCATCCGCATATCGGGCTTGCGACCGTCACCTACCTGTTCGACGGCGCGATCCTGCACCGCGACAGCCTCGGCTCGCGGCAGGAAATCGTGCCGGGCGACGTGAACTGGATGACCGCCGGCCGCGGGATCGTCCATTCCGAACGCACGCCCGACGCGCAGCGCGCAAACGGCCACACCGTGCACGGCATCCAGACCTGGGTCGCGCTGCCGCGCGCGCACGAAACCACCGAGCCGTCGTTCGAGCACCATGCGGCCGACACGCTGCCGAAGCGCGACGAACACAGCGTGTCGCTGACGGTGATCGCCGGCGACGCATTCGGGCTGCGTTCGCCGGTCACGACGTTCTCGCGCACGCTGTATGTCGCGGCCGAATTCGCGGCCGGCGGCCGCATCGAACTCGACGCGTCGCACGAGGAGCGGGCGGTCTACGTGGTCGACGGCGATCTCGCGATCGACGGCACGCCGGTTCCGGCCGAGCAGATGGCCGTGCTCGCGCCGGACGCAACGGTCACGCTGACGAGCGCCGGCGGCGCGCGCGCGATGCTGCTCGGCGGCGACAAGATCGACGGCGAGCGCTTCATCGAATGGAATTTCGTCGCCAGCAGCCGCGACGCGATCGCGCGCGCGAAGGAAGCCTGGACGCGCCAGGAAATGGGCAAGGTGCCGGGCGAAACCGAGTGGATTCCGCTGCCCGAGTCGAAGCCGCGTTGAAAAAGGGGCGCGCCGGCCCCATCCTGACGATATTCGAACCGAAGAGAACGACATGGACACCACGCTTGCCACATTCGAGAAAGACGTCATCGAGGCGTCGCTGGACACGCCTGTGCTGGTCGACTTCTGGGCGCCGTGGTGCGGCCCCTGCAAGACGCTCGGCCCGCTGCTCGAAAAACTCGAAGCCGATTACGAAGGCCGCTGGAAGCTCGTGAAGGTCAACGTCGACGAGAACCAGGAACTCGCCGCGCACTTCCAGACGCGCAGCATCCCGCACGTGATCGCGTTCGCGGACGGGCGCCCGGTCGACCAGTTCGTCGGCGTGCTGCCCGAAGGCCAGTTGCGCGCGTTCCTCGACCGGCTGCTGCCGGCGCCCGAGGAAGCCGAACGCCGCGCCGCGCAATACGCGATGGCCGAATCGCGCTACGACGACGCGCTCACACACCTCGAAGCGGCGCTCGCGCTGAACCCCGGTTTCGACGACGCGCGGCTCGACCTGATCGACCTGCTGCTCGCGAACAACCAGGTCGAAGTCGCGCGCGCCGAGGCAGAGCGCCTGTCGCCGCAGATCGTGGAAGGCGGCGATCCGCGCTACCAGGCGATCAAGACCCGTTTCGACGCACTCGACGCAACGGCCGACCTGCCGCCGACCGACGCGCTCGAAGCGCGCATCGCGGCGAACCCCGGCGATCTCGACGCGCGCTTCGACCTCGCGCAGAGCCTGATCGCGCGGCGCGCGTATGAAGGTGCACTGGAACAGTTGCTGGAAATCGTGCTGCGCGACCGCGCGTACGGCGACGACCTGGGCCGCAAGACGATGATCTCGGTGTTCGAGCTGGCGGGCGACCGCCCCGATATCGTCACCGCATGGCGACGCAAGCTGAGCATGGCGCTCAACTGACGAACGAACGACCGGCCGGGCCGCCACGGCCCGGCTGGTTCGCCGTATCGCTGGCAGCGCGTGTCCCGCGCCGCAGCATGAAGCAACGCCCGCGCTTCGCCGCTCAGCCGGCGGCCTGCGCCGCAATCGCGCGCAGCGCATGCGCGGCAGCTGCGAAACCGAAGCTCGCGGTCACGCACACGCTCGAACCGAATCCCGCACAGTTGAGCCCCGCGACATGCGCGGCCGTGGACGGCTCCGCGCCGTCCTCGATGTCGCATGCGGCCGCTTCCGGATAGATCAGCGGCTCGTCCGAATACACGGCGCTGACCTTGAAGCGCGCCTTCGGCCCGCGCGGAAAGCCGTGCTGCTTGCGCAACTGCGCGCGCACCTTCGACAGCAATGGATCCTGGATCGTCAGCGCGAGATCGTCGATGCGGATGCGCGTGGGGTCGAGCTGCCCGCCCGCGCCGCCGACCGTGACGAGCGGCTGCCGCTTCGCGACGCACCATGCGATCAGCGCGACTTTCGTGCGCACGCTGTCGATCGCGTCGATCACGTAGTCGAAACCGCCGCCGAGCAGCGCGTCGAAGTTGTCGGGCTCGGCGAAATCCTCGACCCGGTTCACGCGGCACGCGGGATCGATCAGCGCGATCCGCTCGGCCATCGCGTCGACCTTCGGCTTGCCGTAATTGCCGTCGAGCGCATGGATCTGCCGGTTCGTATTGCTTTCCGCGACGTTGTCGAGATCGATCAGCGTCAGCGTGCCGATCGCGCTGCGCGCGAGCGCCTCGGCCGTCCACGACCCGACGCCGCCGATCCCGATCACCGCGACATGCGCACGCTCGAAAGCGGCGGCCGCCGGCGCGCCGTACAGCCGCGCGACGCCGCCGAAACGCCGCTCTCGATCCACGTCAAGCTGGATTTTCGGGCTCGGGGTAAGATCAAAAGAACTGGGCGGGGCAGCGTCGGCGGTGGACATGGCAGCAAGGAAAACGTAAGTCGAGCAGCCCTCTATTTTGCCTGAACTCCCCGCTCGCACGCGCCACTGTGCACGCACGATTCTCGCGCGTTCGCTATACTGGCCCCAGATTGAAGCGTTTGCATAACATGACGACTCTCGCCGATCTCCGCATCAACTATTCACGTGCTTCGCTCGACGAAGCCGATGCCGCCCACGACCCCTTCGTCCAGTTCGACCGCTGGTTCAAGGAGGCGCTTGCCGCCCAACTGCCCGAGCCGAACACGATGACGCTCGCGACCGTCGGCGCCGACGGCCGGCCGTCGGCCCGGATCGTGCTCATCAAGGGCGTCGACGAACGCGGGTTCGTCTTCTTTACCAATTACGAAAGCCGCAAGGGCCGCGACCTCGCCGAGCATCCGCAAGCGGCGCTGCTGTTCTACTGGATCGAGCTCGAGCGCCAGGTGCGCATCGAAGGCCGGATCGAGAAAACCAGCGCCGAGGAGAGCGACCGCTATTTCGCGTCGCGCCCGCTCGGCTCGCGCATCGGCGCATGGGCGTCCGAGCAGAGCGCCGTGATCGACAGCCGCGCGACGCTCGAAGCACGCGAACAGGCCGTCAGCGAACGCTACGGCGACAACCCGCCGCGCCCGCCGCACTGGGGCGGCTACCGCCTCGTGCCCGACTCGATCGAGTTCTGGCAGGGCCGCCCGTCGCGGCTGCACGACCGCCTGCTCTATACGCGCGACGCCGACACGTCGCCGGACTGGACGATCTCGCGCCTGTCGCCGTAAGCGCGGCGCCGGCGCACGCCGGTCGTGTCTCGTGTTGCATCCGGGCGCCCGCGTCGCAAGCGGCGAGCGCCGTCAAGATACTTGGCTGTATTCGATTCAACGAACAAACGGAGAATCCAAATGTTCTGGGAAAAGAAGCTGGCACAGTGGGCGGACGAAGTACGGGCGAAAGCGAACATACCGGCACGCCTGGTGCTGTGGAACGGCGACCAACTCGATTTCGGCACCTTCAGCGCGCCGCAGGTCACGCTGAAGGTGAACAGCGCGTCGGCATTGCCGCTGCTGCTCGAACCGAGCCTCGACAATCTCGGCGAGGCGTACGTGAAGGGCAAGATCGACATCGAGGGCAAGGTGTCGGACATCATCAACATCAGCTACTCGCTCGCGCGCAGCACGGTGACGAGCGCGAGCAAGCTCGCGCGCGTGAAGCGCTACTTCAGCCACACGAAGAACACCGACAAGAAGGCGATCCAGTATCACTACGACGTCTCGAACGAGTTCTACAGGCTGTGGCTCGACGAGAACATGGTGTACTCGTGCGCGTACTTCGAGAACGGCGACGAAGATCTTGCCACCGCGCAGATCAAGAAGATCGACCACATCCTGACGAAGATCCAGTTGCAGCCGGGCCAGCGCCTGCTCGACATCGGCTGCGGCTGGGGTGCGCTCGTGCTGCGCGCCGCGCAGAAGTTCGGCGCGACGTGTCTCGGCGTGACGCTGTCGCAGAACCAGTTCGACCTCGCGACCGCGCGCGTGAAGGCCGCGGGATTGGAAGACAAGATCGAGATCCGCCTGCAGGACTACCGCGAGGTCGACGGCCAGTTCGATCGCATCACGAGCGTCGGGATGTTCGAGCACGTCGGCCGCAAGAACCTGCCGCTGTACTTCTCGCGGGTGCGTGAACTGCTCGCCGACGACGGCATCGCAATGAACCACGGGATCACGTCGACCGACGCGGAAAGCGGCGAAACGGCGCTCGGCGGCGGCGAGTTCATCGATCGCTACGTGTTCCCGGACGGCGAGCTGCCGCACATCAGCCTCGCGCTCGAAGCGGCCCAGCGCGGCGGGCTGGAAGCGGTTGACGTCGAAAGCCTGCGGCGGCACTATGCGCGCACGCTCGACATCTGGGCGGAAAACTTCGAGGCGAAGGCCGAGGAAGCGCGGAAACTCGTCGACGACGAAAAATTCCGCATCTGGCGCGTGTATCTCGCCGGCTGCGCGTATGCATTCGAGCACGACGATGTGTCGATCTTCCAGATCGTGTGCCGCAAGGCCGGACGCAGCGCGAAAACGCTGCCGTGGTCGCGGCGCTATATGTACGAACACGCGCTGCCGCGCTAGGCGGCGCCTCACGCTGGGCATGCATGGGTGACGGCAGGACGCGGCGCAAGGCGCCGCCGGAACGACAGCGGCACGACGACACGGACGGGTCGCACGCCGACGGACAATTCGACCTGTTCGGCGTGCCGGCGGACGCTGCACGCGCGTCGCCGCCCGCGGACGACACGCCCGCTGCAAACGCCGATGAACGCGTGACGTCGAACCCGCATGACGATGCGCGGCAGGCGCCGCCCGCCCGCGCAGCCTCCCGCCCTTCCGACGAAGCACCGCCGCCCGCGTCCGGCCTGCTGTGGGACGAACCGTCTCCGCCGGCCGCGCCGCCGAAGCAAGGCCGGCGCCGGCGCGGCGTGCTGCCCGCGCCGATCGCAACGGACGTCGCCGACGCAGCGGCCGGCCTGCCGCCGAACGTCCGGCTCGGCACGTCGTCGTGGTACTTCCCCGGCTGGAACGGCATCGTCTACGACGGCGATTTCGCGCAGACGAAACTGTCGCGCGAAGGGCTCGAGGCGTACGGCGCACATCCGCTATTGAAGAGCGTGAGTCTCGACCGGTCGTTCTACGGCCCGCTGTCCGTCGCCGACTACCTGCGCTACGCGCAGCAGGTGCCCGACGATTTCCGCTTCGTCGTGAAGGCGCCGGCCTCCGTGACAGACGCGGTCGTGCGCGGCCGGCGCGGCGAGCCGTCGGGACCGAACCCGACCTTCCTCGACGCGCAGCTCGCCACCCGGGAATTCGTGCAGCCGTGCCTCGAAGGGCTCGGCCGGAAGGCCGGCGTGCTCGTGTTCCAGTTCTCGCCGCTGCCCGATCATCTGCTCGCCGAACCGGCCGCGCTGATCGACCGGCTCGCCGCGTTCTTCGCGGCGCTGCCGCCGCTGCCGTCGGAAACCGACGGCCCGCGCTACGCGATCGAGATCCGCGACGCGAGCCTGCTCACGCCGCGCTTCATCCGCGCACTCGCCGCGCTCGGCGTGCGCTACTGCGTCGGCCTGCATGCGCGGATGCCCGACCCGCTGCGCCAGGCCGCCGCGCTCGCGCTGCTCGACGGCGACGCGCCGGGCCCGCTGATCGTGCGCTGGAGCCTGCACGGCGGCTTCAAGTACGAACAGGCGAAAGCGAAGTACGAGCCGTTCGACAAGCTCGTCGACGAGGATCCGGCCACCCGCTCCGCGCTCGCCGAACTCGCCGCGCGCTACGCGCTGGCCGGCCAGCCGGTGATCATCACGATCAACAACAAGGCGGAAGGCTCCGCGCCGCTGTCGTGCATCGCGCTCGCGCGCGAGATCGCCGCCGCGTGCGCGCAGTGGCGCAACGAGGCGGCTTAGGGCCCGTTCCCGCCGGTCGCGCGCTTACGCGCCGCGCAGCGACTTCAGCCGGTGCGAGAATTTCTGCCGGAATTTCGCGAGCTTCGGCCCGATCACGACCGAGCAGTAGCCCTGCCCCGGGTTACGCGCGTAATAGTTCTGGTGATAGTCCTCGGCCGGCCAGTAGTTGCCGTCGAGCGGCACGACCTGCGTGACGATCGGCTGCCCGAACACCTGCTCGCGCTCCAGCTCGCGGATCACGTCCAGCGCGGTGTCGCGCTGCGCATCCGAATGCGTGAACACGACCGACCGGTACTGCGTGCCGGCGTCGTTGCCCTGCCGGTTCAACTGGGTCGGATCGTGCGTCGCGAAGAAGATCTCGAGGATCTCGCGATAGCCGATGCGCGCCGGATCGAACGTCACGTTGACGACTTCCGCGTGGCCCGTGTCGCCTTCGCATATGTCGCGATAGCCGGGATTGCGCGTGTGCCCGCCCGCGTAGCCCGACTGGACGGCCGTCACGCCGTCGACGTCGAGAAACACGGCCTCCGTGCACCAGAAACACCCGCCTCCCAACGTCGCGGTTTCAAGCATTTCGTTCACCATGAAATCAGACCCTCGTTGATGACAGCGGCCGGCACGCAGGTGCCGGCGCCACCGTTCCGTCTCGCCGCTGCGCGTCCGTGGTACGCGACGCAGCGGCACTTCGGCAAGTATCTCACTCGCGCGCGAACCTGGCAGATCGCACAGGTGCCGCGCGCGTCCGGCCGCTCGTTTCTCGACTACACTTAGGCACGCGTGACGCGACGGCAAACCGTCCGGCCACGCAAAGCGTCCGATGCACGCCCGCCCCTGATGTACCCATCATCTGCCGGAACATCGATATGCACGTCTTGACAGACATCGCCCGCGTGGCGGGCCCGGTCGCCGCCACGTCGCGAGCCGACGCCTCACCTTCACCATCGCGATGTCGTGCGCCCGTGTCACCCCGGGCGCGGCGATCCGGTACATCGTCTTCACCCGCTTTCACGATCTGATGCACGGCGCCGCGCGTGTCGCCAACGCGTGCGTCCGCCTGCCGATCGCGCCCGCCGGCGAGCAACGCGCCGCGCGGCAACCTCGACCCGCACGCGAGCAGCGAACGACCGTGCGTCCGTGATCCGATACCACCGAGAGGGCATCACCATGAGCATGCGGCCTGACCCGACATTTCACGCTTCGCCCGAGCTTGCGATGCAGGCGCCGGCGGAACAGTTTGCCTATACGTTGTTGCTGAGCCCCGATTTTTCCAGACCCGACGCACTCGCCGTGATCGACGTGAAGCCCGGCTCGCCGACCTACGGAAAGATCGTGCACACGGTGACGATGCCGAACACCGGCGACGAGTTTCACCACTTCGGCTGGAATGCGTGTTCGTCGGCGCTGTCGCCGCTGACCGGCCATGCGTTCCTCGAACGCCGCTTCCTGATCATCCCCGGCCTGCGCTCGTCGCGCATCTACGTGATCGACACGAAGCCGCATCCGACGCAGGCGCGCATCCACAAGATCATCGAACCCGACGAGATCTTCGCGAAGACCGGTTATTCGCGGCCGCACACCGTCCACTGCGGCCCCGAGGGCATCTACGTGAGCACGCTCGGCGGCGCGGGCAAGGACGGCACCGACGGCGCGCCCGGCATCTTCATCATGGATTGCGAAACCTTCGACGTGCTCGGCCGCTGGGAGATCGATCGCGGCCCGCAGGACAAGCATTACGATTTCTGGTGGAACCTGCCGCGCGACTACATGGTGTCGAGCGAATGGGCGCTGCCGCCGCAATTCGAGAACGGCATCGTGCCCGAGGACCTGCTCGCGAACAAATACGGGCACCGGCTGCATTTCTGGGACCTGCGCGCACGGCGCAACGTGCAGACGATCGATCTCGGCGCGCAGCACCAGATGGCGCTCGAAGTGCGGCCCGCGCACGACCCGGTGCGCGAATACGGATTCGTCGGCGTCGTGGTCGATACGACGAATCTCGAAGGCTCGATCTGGACCTGGTGGCGCGAGGACGGCAAGTTCCATGTGAAGAAGACCGCGACGATCCCGCCCGAACCGGCCGCGGCCGACGAACTGCCGCCGTTGCTGCAAGCGTTCGGCGCGGTGCCGCCGCTCGTGACCGACATCGACCTGTCGCTCGACGACCGCTTCCTCTACGTGTCGTGCTGGGGCACCGGCGAGATGCGCCAGTACGACGTGTCGGATCCGCATCACCCGGTGCTCGCGGGGTCGGTGCGGATCGGCGGCATCGTGCGCCGCGCGCCGCACACGAACGGCCGCGCATTCGCGGGCGGCCCGCAGATGGTCGAGATCAGCCGCGACGGCCGGCGCGTGTACTGGACCAACTCGCTCTATTCGACGTGGGACGACCAGTTCTATCCGGACGGCGTGCCGGCCGCGCAGGTGCTCGCGCACGCGGGGCCGGACGGCGGGCTGACGCTCGCCGACGATTACTGGGTCGAGTTCCCCGACGGCTATCGCGCGCACCAGATCCGGCTCGAAGGCGGCGACTGCTCGACCGACTCGTTCTGCTATCCGTCGGTCAAGCGTTGAGCACCGGACTTCACGCGCAGTTTGCGCTGTGGGCGGCGGTGCTCGCGAGCGGCGTGTATCACGGGCTCAACCCCGCGATGGGCTGGCCGCTCGCGGTGTCGAACGCGCTGATGACGCGCCGCGGCGGCGCGCTCGTCGCGGCGCTCGGTTATCTCGCGCTCGGCCATGCGCTCGCGGTATTCGCGGTGATGCTGCCGTTCGGGCTGCTCGCCGCGCTGCTCGCGTGGCAGTCGGCGATCCGCATCGGTGCGAGCGCACTCGTGATCGGTTTCGGCGCCGTGCTGCTGATCCGGCGCCGGCATCCGCGTGCGCTCGCACGGATCCCGCCGGCGCGGCTCGGCCTGTGGTCGTTCGCGGTCGCGATCGCGCACGGCGCGGGGCTGATGCTGGTGCCGATCTACCTTGGGCTTTGCGGGCTCGACTTGGATGCCGGCCACCGCGCGGCGGCCACGCTCGTCGATGCGCATCTCGGGATGGCGCTCGTCGTCGCGGCCGTGCATGCGGCCGCGATGATCGCCGCCGGCGGCGGGCTCGCGTGGCTCGTGTACCGCTATCTCGGGCTGAAGTTCGTGTCGCGGAGCTGGTTCAATCTCGATACGGTGTGGGCGTCGAGCCTGATCGTGACGGGGGCGCTGTCGCTCGGGCTGGCGACGACGCGATAGCGCGCGTCGATGGCACGCGTGTCGGATCGGCGGATAGGCAGGCGGACGGGCCGACGGCACCGCACAACAACGCGCCAGAACGGCCACGCCGACCGCGCGCCATCGTGATCCCGGCAGCGCGCCGCAGTGTTCGCTACGTCACGCTATCCCCGCAATGCGCCGTCCGGCCGGGCCCGGCGGCCCCGATTCCGCTAAAATCGGGCCATGCGCACCACTTCCCAACCGACCGCCTTGTCGCCTTTCGTCCGCCGCGCCCGTCACACCCGCGTCGCGCCGCGCCCGCCCGTTTCGTTCCGGAAGGCCGCCCGATGAGCCGCGCCAACCCGCCGGATTTCGACGCGGCCGCCTTCCGCCAGGCGCTCGGCCAGTTCGCGACGGGCGTGACGGTGATCACGACGCGCGCGCCGTCCGGGCAACTGATCGGCATCACCGCCAGCTCGTTCAACTCGGTATCGCTCGATCCGCCGCTCGTGCTGTGGAGCCTCGCGCACAAATCGGCGTCGACGCCGGTGTTTCGCGGCAACAGTCATTACGTGGTAAACGTGCTTGCGGCGTCGCAGCTCGACCTGTGCAAGCGCTTCTCGACCTACAAGGGCGACCGCTTCGAAGGGATCGCGCACGTGGCCGGCAACTCGGGGATGCCGGTGCTCGACGGCGCGCTCGCGTGGTTCGAATGCCATAACCGCAGCCGCTATGACGAAGGCGACCACGTGATCTTCGTCGGCGAAGTGGAACGCTGCGGCGTGCGCGCCGCATCGGACGAGACGCCGCCGCTCGTGTTCCACGGCGGCGGCTTCCACGGCCTTACACCGCTTTGATCGCGCCCGTGCGCGCCAGCCCGACCGGCGCGCCGGCTTCGTCCTTCAGCGTCTGCAGCACGATGTTCGAACGGATGTCCATCACGCCCGGCGCCTTGTAGAGCCGGTTCAGCACGAAATCCGAATAGTGCTTGAGGTTGTGCGCGAGCACGCGCAGCAGATAGTGGCTCTCGCCCGTCACGACGAATGCGCCGACCACCTCCGGCCATTCGCGCAGCGCTTCCGCGAAGCGCTCGTGCCATTGATTCTCTTCGTTGCGCATCGACACCTGCACGAACGCCTCGAGCTCGAAGCCGAGCTTCTCGCGGCTCAGGCACGCGCGATAGTGCTCGATCACGCCCTGCTCCTCGAGCAGGCGCATGCGGCGCAGGCAGGCGGACGGCGAAAGCGAAATCCGTTCCGCCAGATCGAGATTGCTGATTCTGCCCTCTTCCTGCAGTACCGCCAGAATCCGGCAGTCGGTGGCATCGAGCGTGATCGCGTGCATTTATGGTCCCCGTTTTCCCTCTGAGTCGAATTATCTGCCAATCCGGCGGATTGTCCATGTTTATTTCGCAAGCACTTTCTGCGAGCGTCCACCTATCATTCGAAGCATCGACTCACCGCTTCGTCATGCCATGGACACACTCTGGGACATCTCGCCGCCTGTCAGCCCCGCCACTCCCGTGTGGCCGGGCGATACGCCGGTTTCCGTCGAACGCGTGTGGCGGATGGAGGCCGGCTCGCCGGTCAACGTCGCGCGCCTGACGCTGTCGCCGCACACGGGCGCACACTGCGACGCGCCGCTGCACTACGACGCCGACGGCGCGCCGATCGGCGCCGTGCCGCTCGACACCTATCTCGGCCCGTGCCGCGTGATCCATTGCATCGGCGCATCGCCCGTCGTGCAGCCGGCCGACCTTGCGGCCGCGCTCGACGGCGTGCCGCCGCGCGTGCTGCTGCGCACCTGTGCGCAAGCGCCGGTCGCGCAATGGGACCCCGACTTCTGCGCGGTCGCGCCTGAAACGATCGACCTGCTCGCCGCGCATGGCGTGAAGCTGATCGGCATCGACACGCCGTCGCTCGACCCGCAGGAATCGAAGACGATGGATGCGCATCACCGCGTGCGTGCGCACCGGATGGCGATCCTCGAAGGCATCGTGCTCGACGACGTGCCGCCCGGCGACTACGAACTGATCGCACTGCCGCTGAAGTTCGCGACGCTCGACGCGAGCCCCGTGCGCGCGGTGCTGCGCGCGCTGCCCGCGCGTGCTTCCTGATTACCCCGACCTACGACACCACATCATGATCAAGACCCGTGAAGACGCGCTCGCGCTCGACCGCGACGACCCGCTCGCCCCGCTGCGCGACCAGTTCGCGCTGCCCGACGGCGTGATCTACCTCGACGGCAACTCGCTCGGCGCGCAGCCGCGCGCATCGGCCGCCCGCGCGCAGCAGGTGATCGGCGCCGAATGGGGCGAAGGACTGATCCGGAGCTGGAACACGGCCGGCTGGTTCGCACTGCCGCGCCGTCTCGGCGACAAGCTCGCGACGCTGATCGGCGGCGCGCCCGGCGAAACGGTCGTGACCGACACCATCTCGATCAACCTGTTCAAGCTGCTGTCGGCGATGCTGCGCCACCAGGTCGAGCGCGCGCCCGAGCGCCGCGTGATCGTGTCGGAACGCTCGAACTTCCCGACCGACCTGTATATCGCGCAGGGGCTGATCGAGCAGCTCGGCGGTGGCTACGAACTGCGCCTGATCGACGATCCGGCCGACCTGCCCGACGCGCTCGGCGCGGACACGGCCGTCGCGATGATCACGCACGTGAACTACCGCACCGGCTACATGCACGACATGCCGGCCGTCACGCAACTCGTGCACGACGCGGGCGCGCTGATGCTGTGGGATCTCGCGCACTCGGCCGGCGCGGTGCCGGTCGACCTGAACGGCGCGCGCGCGGACGGCGCGGTCGGCTGCACGTACAAGTACCTGAACGGCGGCCCCGGTTCGCCCGCGTTCGTGTGGGTGCCGCAGCGCCATCACGCGCATTTCTCGCAGCCGCTGTCCGGCTGGTGGGGCCACCGCGCGCCGTTCGCGATGCAGCCGGGCTTCGCGCCCGATCCGGGCATCGCGCGCTTCCTGTGCGGCACGCAGCCGATGGTGTCGATGTCGATGGTCGAATGCGGGCTCGACGTGTTCCTGCAGACCGACATGCACGCGATCCGCCGCAAGTCGCTCGCGCTGACCGATGCGTTCATCGCGCTCGTGGAAGCGCGCTGCGCGGGCCAGTCGCTGAAGCTCGTCACGCCGCGCTCGCATCACCAGCGCGGCTCGCAGGCGAGCTTCGAGCATCCGCACGGCTACGAAGTGATGCAGGCGCTGATCGCGCGCGGCGTGATCGGCGACTATCGCGAGCCGTACGTGCTGCGCTTCGGCTTCACGCCGCTCTATGTGCGCTTCGTCGACGTGTGGGATGCCGTCGAGACGCTGCGCGACATCCTGGCCACCGACGCGTGGAAGGCGCCCGAGTTCGCCGAACGCGGCGCGGTGACCTGACCGGCTTTGCCCGGCGCGCGCCGCAGTGACGTGCGGATAACGCGCCGCGCCCCCGTCATTCAATCCTGGAGAAAGTCGTGAATTCTGGTCATATGCAGCCACCCGGCAACGACGCGCCGGCGGGCTGCCCGTTCTCGGGTGCACGCGCCGCGCAATCTGCTCAAGCGGCACACGAAGCGCCACACGTGCCGGGCGATGCCACCGGTGAAGCCGGCTGGCACAACGCGCAGCTCGATTTTTCGAAGTCGATGAGCTACGGCGACTACCTGTCGCTGAATTCGATCCTCGACGCGCAGCATCCGCTGTCGCCCGATCACAACGAGATGCTGTTCATCATCCAGCATCAGACGAGCGAGCTGTGGATGAAGCTCGCGCTGTTCGAGCTGCGCGGCGCGCTCGATGCGGTGCGCACCGACGCGTTGCCGCCCGCGTTCAAGATGCTCGCGCGCGTGTCGCGCATCCTCGAGCAGCTCGTGCAGGCGTGGAGCGTGCTGTCGACGATGACGCCGTCCGAGTATTCGGCGATGCGGCCGTATCTCGGGCAGTCGTCGGGCTTCCAGTCGTACCAGTATCGCCAGCTCGAATTCCTGCTCGGCAACAAGAACGTGCAGATGCTGCAGCCGCATGCGCACCGGCCCGACATCCTCGAACAGGTGCGTGCGACGCTCGAAGCGCCGTCGTTCTACGACGAGGTCGTGCGCCTGCTCGCGCGGCGCGGTTTCCCGATCGCAGCGGAGCGGCTCGAGCGCGACTGGACGCAGCCGACGCGGCACGACGAGACGGTCGAGGCCGCGTGGCTCGAGGTGTACCGTCACCCGCAGCAGCACTGGGAACTGTACGAGATGGCCGAGGAACTGGTCGATCTCGAGGACGCGTTCCGGCAGTGGCGCTTCCGTCACGTGACGACCGTCGAGCGCATCATCGGCTTCAAGCAGGGCACCGGCGGCACCAGCGGCGCGCCGTATCTGCGCAAGATGCTCGACGTCGTGCTGTTCCCCGAGCTCTGGCACGTGCGCACCACGCTGTAACGCACTTGATGCGCCCGCACGTCACGACGACGTGCGGGCTAGGGCCTATTCACGCTAATAACGGGCTTGCGAACGTGCCTTTCCGCCCGCAGTGCAAGGAGAGAGGAGGCGCAATAGCCGTAGCTATTGCAACGACGAACGACGCCGCAATGCGGGCGGAAAGGCACGTTCCCCTGTTTGGAAAAATTCATTCGTGGGGCTGGCCACCAGAAGGGCCGATCGCTGCGTCATGCTCCTTGCGAATACGTCGAGTATTCGCTTCGTCGCAGTCCTTGCGCTCGGCCCTTCTGGTGGCCAGCGCAAGCCCGTTATTAGCGTGAATAGGCCCTGGCTCCTCCCCTTCGCGCGGCAGCGACTGCGCGCGCGACAGCCGCGGAATGTGCCGCCGCACCGCGAGCAGCGCGATGCACACCACGCCCATCGCGGCGGCCAGCATCGTCAGGTACGCGCTCGCGCCGCCCGCCGTGATCACGACCGCGCCCGCGAACGCGCTGAGGATCGCGCCGAGCCGGCCGAACGCGAGTGCGCTCGCGGTACCCGTCGCGCGCACCGCGGTCGGGTAGATGTACGCACAAAGCGCATACATCGTCGACTGCACCGCGTTGACGAACAGTCCGTGCAGGCCGAGCCCGACGATCAGCCAGTTCGTGTGGCGGCTCGCATCGACGCCCATCAGCCACACCGCGCTCGCCACGCCGCCAATGCTGCACAGCGCGAGCGGCCAGCGCGACCCGGCATGCGCGATCGCCCATGCGCACAGCAGCGCGCCGATCACGCCACCGAGGTTGTACGCGGTGAGCCCCGCGCCCGCAACCGACACGCTGAGCCCGCTCGCGGCCAGCATCGTCGGCAACCAGCTGAACGCCGCGTAGACAGCCAGCAGACACATGAAGAACGCGCACCACAGCGCGATCGTGTCGCGCGCCTGGCCGCTCGCGAACAGCGTGCCGAAGCCGCCGCGGCCACCGGCTGCGCGTGCGTCCTTCGTATCGGTGAACACGGTGCCCGGTGCGACCGGCCGCTGCATCCGCGCGAGCAGCGCGCCGAGTTCCGGCCAGCGCGCGGGGCGTCGCGCGAGATAACGCGGCGATTCGGGCAGCGCGCGCACGAGCACGAAACCGAGCACGAGCGGCAGCGCGCCGCCCGCAAAGAACAGGCCGCGCCAGCCGAAGCGCGGCAGCACCTCGTGCGCGAACAGGCCGGCCAGCATCCCGCCGAGCGGCACGCAGACGATCGTCGCGGTCACCATCATCGTGCGGCGCCGCGCGGGCGTGTATTCGGCCGTCATCGTCGTGGCCGTCGGCAGCGCGCCGCCGATCCCGAGCCCCGCGCAGAAGCGCAGCATCGCGATCGCCGCGACGTCGGGCGCGAAGCCGATCGCACAGGTCGCGACGCCGAACAGGAACACGCTGCCGATCACGGCCTGGCGGCGGCCGAAGCGGTCCGCGACGATCCCCGCGCACGCGCTGCCGATGCCCATCCCGATCAGCCCGGCCGCGACGGCCGGCGCGAACGCGCCGCGCGTGATGCCCCATTCGCGGATCAGCACGGGAATCGCGAAACCGATCAACTGGCCGTCGAAGCCGTCGAGCACGATCGCGAGCGCGGCGAGCAGCACCACGCAGCGCTGCATCGTCGTGAACGGCCCGTCGTCGAGCGTCGTGCCGATGTCGACCGACGGCGGCGGCAATCCGTCGCGCGTGCTCATGCAACCTCCCGTGCGCCGCGCGTCGGCGGCAACATGCGCGAACGGCGCGCGGCAAGACAACGGCATTCGATGGCTTTCATGACGTCTCCGGTTGCCCGGGCTGGCGCCGTGGCGCGTGCCCGGATCTCGTACTGCGCGGTCGGCCGGCGTCGACGCGTCGGCGCCGGCTCCGGTGTCTTGTCCAACCCGTCTCGATCCGGCGCCATCGCCTGCGCGCGGCGGCTCGTATCGTTGCGCGGCGCACGCAGCGCCGCCAGTCTGATGCTCAGTTCATCCGTGCATCGATCAGCCGGACGAGCGCGAGCAGCGTCTCGGTATGCGGCACCGCGACGCCCGTTTCGCGCGCGGCGGCGACGACCTTGCCGCTGATCGCGTCGATTTCCGTGCGGCGGCCCGCGAGCACGTCCTGCAGCATCGACGGGCGATGGCCGCGATGCTCGCTGATGGCGTGTTCGACGTTGCGCGCAATGCGTTCGCCGTCGACGGCGATCCCCTTCGCGCGGGCGACGGCGGCCGTCTCGGCCGCGATCGCAAGCGCGAGCCGCGGCCCGTCGTGATGGTTGCCGAGCTGGTCAACCGTGCAGCCGGTCACCGCGCACAGCGTATTGAGCGCCGCGTTGAACGCGACCTTCTCCCAGATCGCGGCCCACACGTCGGCGTCGAGCGTGCATGCGAGCCCCGCGCGCGACAGCGCATCGGCCACGGCCGTCGCGAACGGGCGTGCCGCGCCGTCGGCCGTCATCATGCGGATCGTGCCCGCGCCGTGCGAGCGAACGTGCGCGGGCCCCGCGGCATCGGCCGGCCACGTCGTCACGCCGACCAGGATGCGTTCGAGCGGCACGAACGCATTCAGCGTTTCGACGTTGCCGAGCCCGTTCTGCAGCGTCAGCACGTGCGTGCGCGGCGTCAGCAGCGCGCGCACGCCGTCGAGCGCGGTGCGCGTATGCAGCGATTTCGTGAAAACGATCAGCAGGTCGAACGATGTGCCGGGCGCTGCGGCCGCGTCCGCATTCGCGGCTTCCGGCCGCACGGCCTGCAAAACGCGGATGCGCCGTTCGCCGCGATCGTCGTCGATGCGCAGCCCGTCGCGGCGGATCGCATCGAGATGCGCGTCGTTCACGTCGATCAGCGTGACGGCCTCGCCGCTTTCCGCCAGCAGCCCGCCGAACAGCGAGCCCATCGCGCCCGCACCCAGAATGGCGATCCTCATCGTCGGTGGCCTCGTCAGAACGGATAGTGGCGCGGCGCGGTCTGCACGGTGATCCAGCGCAGGTCCGTGAACGCCGCGATGCCGGCCTTGCCGCCAAAGTGGCCGAAGCCGCTGTCCTTCACGCCGCCGAACGGCATCTGCGCCTCGTCGTGCACGGTCGGGCCGTTCACGTGGCAGATGCCCGATTCGATGCGTGCCGCGACGCGCAGCGCACGCGCGACATCGCGGCTGAACACGGCCGACGACAGCCCGAATGCGTTGTCGTTCGCGCAACGGATCGCCGCCGCCTCGCCGTCGACGCGCACGATGCCCTTCACCGGGCCGAACGATTCCTCCGCATAGATGCGCATCGCCGGCGTCACGCGATCGAGCAGCGTGGCCGGGAATAGCGTGCTGTCTGCCTTGCCGCCGCACAGCAGCGTCGCGCCGTGCGCGAGCGCATCGTCGATCAGCGCGTTGCAGCGCTCGACGGCCTTCATGTCGATCAGCGAGCCGAGCACGACGGAGCCCTTGCGCGGATCGCCGAGCGGCAGCGACGCGGCCTTGTCGGCGAGCTTCGCGACGAATGCATCGGCGATCGATGAGTCGACGATGATCCGCTCGGTCGACATGCAGATCTGCCCGGAATTCGCGAACGCACCGAACGCGGCCGCCGCGACCGCTGCGTCGAGATCGGCATCGTCGAGCACGACGAACGGCGCCTTTCCGCCGAGCTCCAGCACCGACGGCTTCAGGTGGCGCGCGCATGCTTCGGCGACGATCCTGCCGACGCGCGTCGAGCCGGTGAAATTCACGCGGCGCACGGCCGGATGCGCGATCAATGCATCGACGACGGCGCCCGCATCCTCCGGCGCATTCGTCACGAAGTTGACGACGCCCGGCGGCAGCCCGGCCTCCTGCAGCGCCTCGACGATCAGCCCGTGCGTGACGGGACACAGTTCCGAGCCCTTCAGCACGACCGTGTTGCCGCACGCGAGCGGCAGCGCGAGCGCGCGTGTTGCGAGAATCACCGGCGCGTTCCACGGCGCGATGCCGAGCACGACGCCGGCCGGCTGCCGCACGCCCATCGCGAGCGAACCGGGCACGTCGGACGGAATCAGTTCGCCGCCGACCTGCGTGGTCAGCGACGCGGCCTCGACGAGCCCGCTCGCGGCCAGGTGTACGTTGAAGCCGGCCCACAGCGCGGACGCGCCCGTCTCGGCCGCCATCGCGGCGACGAACTGTTCGTGCTTCGCTTCGAGCGCGGCGGCCGCCTTCAGCAACAGCGCGCGACGTGCGCCGGGGCCGAGCGCGGCCCATTCGGGAAATGCGCGCGCGGCCGCGTCGGCCGCCGCACGCACATCGTCGACGGTGCACGCGGGCGCTTCGGACGCGATTTCGCCGTCGAGCGGGTTGCGGCGCGCGAAGGTCGCGCCGCTGGATGAGTGGCGGCGTTCGCCGCCAATCAGCATCGAAACGGTTTGCATGGAATCTCCGGAAAGACGCGCGTGGCGCGTCAGGCAATCTCGACTTCGACGACGACCGGCGTCGCGGCATGCAGCGCGTCGGTCAGCGTGTCGCGCAGGCGCGCCGCATCGGCGACACGCACGCCGCGGCAGCCCATCCCTTCGGCGAGCGCGACGAAATCCAGGTCGGGCAGATCGGTGCCCTGCACGGTGTCGCCGGGGCCGAAGCCGAACACCGGCGCGAAATCCTGCAGCGCCGCGTAGCGCCGGTTGTTCAGGATCACGAACGTGATCGGCAGCTTCAACTGCGCGGCGCTCCACAGTGCCTGGATCGAATACAGGCTCGACCCGTCGCCGATCAGCCCGATCACGCGCCGGCCCGGCTGCGCGAGCGCGACGCCGACGGCGGCCGGCATCCCGTAGCCGAGCCCGCCGCTGTCCATCGTGTAGAACGTGCCGCTGCGCGTGAACGGCAGGTGTTCCTGCATCACGGGCCGCGCGCTCGGCGCTTCCTCGACGACGATGTCCTGCGCGTCGCGCACGTCGGCGAGCGTCTGCAGCGCGAACGCGGCCGACATGCGCTCGCCGCCGGCCGGCGCGTCGACGCGCGCGCGGGGCGGCCGCGGTGCGGGCATCGGCCGCTCGGGCGGCGCCGGTCGCGCCAGCAGATCGCGCGCCGCGAGCCGCAGGTTGCCGACGACCGCATCGCCCGACGGCGTCCACGCGGCAACGCCCGGATCGTCGACGAGCTGCACGAGCGTCGCACCCGGCGGCACGTGCGGGCCGAAGCCCTCGATGTGATAGGTGAACGCGGGCGCGCCGAACGCGAACACGAGGTCGTGCCCGTCGAGCCGCGCGACGATCTTCTCGCGGATCGCGGGCAGGAAGCCGGCGAACAGCGGATGGTCCTCGGGGAAGCTGCAGCGCCCCGACATCGGTGCGACGTACACGCGCGCACGGTGCCGCTCGGCGAGCCGCACGACGTCATCCCACGCACCCGCGCGATCGACGGCCGCGCCGACCACGAACGCGGGGCGCCGTGCGGCGTCGAGCGCGTCGCCGAGCCGCGCGAGCGCGTCGGGATCGGGCCGCACGACGCTGCTGACGTCGCGCCGCGGCAGCAGCTCGGCCGGCTGGTCCCAGTCATCGACCGGGATCGACACGAACACGGGCCCGCGCGGCTCCTGCATCGCGATGCGGTACGCCCGCGCGATCGCGGCCGGCACGTCCTGCGCACGCGCGGGCTCGATGCTCCATTTCACGTACGGCTTCGGCAGCTCGGCGGCCTGGGTCGCGCCGAGGAACGGGTCGAACGGCAAGATCGCGCGCGCCTGCTGGCCCGCGGTCACGATCAGCGGCGTGCGGTTCTTGAACGCGGTAAAGAGATTGCCCATTGCGTTGCCGACGCCCGCCGCCGAATGCAGGTTGACGACCGCCGCATTGCCGGTGGCCTGCGCATGGCCGTCGGCCATCCCGACCACGACGGCCTCGTGCAGGCCGAGCACGTAGCGGAAATCGGCAGGGAAGTCGCGGAACATCGGCAGCTCGGTCGAGCCGGGATTGCCGAACACGCGGTCGATGCCGAACTGGCGAAGCAGGTCGATGACCGCATCGCGAACGGTGATCGATGCGGCGGATGGGGGCGGATGGCCGGACATGCTCTGCGCTCCTCGATGGCTTGGCGGTTTCCACAGTATCGAAGCGCAAGCCATTCTCGGATACTGTATTTTTTGCGATAAGCCATTACATTCCGGCATGACTTTCGATCTCCGACAATTGCGCGCCTTCACGACGATCGTCGCGTGCGGCAGCCTCGGCCGCGCGGCCGACGCGCTGCACGTGACGCAGCCGGCGCTGAGCCGGATCCTGAAGCGGCTCGAGGACCAGGTCGGCGCGCCGCTGTTCGAGCGCCATTCGAAGGGCGTGCAGCTCACCGCGTTCGGCGACGCGCTGCTGCCGCATGCGACGCTGCTGCAGCACGAGGCCGAGCACGCGCGCGAGGAGCTCGACGCGATGCGCGGGTTCGCGAAGGGCACGATCAAGGTCGGCACGGTGGGCAGCATCGCGAGCCTCGTGCTGCCGGTCGCGGTCGGCCGCGTGCTCGACCGCTGGCCGAACCTGCGCGTCGAGATCCTCGAAGGCGTGTGGGACCGCCTCGCCGACGGATTGAACAAGCACGAGATCGATCTCGCGCTGTCCGCGCACGGGCCCGACACCGACGAGATCGTCGCGATTCCCGAGTGCCGCTGGGAAGATCGCAGCCATATCGTTGCGGCGCCGCACCATCCGCTGCGCGCGCTCGGCCGCGCGCCGACGCTTGCCGATACGCTGCACGCGCGCTGGGCGATTCCGCCGCGCGGCACCGCGCCGTTCGACCACATGCGCGCGACCTTCGACGCGCACGGGCTCGCGCTGCCCGACATCGCGGTCGAAACGCGCTCGGTCACGACGCTGAAGAGTCTCGTCGCGCATGCCGGTTTCCTGAGCTGGATGGCCGAGCCGATGTACGGCGCCGAGCAGGCCGCCGGCACGATCGACACGCTGCCGGTGCGGGAGGTCGTCGCGGTGCGCACGCTCACCGCGTTCCGGCGCCGCCACGGCATCCTGCCTGGGCCGGCCGGCAAGCTGCTCGACGAACTCGTCGCGCTTACGCGCGAAGGGCGCTGACGCCCTTTCCCGACCGGCGCCTGTTCGCGCCCCTTCGCCTCCCTTCCCGCGCTGCCCGCTCGCCGCCGCAGCGCACCATCGAAATGCCGTCTCCCCGCCTTGACTTTCGCCCGCCCGAATACGATCATTCGCTCACATGACGAGCAAATGATCTCGTCGACAGGAAAGACTGGCACGAACAGGAGACACCGGATGAGCGAATCGTCCTCCGCCCGCGCGCCCGTGCTGCTGCACATCGGCGCGGGCTCGTTTCACCGCGCGCACCAGGCGTGGTATCTGCATCGCGTGAACGCGGCCGTGCCGGCCGACGAACGCTGGTCGCTGACCGTCGGCAACATCCGCGACGACATGCGCGCGACGATGGACGCGCTCGCCGCGCAGCACGGCGAATACGCGCTCGAAACGGTCACGCCGCAAGGCGAGCGCGCGTACGAGACGATCCGTGCGATCACGCGCGTGCTGCCCTGGTCGATCGACCTCGCCGCGCTGATCGACGCCGGCGCCGACCCGGCCTGCCGGATCGTGTCGTTCACCGTCACCGAAGGCGGCTACTACCTCGACGAACACAACCGGCTCGACATCGCGAATGCCGATCTCGCGGCCGACCTGCAGGGCGCGCGCACGACGCTGTACGGCGCGCTCGCGGCGCTGCTCGCCGAACGCATGCAGCGCGGCGCGGGCCCGCTCACGCTGCAGAGCTGCGACAACCTGCGCAACAACGGCGCACGCTTTCGCGCGGGGATGCGCGAATTCCTCGAACGGCGCGGCGAAGCCGACCTGCTCGCATGGTTCGATGCGAACGTCGCCACGCCGAGCGCGATGGTCGACCGCATCACGCCGCGCCCGACCGCCGACGTGCGCGAACGCGTGCTCGCGGCCACCGGCATCGACGACGCCTGCCCGGTGATGGGCGAATCGTTCATCCAGTGGGTGATCGAGGACCGCTTCGCGGCGGGCCGGCCGCGCTGGGAGCTGGCCGGCGCGGAACTCGTCGACGACGTGCACCCGTACGAGGAAGCGAAGATCCGCATCCTCAATGCGACGCACAGCTGCATCGCGTGGGCCGGCACGCTCGCGGGCTACAGCTACATTCACGAAGGCACGCACGACGCGGCGATCCGGCGCTTCGCGCACGACTACGTGACGCAGGACGTGATCCCGTGCCTCACGCCGAGCCCGCTCGATCTCGCACGCTACCGCGACGTCGTGCTCGAGCGCTTCGGCAACCCGTACGTGCTCGACACGAACCAGCGCGTCGCGGCCGACGGCTTCTCGAAGATCCCCGGCTTCATCGCGCCGACGCTCGTCGAATCGTTCGCGCGCGGCGCGGCGCCGGTCGCCACCGCGGTGCTGCCCGCGCTGTTCCTGCGCTTTCTCGAACGCTGGGCGCGCGGCACGCTGCCGTACGCGTACCAGGACGGCGTGATGGACGAAAGCGCCGCACGGGCGATCGTCGAAGCCGACGACCCCGTCGTCGCGCTGTGCGCGAGCCGCCCGCTGTGGGGCTCGCTCGCCGGCAACGCCGCGCTGTTCGAGGCGCTGCGCGCCGCGCTCGCGCGCGTCGACGCATGGCTCGCGCAGCGCTGACGCGCGACAGCCGGCGCCCGGCCGCGCAGCCGGGCAAACCCGCTTGGCACATGCCGTGCGGCACGGCTAAAGTAGCGACTCCTCTCTGACGGAACGGATCGTTCATGTATCTCGGCATCGACCTCGGCACTTCGGAAGTGAAGGTGCTGCTGCTCGCCCCGGACGGTGCGGTCGTCGGCACCGCCGGCTCGCCGTTTACCGTGTCGCGGCCGCATCCGCGCTGGGCCGAACAGCATCCGGACGACTGGTGGCAAGGCACGCTCGCCGCGCTCGCGGCGCTGCGCGAACGGCATCCGCAAGCGTTCGCGGCCGTGCGCGGCATCGGCCTGTCGGGCCAGATGCACGGCGCCGTGCTGCTCGGCCGCGACGACCGCGTGCTGCGCCCCGCGATCCTGTGGAACGACATGCGCAGCGCCGACGAATGCGCGCTGCTCACCGAACGCGCGCCCGATCTCCACGCCCTCGCCGGCAATCTCGCAATGCCGGGCTTCACCGCGCCGAAACTGCTGTGGGTCGCGAAGCACGAACCCGACGTGTTCGCGGCGACCGCATGCGTGCTGATGCCGAAGGACTACCTGCGGTTCCGGCTGACCGGCGCGAAGGTGTCCGACCCGTCGGACGCGGCCGGCACGCTGTGGCTCGACGTCGCGCGCCGCGAATGGTCCGACGCGCTGCTCGCCGCATGCGGGATGACGCGCGACCAGATGCCGCGCATCGTCGAGGGCAACGCGCCGTCCGGCACGCTGCGCGCCGATGTCGCGCGCGAGCTCGGGCTGTCGGAGGCCGTCGTGGTGGCCGGCGGCGGCGGCGACAACGCGACGAGCGCACTCGGCATCGGCGCGATCCACGCCGGCGACGGCTTCGTGTCGCTCGGCACGTCGGGCGTGCTGAGCGTGGTCGGCGACCGTTTCATGCCGAATCCCGCATCGGCCGTGCATGCGTTCTGCCATGCGATTCCCGATCGCTGGCAATTGATGAGCGTCGTGCTGTCGGCCGCGAGCTGCCTGCGCTGGGTCTGCAAGCTGACGGGCACCGACGAGCCCGCGCTGCTCGCCGAAGTCGAGGCGCTCGATGCCGACGCGCTCGCGACGGCGCCGCTGTTCCTGCCCTACCTGTCCGGCGAGCGCACGCCGCACAACGATCCGTATGCGCAAGGCGTGTTCTTCGGGATGACGCACGCGACCGAACGCGCGCATCTCGGCTACGCGGTGCTCGAAGGCGTGACGCTCGGCCTCGCCGACGGTCTCGACGCGCTGCATGCGGCCGGCGTCGAAACCGACCAGTTGTCGCTGATCGGCGGCGGCGCGCGCAGCGCGTTCTGGGCGCAACTGATCGCCGATGCGCTGAACGTGCGCACGCGCCAGATCGGCGGCGGCGAAACCGGCGCGGCGCTCGGTGCGGCCCGGCTCGGCTGGCTGGCCGTCGGCGGCGATCCGCAGACGGTGCTGACCAAGCCGCCGGTGCGCACCGAATACGCACCGGACGCGGCCCGCCATGCGCTGCTGCGCGAACGCCTCGACGCGTTCCGCGCGCTGTACCGCCACGTGCGCCCGCTGTACGAACCGTCGCGCGCGCGGCTCGCGTAAGCGCCGCCGCGGCGGCGCGCACCGGCCGCCTGCCGCGCGCACGACATGCGGTACAGTGGATGCCGTCCGCGGCCCGCCGGCCGGTCCGCGGGCGGCCCCCCAGCTCCGAACCGAATCGCTATCGTGTCCAAGTCCTCAGAAAAACTCGATCTCGCCACGCGTGCCGCGTGGCTCTACTACGTCGCGGGCGACACGCAGAACGAAATCGCCGAAAAGCTGCAGGTGTCGCGCCCCGTCGCGCAGCGCCTCGTCGCGTTCGCGGTCGAGAAGAACCTGATCCGCGTGCGCGTCGACCACCAGCTCGCCGACTGTCTCGATCTCGGCGCGCAACTGTCGAAGCGCTACGGCCTCGCGATGTGCGAAGTCGTGCCCGTCGACGCCGACGCGCCCGACGCGATCGACCGCAAGCTCGCGGTCGCCGGCGCGCAGGTGATGGAGCGCTACCTGGGCGAGACGCGGCCGATGGTGATCGCCGTCAGCAGCGGCCGGACGCTGAAGGCCGCGGTCGCGCAGATCGCGCAGATCGACCGCCCGCAGCACCGGCTCGTGTCGATGGTCGGCGCGATCGCGGCCGACGGCTCGTCGAACCGCTACGACGTCGCGCAGTACATCTCCGAGAAGACCGGCAGCAAGCACTTCCTGCTGCCCGCGCCGCTGTTCGCCGACAGCGCCACCGAGCGCGCGCAGTGGTGCAACCACCGGCTGTACCGGATCGTCGAGGCGCTGTCGGGCAAGGCCGACGTCGCGTTCGTCGGGATCGGCAACACCGGCCCGCACTGCCCGCTCTACGAAGACGGCTTCATCACCGAACAGGAGCTCGACGAGATGACCGCGCTCGGCGCGGTGGCCGAACTGCTCGGCATGCCGATCGACGCGCACGGCAAGATGATCGACGTGTCGACCAGCGCGCGCGTGACGAGCGTGTCGCTCGCCGCGCCGCCGAAGCGCCCGACGATCGCGTTCGCCGGCGGCCCGAAGAAACGCGACGCGGTGATCGCCGCGCTGCGCGGCGGCTGGCTGTCGGGGCTCGTCACCGACGAAACCTGCGCGCGCGCGGCGCTCGACGCGAAGGCCGACTGACGCCGCGGCGCCCGCCCTTCACGCCGCCGCGCGCGACGCCGGAAAACGGTGCCGACGCGCGCCCCACGCGCCGGGCCCCGCAGTCGTCGGGCCGCCATCCGATGCTGAAGCGGCGCGCGTTCGTCGATTACATGGCCGCACCCCTGCACTTCCGACCACAGCCGGATATCACGCCGCCTTCGCGTGCGCGCCGAGCCGGCGCAACGCCTGCCCGTGCTCGTCGAACAGATGGCAGTGCTCGGCCTGCGCGTGCACGCGCAGCGCCTCGCCGGTGCGATACGTATCGAGCGGCGGAATCCGCGCGATCAGCCCGTCCGGCGCGACCGCCGACTCCGCGTACAGATACGCGGCATCGCCGAGCGACTCGACGGCCATCGTCCGCGCGGCAACGCCCGCGGCCGCCGTGCCGACCAGCAGGTGCTCGGGGCGCACGCCGACGGTCACCGCGGCACCGCGCTGCAACCCGGCCGCTTCGACCGCGACGCGCTGCGTCTCGCCCCTGTCGAAACGCACGAGCACGCCGCCCGCATCGACCGAGTCGACCGTGCCCTTCAGGAAGTTCATCTTCGGCGAACCGATGAAGCCTGCGACGAACAGGTTCGCCGGCGCGTGATACAGCTCGTTCGGCGTGCCGACCTGTTGCACCGCGCCGCCCGACAGCACGACGATCTTGTCCGCGAGCGTCATCGCCTCGACCTGGTCGTGCGTCACGTAGATCATCGTCGTCTTCAGCTCGTCGTGCAGCCGCGCGAACTCCAGCCGCATCTTCACGCGCAGCGCGGCGTCGAGGTTCGACAACGGCTCGTCGAACAGGAACACCTTCGGCTTGCGCGTGATCGCGCGGCCGATCGCGACGCGCTGCCGCTGGCCGCCCGACAGCTGTTTCGGCTTGCGGTCGAGCAGGTGATCGATGTGCAGGATCTTCGCCGCGTTCTTCACGGCCTGGTCGATCTCGGGCTTCTTCGCACCCGCGAGCTTGAGGCCGAACGCCATGTTGTCGTACAGCGTCATGTGCGGGTACAGCGCATACGACTGGAACACCATCGCGATGCCGCGCTTCGCGCTCGGCACGTCGTTGACCTTCGCGCCGTCGATCAGCAGGTCGCCGCTCGAAATATCCTCGAGACCCGCGATCATCCGCATCAGCGTGGATTTGCCGCAGCCGCTCGGGCCGACGAACACGACGAATTCGCCGTCGGCGATGTCGAGGTTCACGTTGCGCAGCACTTCGGTTTCGTCGTAGCGCTTCGCGATGTTGCGCAGGAGCACGCTTGCCATGATCTGTCTCCGTTCGTTCGTGATGCGCCGCCTTCGGGCGGCGCGCAATCGTTGCTAGTTCGGCAGCACCGCGCCCGTCGCCTGCCAGCGCGCGACGTAACCGGGCAGCTCGTGCATGTCGTCGAATACGTGACGCGCGCCGATCCCGCGCAGCGCGTCGATCTGTGCGGCCGACGCATGCCCGCCGCCGACGAAGCCGAGCACGGTCATGCCGGCCGCGGCCGCCGCGGTGATGCCGGTCACGCTGTCCTCGACGACAAGGCACTGCGCGGGCGCGACGCCGAGCGTGCGCGCGGCCGCGAGATACACGTCCGGCGCCGGCTTCGGCCGCGCGACGGAATCCGCGCAGAACAGCCGGTCGCCGAAGAAGCGCGCGAGGCCCGTGCGCGCGAGCGCCGCCTCGACGTAGGCACGGTAGCTGTTGCTCGCGCAGGCCGTCGTCAGTTGAATCGCGCCGAGCGCCGCGTCGATGCCTTCGACCATCGGCGCATTGACGGCCGCCGCCTCGACCGCGCGGCGGATCGCATCGACGTCGTCGGCCGACAGCGTGCGGCCGACAGCGTCGCCCGCACCCGCCAGCACGCGCTCGATGCGCAGCCCGAGCAGCGGCATCACGGCCGGCCGCGCATCGACGCCCGGCCAGCGCGCATCGAGTTCGCGCACGATCACGTCGGCGGCGACGGCCTCGCTGTCGATCAGCACGCCGTCGCAATCGCAGATCAGCACGTTCGCACCGTGACAGGCTGCGCCTTCGTCGGTAGCACCTTCGTCGGCCCCGCTCATTTGACCGCCCCGAACGTGAGCCCGCGCACGAGCTGCTTCTGCGACAGCCAGCCGACGATCAGGATCGGCGCGACCGCGAGCAGCGAGGCGGCGGACAGCTTCGCCCAGAACAATCCTTCGGGGCTCGAGTACGACGCGATGAACACGGTCAGCGGCGCCGCGTTCGAGCTCGACAGGTTGATGCTCCAGAACGCCTCGTTCCACGACAGGATCACGAGCAGCAGCGCGGTCGACGCGAGCCCCGGCAGCGCCATCGGCATCAGCAGGTAGACGATCTCCTGCCACGTCGATGCGCCGTCGATGCGCCCGGCTTCCAGGATGTCCTTCGGGATCTCGTTGAAGTACGTGAAGGTCATCCACACCGCGATCGGCAGGTTGATCAGCGTGTAGACGATCACGAGGCCCGACACCGTGTCGAGCAGCCCCGCGTTCTTCCACAGCAGGTAGATCGGCACGAGCACGCCGACCGACGGCATCATCTTCGTCGACAGCATCCACAGCAGCACCTTCTGCGTACGGTGGTTCGGGAAGAACGCCATCGCATACGCGGCCGGCACCGCGAACAGCAGCGAGATCACCGTGACGCCCGCCGAGATCAGCACCGAATTCCATGCGAACGAGAAGTAGTTGCTGCGCGCGAACACCTCGCGGAAGCTGTCGAGCGTCGGCATGAAGAACAGCGTCGATGCGTACGCCTGCTGCTCGGTCTTGAACGCGGTGATCGCCATCCAGAAGATCGGGAAGAACAGCAGCAACGCGATCAGCCACGCGAGCGCGCCGGGCAGCGCGCGCCGCACGAGGTCGAACACGGCCGGCACGCGCCGGCCTTCGAAGGTCAGGTCGCTCATTTTTCGTACTCCCCCTTCAGGTTGCGCGCGAGCATCCGCACGAGGAAGAACGACACGACGTTCGCGACCACGACGGCGATGATGCCGCCCGCGGACGCGAGGCCGACGTCGAACTGCTGCAGGCCGAGCGCGTAGATCAGGTACGACAGGTTGGTCGTCGCGTTGCCGGGGCCGCCACCGGTCGTCGTGTAGATCTCCGCGAAGATCGACAGCAGGAAAATCGTCTCCATCATCACGACCACGGCGATCGCGCGCTTCAGGTGCGGCAGCGTGATGTAGAAGAACATCGCGATCGGGCCCGCGCCGTCGATGCGCGCGGCTTCCTTCTGCTCCTGGTCGAGCGACTGGATCGCGGTGAACAGGATCAGGAACGCGAACGGCAGCCACTGCCACGCGACGATGATGATCACCGCGGTGAGCGGGTAATCGGCGAACCAGTCGATCGGCGTCATCCCGAGCGCGCGCATCGCGTTCGCGACGAGCCCGTACACCGGGTGCAGGATCATGTTCTTCCAGATCAGCGCGGATACCGTCGGCATCACGAAGAACGGCGCGATCGCGAGCAGCCGCGCGATGCCCTGCCCGTAGAACTTGCGGTCGAACAGCACGGACATCAGCACGCCGCCGATCACCGTGATCGCGAGCACCGCGCCGATCAGCACGAGCGTGTGCCAGATCGCGGGCAGGAACGATGGATCGGTCGCGAGGAAGCGGTAGTTGTCGAGCCCCGCGAAACCCTTCACGTCCGGGTTCAGCAGGTTGTAGCGCGAGAACGAATACCAGATCGTCATCGCGAGCGGGATCGACATCCACAGCAGCAGCACCGCGACGGACGGCGAGACGAGCCAGCTCGCGCCGCCGCGCGCGCGGCGCGGCGCGCCCGGCGGCGACGACGCGTCGCCGACCGACGGCGCGTGACTCAGGGGAAGACGCAGGTGACGCATGATCGGGGTCCCTCCGGTTGATGCGCGGGCGCGAACGGCCTGCCCGCCTTTCAGCTTCGCCGGCCCGCACCGTGCACGACGGCGCACGGCGCGGGCCGCGTGACTGCTTGCGTGTTACTTCTTGTAGCCGGCCTGCCGTACCGCGCGGTCGGCGGCGGCCTGCCCGGCGGCGAGCGCCTGGTCGACCGTCATCTGGCCCGCAACCGCACCCGCGATCGACTGGCCGACCACCGTGCCGAACGACTGGAATTCAGGAATCCCGACGTACTGCACGCCCGTGTACGGCACCTTCTTCAGCGACGGATCGTTCGGGTCGGCCGTCTCGATCGCCTTCAGCACGAAGTCCGAGAACGGCGCGGCGGCCTTGTACTCGGGGCGCTGATAGGTCGACGTGCGCGTGCCCGGCGGCACCGACGCCCAGCCCTCGTCCTTGCCGGCCATCTCGATGTACTGCTTCGACGTCGCCCACGCGATGAACTTGCGCGCGGCGTCCTGCTGCTTCGACGTCTTCGGCACGGCCAGCGCCCACGCCCACAGCCAGTGCGAGCCCTTCGGCGTGACGGCGACCGGCGCGGGCGCGAAGCCGATCTTGTCGGCGACCTGCGACTGCTGCTTGTTATAGAGCATCCCGGCCGCGACCGTCGCGTCGATCCACATCGCGCACTTGCCCGACGCCGTCAGCGTCAGGTTCTCGTTGAAGCCGTTCGAGCTCGCTCCCGGCGGGCCGTCCTTCTTCAGCAGGTTCACGTAGAACGTGATCGCCTTCTTCCATTCCGGCGACGTGAGCTGCGCGTTCCAGTTCTCGTCGAACCAGCGCCCGCCGAACGTGTTCACGACCGTCGACACGAACGCCATGTTCTCGCCCCAGCCGGCCTTGCCGCGCAGGCAGATCCCGTAGGTGCCCTTCGACTTGTCCGTGAGCTTGTCCGCGAACTCGGCGATCTGGTCGTAGGTCGGCTGGTCGGGCATCTTCAGCCCCTTCGCCGCGAACAGGTCCTTGCGGTAGAACGTCATCGAGCTTTCCACGTAGAACGGCAGCGCATAGAGCTGGCCGTTGTACGACAGGCTGTCGCGCGCGGTCTTCACGATGTCGTTCAGGTCGTAGTCGGCGGGCAGGCCCGTCATCGGCGCGAGCCAGCCGCGCTTGCCCCACTGCGGCGTCTCGTAGGTGCCGATCGCCATCACGTCGAACTGGCCGCTGCCGGTCGTGATGTCGGTCGTCGCGCGCTGGCGCAGCACGTTTTCCTCGAGGATCACCCAGTTCAGCTTGATGTCGGGGTTCGCCTTCTCGAACGCCGGCGACAGCTTCTTCAGCTCGATCATGTCGGGGTTGTTCAGCGTCGCGATCGTCAGCGTGCCCGCGGACGCGGCGCAGGCGGCCGTCGCGAGCGCGGCTCCGGCGAAGCAGCGTGCGGCGGCGTCGAGCATCTTTCGTTGCATGGCATGTCTCCTGTGTTTGTTCGAAGTGTCGTCGGTCTTGCGTCGTTTCCTTCGCGGCCCGTCACGCCGGCCGCTGCATTCCGCACGCGCGCGCATAGTGCGCGATCACGTCGCGTATCCGGTGGCGCACCCACGCACGCGGCTCCTTCGCGAGCCCGCCCGCGCGGCACGCCGCGTAGACATCCGGCAGCCACTGCGCGACGAGCGTCTCGGGCACCGGCTGCCGCGCGAGGTTGCCGAACAGCTGCTCGACCGCGGCCGCGACGGCCGGCTGCAGCCAGTAGTAGCGAATGCGGTCGCTGTAGCTGAACTGGCGCGCGAGCCGCTGCTCGGTCTCGTCGCCGCGGTAGTACGGCGCCCAGTGCTGGGGCTGCGCGCGCATCGCCGCGTCGACGACGTCGCGTAACCGCGAGCGCTGCGCGACGTCGTCGATCAGCGCATCCTCGATGAACGTCAACGCGAACAGCGCCTCGCGCAACGCGAACGTCAGCGCGGGGCCGACCTTCAACACCGCGAAGTGATCGCGCACGAGTGCGGCGAGCGCACCCTCGGTCTGGTAATCGGTCGAATGCGCCTCGAACACGAGACGCGGTGTATGCAGGATACTCGCGCCGAGTGACGCTGCCTTGGCGCTGTCGTAGTCGAGCACGTGACGATCGTCGAAGTCGACGCCCGGCTGCGCGACGACCGCGACGACGCGCGTCCATGCGTCGTCGAGCCCGGCCGCCGCGAAGGCGCGGCGGTGCGCGTCGAGCGTCGCCGCGATGCTGTCGCTGCGCGTGACCGCGATCTGCGCGATCGCCGCGCCGTTCGCATCGCCCGTATTGCCGCTGACCTCGCCGCCCGGCGTCGGCACCTCGGTGCCGATCACGTAGACGGGCGCGACACCGGCGCGCGACGCCGCGTCTTCCGCCACGCGGCACAATTCGGCCGCGCGTGCGGCGATCGTGCGGTCGTCGAGCCGCGCCGGATCGTCCGCGCACGCCATGCTCGCATCGAGGTGGATCTTTTCGAAGCCGGCTTCGACATAGGCGGCGACCATCGCGCCGGCTTCGCGCATCGCGTCGGCCGCGCGGCGTTGCCGCCACGGGTTCGGGCCGAGATGATCGCCGCCGAGCACGAGCGCCGACTGCGCGAGCCCGCAGCGCGCGGCGATCGCATCGACGTCGCGGCGGAAATCGGCGGGCGTCATGCCCGTGTAGCCGCCGAGATGGTTCACCTGGTTGCAGGTCGCCTCGATCAGCAGCGGCGAGCCGTCCGCGCGCGCGGCTTCGCACGCGGCCTCCAGCACCAGCCGGTGCGCGCTGCAGATCGAATAGATGCCGCGCTGCGCGTCCGCGCGGTTCGCGTCGAAGATCATCCGCAGCACGGCATCCGCGTGCGCGGTGCGCGGGCGTTCTGCGAGGGTCGTCAGGCCGGACATGCAATACCTCGTTCGGTCAGGAAACGGTCGATCTCGGCCGCGCTGCTGTTGCCTTCCATCGGGCCGCGCCGCGTGACCGCGATCGCGCCGGCCGCGTTCGCGCGGCGCAGCGCGACATCGATCGGCATGCCCGCGACGAGGCTCGCGACCAGCGTGCCGCCGAAGCAGTCGCCGGCGCCGGTCGGGTCGATTTCGTCCACCGCGCAAGCGCCGGCCTCGACGCGGCTCGCGCGGTCGAACGCGACGCTGCCTTCCGCGCCGCGCTTCAGCACGACGCGCTCGAGCAGCGGATGCGTCGCGAGCAGGCCCGCAATCGCGCGCTCGGCCGGCTGCGGCCCGCAGAAGAACGGCAGGTCGGCTTCGCTCGGCAGGAACAGGTGGCAGGCGGCGAGCATCTGGTCGAGCGCCGCGCGCATCGGGCGGAAGCTCAGCATCTCGGGGCGCACGTTCGGATCGAACGACACCTTCGCACCGGCGCGCG
Source organism: Burkholderia pyrrocinia (assembly GCF_001028665.1). NCBI lineage: Bacteria > Pseudomonadati > Pseudomonadota > Betaproteobacteria > Burkholderiales > Burkholderiaceae > Burkholderia > Burkholderia pyrrocinia. The sequence continues at coordinate 649,252 of NZ_CP011503.1, forward strand.
CGGCCTCGATCACGCCGCGCTGAACCGCCGCGATCGCCGATTCGCTCGTCAGCGACGAACCCATCACGTGGAAGTAACGACAGCCGTCGAACATCGCCGTATCGACGTCGGACGCATCGACGCACGCGGCCGCGCTGGTGGACAGACTGAAGACGAAGCTGCGCGAACCGTCGTCGCGATACGCAACGAACGCGGTGCCGGTCGGGCGCGCGACGCGGCGGATGCGCGCGACATCGACGCCGTCCTGTTCGAGCCGCGCGACGATCGCGTCACCGAACGCGTCGCGGCCGACGCAGCCCGCATACGCGACGCGCGCGCCGAGCCGTGCGGCCTGATCGGCAAAGATCGCGGGCGCGCCGCTCGGGAACGGACCGGCGAACAGGCCCGGCGTATCGAAACCCTGGCCGCGCTCGGCGGCGACGAATTCGGCGAGCAGTTCGCCGGCGACGACGATCTCGGCCATCAGGCGTGCCCTCGTCGTGCGACGGCGGCCGCGGCGTGCGGCGCTGCCGCGTCGTTGCGGGCCGGCAGGCAGGTTGCGCGTGCGAGCGGCGCCACGTCAGCTCATCCAGTTGCCGCCGTCGACGTTCAGCGTCTGGGCGGTGATGTAATCGGCGTCGGCCGACGCGAGGAACAGCGCGGCGCCCGTCAGGTCGCCCGGCACGCCCATGCGGCCGAGCGGCACGGCTTCGCCCACGAGCCGCTTCTTCTCGCCGAGCGGCCGGTTCTCGTAGCGCGCGAACAGCGCATCGACCTGCTCCCACATCGGCGTGTCGACGACGCCCGGTGCGATGCCGTTCACGTTGATCCGGTGCGGCGCGAGCGCAAGCGCGGCCGACTGCGTGTAGCTGATCACCGCGGCCTTGGTCGCGCAGTAGTGCGAAACGAGTGCCTCGCCACGACGGCCGGCCTGCGACGACATGTTGACGATCTTGCCGCCGCGCCCCTGCTCGACCATCCGCTGTGCGACGGCCTGCATCAGGAAGAACAGCCCTTTCACGTTGACCGCGAACAATCGGTCGAACACGTCCCACGATTCGTCGAGGATCGGGCGCATGTCGAACAGCGCCGCGTTGTTGAACAGGATGTCGACGCCGCCGAAACGCTCGACGGCGGTGGCGACGATCCGCTCGATATCGTCGCGGCGCGTGACGTCCGCGGTGACGGCCACCGCGCGGCCGGGGTTCGCCTCGATGAGCCGCGCGAGCGAGCCGCCCGCCGGCTTCACGTCGACGAGCACGCAGCGCGCGCCTTCGTCCAGATAGCGTTGCGCGACCGCCTCGCCGATGCCGCTTGCGGCGCCCGTCAGGATCGCGACCTTGTCTTCCAGTCTCACTGGCTGTCTCCGGTTCGTTCTGCTGTACGACGGTCGCGAGGTGAGCGAACGCTCGCCGACCGATCAATTGCTCTGTTGTTGATCGAATGATCGGATACGCGATTCGCGCTGTCAAGGCGACGTGACGGCTTTCTATGACGCGCTGCGGCACAACGGCGCGTGCCGACGGCCCGCGGCGCACGCCCGGCAAGGCGCGGCGCGCGCGGTGCGGTGCGGCCGGATCGGCGATGAAGGGGACGGAGCTTGGACGGAACGGGGAATTCGCGCTGCACGGCGCGGCGATACGTTATATCATCGCGATACTCTGTTTCACTGCCTGCTTCACGCCATGGCTACCTCATCGTCCATTGACGCCCGGCTGTCCCGGGCCGACGCATTCGCCGCCGAGCACGGGCTCGCGTGGACGCCGCTGCGCCGCCAGGTCTACGAACGCGTGCTGGCCGCGCAGCGCCCGATCGGCGCGTACGACCTGCTCGCCGAACTCGAGCCGCAGCGCGGCCGCGTGCCGCCCACGACCGTCTATCGCGCGCTGGATTTCCTCGTCGAGCACGGTTTCATCCATCGGATCGAATCGAAGAACGCGTTCTTCGCGTGCTGCGAGATCGGCGTGCCGCACGAAGGCCAGTTCCTGATCTGCGATTCGTGCGGCGACACCGTCGAGATTCCCGGCGGCGACCTCGCGAAGCAGTTGTCCGCGAGCGAGCCCGCGCACGGTTTCGAAGTCCACCACCAGGTCGTCGAGCTGAGCGGCCTGTGCGGGCATTGCAAGCGCAAGCCCGCGCAGCGCTGACGCCGCATCGCGCGGCGCATGCGCCGCCCTTCCAACGAGGAGTTTCATGTCCATTGCATTGAAGCGCGCGCCGCGGCGCGCCCTGTCGCCTGTCCGCTGGCTTGCCGCCGCTGCCGCCGCGCTGTCGCTCGCGGCGCCCGCGTTCGCGCAGGCCGCGACCGTCAACGTCGTCGCCGCCGAGAATTTCTACGGCGATGTCGCGTCGCAGATCGGCGGCCGACACGTCGCGGTAACCAGCATCCTCAGCAATCCCGACCAGGATCCGCACCTGTTCGAAG